>DDVC01000178.1:6107-66380 GCA_002345145.1 Bacteroidetes bacterium UBA2322
CGAATTACCGGAAATGCCGCCGGTAGTTGTGTGGTGTAATGGTTAGAGAGGTGGGGCGACACTTCGGTAATTCGGCGGGCGTTATAGGCTATGCTGACAGACAAGACACAGAATATTAAATCATAAATACAATGGGACTATTTGACTTTTTAAAGAAAAAAGAATTTGAGGAAATTGCTCAGTTAAAATCTCAACTTGAACGGTATAAATCTATCACGGACATAGAAGCTGAATCAAAGAGACAACGGGAGCAATTAGAAAAACTTATTGCTGACAAAGAATCAGAAATTAAAAGCATTCAAGACAATTTAGTAAAGTTAAATTCAGACTATCAGGGTGCACTTGACACATACACTAGACTCCGTAAGGAAATCAGTTTATTTGAAAATAAATTAGACATGATTGAGTTCGGTGTTTATGAGCCAATATACGAGTTTGAAAAATCTGACGAGTATAGACAAGAGCTGAACAGGATTATTGAACTACAAAAAGAAATGATTAGTTCTGAGAGAGCCGCTATTTGCAGGACAAACTGGACTATTGACGGTAGTGAAGCAAAAGGACGAGCAAGCACAAAAAGATACATCAAGTTAACTTTACGAGCATTCAACGGAGAATGTGAATCACTAATCGCCAAAGTGAAATGGAACAATGTTAATCAAATGAAGGAACGCATAAAGAAATCCTTTGAGACAATTAACAAAATTGGTGAAAGTCAAATGGTAACAATACAACCAGAGTATTTAGACTTAAAATTGAAAGAACTAACATTAGAGTATGAATATCAATTAAAAAAACAAAAGGAAAAAGAAGATTTAAGAGCTGCTCAAGAAGCATTGCGTGAAGAAGAAAAGGCAAGACGTGAATTTGAACAGGCTCAAAAAGAAGCTGAGAAAGAAGAAGCCAATTATCAAAAAGCATTAGACAAAGCACGGAAAGAAATGGAACAAGCTACTGGCGACAAACATGACAAGCTTTTAGCACAAATTCAAAAATTAGAACAAGAACTTCAAGAAGCACATGACAGAAAAGAACGCGCATTATCTATGGCTCAGCAGACCAAAAGAGGACATGTTTATATTATCTCAAACATTGGTTCTTTTGGAGAACATGTTTATAAAATTGGTATGACGCGAAGACTTGAACCTGAAGATAGAATAAAAGAACTTGGAGATGCTTCCGTCCCTTTTCAGTTTGACATTCACGCCATGATTTTTTCCGAGGACGCACCAAACTTAGAGAACGAACTACACAACGCTTTTGCTAATAGAAAAGTAAATATGCTTAATTACAGAAAAGAGTTTTTTAAAGTTACCTTGGATGAGATTGAACAAAAAGTTAAAGAAATCGGACTTGAAACAGAATTCATTAGAATACCAGAAGCAATGGAATACAGAGAGACAATTGCAATATTGGCAAAACTAAATTCTACCGAAGAACCAAAGACAATTGAACAGATTGTTGCGGACGAATTTCCGAATAGTTTGACATGATAACAGAAAGAAGCACAACACACAACAGGCGGTTTGGGGTAATGGCAGGTGCAGTGCTTCGTATGACAGTTTTGTGGCAGGTTCAAGTGCAGTTCTTCTATTAAACTTTTGTGCTCCGAAAACCCGCACGAACGCAAAGCCCGAAAAACCTTATAGACGAGGCTATAACGACAATGCGAACTTAAACGAACAATGCTAAAAACGAGCGACATACTATGACATTTAGAATTCAAAAGACAATCATAAGTAGGTATCTTGACCTTGTTGACCAAGACCAAACAAGCGAGAAACAAATCATTGAACTTCTTACAACAATTGATAACTTATACAAAAGTCGTGTCTTAACTTCAAGCGACAGCTATCGACAGAAACTTGAACTCATTATATCCAACTTAGACTCTGCCCTTGTAACTCTTAAGCCTAAGCGGACCTATAAAGTATTGAAAATGGAGTTAAGCAAAGACCTGTATAAAATTCTAAAAAGCGATATTGAAGGAGTTGATTATAGCAATACAAATCTTGCTGACCTTCACAAGTTTGACAACGATAAAGAAATTATTATCAATCTTGACAACGTAAAAGCAACTTTAGAAAACTTGTTAGTTATTAAAAGGAGGCTCAATTCAGAGGTTGACTTTGAAAAATTTGTTACGGACCAACTTGCAATGGTTTTCGGCAAAGAACGTGTTCACAGACAATTTAACATTGGAGGTTTTCTTGCACTCAAAACGGACATTGACATTGGTAACGGACAAGTTGGTATTGAATTGAAAATCGCAGACAATTTAAGTGCGACAGATATGCAGCGTATGATTGGACAAGTCATTTACTACAAAAAGCGTTTCTATAATAACAATTTGCTTTTATTTATAGCAAGCAAATCATCCATCACCCCAACGACGAAAGAGTTGAAAGACTTCATTGAAGAACTTGGAACAACAGTTATATTTACTTCAGCTATCAACTTATGACAACACTACTTCGGACTGATAGACGCCAAGCTAATAACAACAGCGGCTTTATTATGTGCGAAGCACGAACATTAAAACAGTTGCAATCCAAATCCATAGCAACACGTTGCAATTTGTATGATTCTCGTTGATTGGGAGGAGCATAAACGTCATCGGGTAAAAGCGAAAGGTACAAGCCCGCTACTTGTTTAGGAATAGCCGGTTGTGTTTTTTTAGTGGGTTATCGCTTTTTTTATTGAGGGTGTGATACAAGGTGTTTATTTGTTTTGTATGTTTGTGGGGTGGGAGTGTGTAAAAGCAACTAAATTGGTTGGATATACAAACAAAAGAGGGTGGGTAGAACTTAGTTAGCGCCTATTTTGAGTAACTAACAAAATGATACAATGACAGACATATTGATTTTACAAGAGAGAATAAAAAATTCTATTCTCGTTGGAGAAAGTGATTTTAGGGAGTTTAAATCTGCATTAGAAGGGCGACCTGATAATAAAAAGCCTCGTCTTGCAAAAAAAATATGTGAAGATATTGCAGAGGCTTTGGTGGCGTTTGCGAATACAGACGGAGGAGAAATAATAATTGGCGTAGAGGACGATACCACAATTACAGGTGTGCCACATTCTGATGAAGATGTTGAAATGATGCTGAACTCACCTAAAACACACGTTTATGACGGGCAAGAATTACCAATGGTTTATAAATTAAAAGCCAACATTGAAGGAAAAGTCATTTTATTTTTTCAAGTGGATAAAGGAAGCTCTGAAATATATCAGTTACGAGATGGTAGAGTAATGCGCCGCAATGAAAAACGGCAGACTGTACCTGCTAACGTCAAAAAATTGCAATTTGACCAACAAGAAATAAAGTCAAGAGAGTATGACAGACAATTTGTTGACGGTGCAACTGTTTCGGATTTGGATATTTCATTACTACAATCTTTGGCAGACAGTTATTTGAAAGGATATACCGTTGAGAGATATTTACAGCATTTGGGTTTGGCACAATACACCACCAACGGCTTACGCCTTACGAGAGCATCTGTCTTATTGTTTGCAAAAGATATACAAAGATGGCATCCCCGTTGCCAAGTGCGTTTTATAAAAATTGCAGGCACTGAGTTATTATCAGGCGAAAAATATAATGTTATTAGTGATGAGTTTGTACAAGGTAATATTTATGAGTTGATATTCAAATCTTGGGAATCAATGCGTCCGTATTTGGCATATAAAACGGAATTTACCGCAAATGCACAATTCAAACAAAAGTTTATTTATCCCGAAGAGGCTTGTAAAGAGGCTTTAATCAATGCAATAGCACATAGAGATTACGCAGCGGAAGGGCGAGGAATTGAAATCCATATTTTTAATGACAGAATGGAAATTAAAAGTCCCGGCGCTTTACTTTCTACCTTAACTGTTCAGGACTTGGAAGCCTTAGACAACCGCCACGATTCCAGAAATGCCAAAATTGCCTACACCCTGAAAGTAAACGAAACGATGCGTGAAATGGGCGAAGGTATGAAACGTATTTTTACGCTAATGCAACAAAATGAACTTCAAAAGCCTAAATTATATTCCAATACGGTTTGGTTTACAGTAATTTTATTTAACAAATCCGATTTTACACCAATACAACAGGAGTTTTTGCGTTTGTTTTCTGATTTTGAGTTAAGCCCAATTCAAAAAAGGATTTTGATTGCGGGAATGAATGATAAGGAGTTATCACCTATTGATATTTATTCGGCTATGAATACAAACGATAGAGATACTTATGACAAAGAAGTTACCTATTTGCGGAAACTTAACCTACTTAAACAAATCAGGACAAATCCTCAAGCCTCAATGCTTTCTAAAAAGAATGGTATTAGCAAGCAGAAAATAGGGCGTTTTAAGGTAGTAATACCAAGAAAATAAAAACAGGTGCTAACATTGCATTTGTGGCAAGGCGGGCAAACGTGCTAAATTGTACTTTTGTGCTTTCTATAAACTTTGTGCGTAGGGCAAGGAAGGCGCTATTTAAGCCCGCCTGAACGCAAAGCGCAAAACCGTCAGGCAGTAAGATAACGCCCGGCTATTGTTAGTTTGATAATGGAAACCCCCACAATTAAATTGGAAAAATTACGGTTGTGAGGGTTTTTTAGTGGGTAGGTGGTACAGGGTGTTTAGTTGTTTTGTATGTTTGTGGGGTGGGAGTGTGGGTAAATGACCGGAATGGGGGGATAGGGGAATGAAAGGGGGGGGATATATCTTAGTTCTCGGCAAGCAAATAACGAAAAAAATATATCTTGTAATGGCAGTAAAAATAAACAGAGTAAGGGTTAAAAATTTCCGTTCTCTTATGAACGTCGAAACAACTTTGGGAAATATGACTTTACTGCTTGGGACAAACAATTCAGGAAAGACTTCTTTCTTGAGAGCTCTAACAGTAGCTCTTACCTCAGATCGAAAATTTATATCGAGAGATGATTTGTTCATCAATAAAGATGGAAACTACCCAGAAAATCCCCGTGTAGAAGTTGATATAGAAATCAAACCAGTAGGAAGTGCAAGTTTTTCAATTGAATGGGCGCAAGTGTTTGGCTCTGATATCCAAATCAATCCTCAAAATGAAGAGTTTTTTGCCTACAAAACCATTGTAGATTTTTCTGCTCAACAGACCGAGGCACAAATTAAGCGATACATTATCAAAGATTGGGACTCTGGTAATGCTGACGAAAACGAGGACGTAACCGCCAACATAACAAAACTACCCTTATTCTTTATTGATGCCCAAAGAGACTTACAAGAGGATTTAAAATTTGCTCAATCCTACTTTGGGCGTTTAGCTTCTCAGATTAAATACGATGATACTCAGAGGGAACGTCTGGAGACTGCTTTAACTACGCTAAACCAAGAATCAGTTAAAAACAGTGCAGTTCTTACACACCTGAAAACTACGCTGGAAGAGTTAAACAAGACCGTTCAGACAAGGGGAAGTGGTGTGGAAATTACCCCGTTTCCAAAAAAACTGAGAGATCTTCATAAAGGTCTTAAAGTCAATTTTCAAGATGGTGGCTCAGAAACTTTCAGCTTAGAGTATCACGGGATGGGTACTCGAAGTTGGGCTTCATTACTTGGGTATAAGGCTTACGTGAACTGGATAAAACAGAAGGCAGATAATGACGGGGATTTGTTGCATCCTGTATTAGCATTGGAAGAACCAGAGGCCCACTTGCATCCAAACGCTCAAAGACAAGTATATGGTCAGTTAAAAAGTGTCACTGGGCAAAAAATCATCAGTACTCACTCACCTTATATCGCTCCATTAGCAGGATTGGAGGAACTTAGAGTTTTCTATAAAGCAGAGGATTCCACGAAAATTGCTGATTTGAAGCAATTAGTTGTATCTTTAACGCCTAAAGAAAAGCACTCTCTGGAAACTCAGATTATCAGAGCAAGGGGAGAGTTGTTTTTTGCCCGATTTGTCGTACTTTTTGAAGGGCCAACAGAAGAGGGTGCATTGCCAATTTTCGCAAAAAAACATTGGGGCTGTGAGGCTTTTGAGAAAGGTGTTAGTCTCACACATTGCAGTGGCGATGCTTATAAAATGTATATTCAGTTTCTTGAAGCATTGCAAATACCTTGGGTCATATTTAGTGATTATGATAACCCAGCAGTTCAAACAAAAGTCAACAGGATTGCCACCGATTTGAGGGCAGACATCAATAATGACAATCGGTTTATTTTACTTAACAATTCATTAGAAGGTTATCTTATTGACGAGGGGTATAGAACAGAATTTCAAAATGCGTATTTTACAATCAAAGAACCTGAATATTCCGATGAAACAAGAAAAGCCACAGAGAGAACAAGGGTAGAAAGACTTTCAGATACAGATTTAAAAAACGATAACACCGTAAAAAACTGGAAAAGCAAAATGGCTCCGATATGGGCGCAATCAATTATCGAGCATGCTAACCCAGATTTACAAATGCCACAAAAGATAAAAGACCTTTTTACCTTTTTAGATCAGAAATTATAATATTGACTTATGCCTAAACAGAGTTTATCACCAGAACAAAAGAGTATTGTTGACCAATGGTTAACAAGCGGTGAGCCTATGTTGGTGGAAGCATCTGCAGGGAGTGGTAAAACTCGTGTTTTGACGGAATCTGTCCGCCGGATAATCGAAAATTCGCCCAAAAGCAGGTCAAAAATATTGTGCTTAACTTTTACCAATAAGGCGGCCGAAGAAATGCAGGAAAGACTTAAAGATTTAAGCATGGTAAAGGATAGAACTTTTATTGGGACGACTCATGCCTTTGCTTTAGATATTATTAAATCTCGGCGGCACGAATTAGGGATAGATGAACTGCCGACTATTGTGGATAAAGAATCAGATAGAAAATCTATCATAACAGAAGTTATTTTGTCCAATCCGTTTCTATCAAGACACTACTTGAATCCAAAACCCGAAACTCTTGCAAACTTTAAGACATTGGCTCAGTACCAAACTGATTTATTAAATAAGTGCATCAACTTCATTAGTGGTAAAAAACAAAAATTAGTCTGGCTTGATAGTGAAGCAGACAGCCCACCAGGAGAGAATTGGACACCGTGTACAATTAGCTTGTATAAAGACTATAATGACCTACTTAGAAATCAAAATTTAATTGACTATGACGACATTATTCTTTTGGCATGGAAGATTTTGAATGAACGACCTGCCGTTGCCAACCTATACAGAAGAATATACGAATACGTCATGGTTGACGAAGCGCAAGACTTGAGCTTCGCTCAGTATGAGTTTGTAAAAGCCTTATGTGGAGATACTTTAAGGAAGGTTATGATGGTTGGTGACGCTAATCAAGCCATACATGGGTATGCTGGTGCAAGTAGCAAATTTATGACGGAGGAGTTCGTAAAAGACTTTAGATTAACGGAATCTCAAAAAAAGAAAATCCAATTCAATTATCGTTCTTCTGATACTGTGATAGAGCTTGCAAACGAGCTTGCAGGAATCCAGCAAAACCCAGTGGAAAGTTACTATAAAGGTACTGTGGAATTTCATTCTTTCAACGATGAAGAATCAGAAGCAAATTGGGTGCTTAAAAAATTGCATGAAATCATCGGTACAGAGGCAGAAGGATATGATGGAAAACTCACTATTGATAAGGTCGCTATCTTAGGAAGAAATAGGTTTGTTTTTAGCACCCTTATTGAAAAACTGGAAGAGGATTTAGAATTAAATGACAAGTTCTTCTTAAAAAAAGGTACGGAGATACTCGACCCTCAATCGACTACGATGAAAATTTTTGATTTGGGTACTCGGGTACTTTGTAACCAAAGGGCATACCTCTATCATAATCAACTCATTGATATTTTGGATATACCTAAAGAAACAGAGTTGTCTTTAAGTGATTGTATTGAAGGCTTAAAGACAGCCTTATCAAAGAGTAGCCTTGATTACATCCCTAAGGAGGTTTTTGATTGTCTAATTGAATGTTGGCAAAGCGTAGAGAAAGACATCAATAGGTTTCCAGATGTTTTGAATAAAATATTGGAAATCAGCCATGTCATTGAAGAAACAAACGAAAAAGATTTGCTTTATAATGATATTGAGGAATGGCAAGAAGCATGGGGTAATTATGTCCGTTCGGTATCCGCAAACTCAAAATCAATAAGTGATTTTAGAAGGTTTCTTGCAATGGGCATCACTAAAGTCCAAAATCAGCACGGACTGACACTCGCAACGGTTCATACAGTCAAAGGCTTAGAATACTATGTTGTATTTCTCGTTGGTATGGGACAAGGCACTTTCCCTGATTATAGGGCTGTACGAAAAGGTGATATAGAAGAAGAAAAAAACAATGCCTACGTAGCAGTTACCCGCGCTAAACGAGAACTATATATATCTTATCCTATGTCTAAATCGGTTCCTTGGGGTAAGCAAATGCAAGTAAAGTCCGAATTCTTTAGAAATAAGGACTTTTTCCATCAGAATGAAAATAAACCAAAATGAGAATCGTAAGACAGCCGAGAACAAAGGCTATGGTGTCCATGCCTTCTAAACGTCGGCACGGCACATAGCCAACCGTTATGCAAAATTAAAAACAAAAAAACAATGGCATACACAGGTGGAGAACTTAATGGACTGAATGGAAAATATGGAATATCTGCACCATATAAATCGGTTCCTGTAATGAAGTTGATAAAAGAACATCGTCCTAAAAGCAAGGAAGAACTATACGAGTTGATAAAGCAGCATTACGAAAATACTTGTTCGTGTGGTGTAAAAAGTCAGGGAACGGTAGAAGATTTTGGCAAGAACTTGTACGAAGCCCAAATTAAAGAATGGGGTAGATACAAGTATTCTTTACAAGAGTGTATTCAATGGGAATATGACCTTTTTGTTATACAGTCTTTAAAAGGAACGCTTGTAGAAAACAAAGCCTTATCAAAACTGAAAAGTGAATTATCAAATTACACAGTTGAGGAAGCGGAAGGGTTTGTGGACGAAGAGTTAAGAATTGATTTAATCGTTTCACAGAACGGCATTGAAAGGTGTGGAGTACAAGTCAAACCCTTAACCTTCAATTTGATGAGAGAAGGTGTAATAACATTCAACAAGGTGGCAAACGCAAAGTGGGGAAAACCTGTTTATTATCTGTTTTATGACGATAATGAAAACTTTACGAACATAGACGAAGTGTTTGAGCAAATAAAAAATTAAAATCGCTCAACATTATGTTTGCAAAAAGGCGGGCAAACGTGCTAAATTGTACTTTTGTGCTTTCTATAAACTTTGTGCGTAGGGCAAGGAAGGCGCTATTTAAGCCCGCCTGAACGCAAAGCGCAAAACCGGTTAGGCAGTAAGATAACGCCCGGCTATTGTTAGTTTGATAATGGAAACCCCCACAATTAAATTGGAAAAATTACGGTTGTGGGAGATTTTTAGTGGGCGGGTGGTACAGGGTGTTTGGTTGTTTTGTATGTTTGTGGGGTGGGAGTGTGTAAAAGCAACTATATTGGTTGGATATACAAACAAAAGAGGGTGGGTAGAACTTAGTTGGCGGTAATTAACATAAAAAACAAATCAAAATGATATTCAGAGCAATAAAATTCGTTGCGGAAGCACACGAAGGACATTTTAGAAAGGGGACGAACATACCGTACATCTTACATTTAATGAATGTGATGAAAATCCTTTGCGAAAATAATTGTGAAACCGAAGTAATTGTTGCGGGTATTTTACATGATGTTGTAGAAGACACACCGATTACTATAGAAGTAGTGGAGCGAAAATTTGGAAAGCGAGTTGCGGAAGTTGTGCAAGGAGCTTCTGAACCTGAAAAATCGGTAAAGAATTCACAATGGGAAGCAAGTTGGAGACAACGAAAACAACATACCATTAACTATCTCAGTACAACCGATAGTATTGATAAACTTTTAGTATCAGCGGCAGATAAACTTGATAACGCAAGAGCCATACTTCAAGACTATTCTGAGCTTGGAGATACTTTTTGGGAGAGATTTAATGCAGGTAAAGAAGAACAAAAATGGTACTATCAATCCTTAGCAGAAGTGTTTTTGCAACGCGGGAAAGAAATGGGAGGACCATTGAATAAAATAGCAGAACAATTAAAGGAAACTGTAAATGGTATTTTCAAATAAATCCAAGGTAAATACCGCTAACATTGCATTTGTTCAAGGCAGGCAAACGTACTAAATTGAATTTTTGTACCTTCTATAAACTTTGTGCGTGTAGAAACGGTAGTGCTGTTAAACCCCGCCCTACACAAATGCTTTTCCGTTACGGGTAAGCCTATCACAACACAAACTGACCGAAAACAATAGGATTAAAAATGGGATTAGATGTTTCTCACTTACAACTTACTTTGACCCCAAATGACAATGGCAACTTTTTTCACATTGCCGATTGGGATTTGGATTGTAATGTGCCATTGGAGAATTACGAAAAATACATCACAACAATTCATGACTTTGATTTTAGTAAATCTCTTGCGGTTATTAAGAACGAAGAGGATTTTGAAAAATTAAAAAAAATGGAAGGGTTAAGTTTGAGTAACTATATAGAAGTATTTGTTGGGGAATTCAACCAAATAATGAAAGAACGACTTTCAAAATTTATCGTAAGCCAAAAGCTTGGCTCTTTGAAAACCTTACAATTAAGATGTGAACACAACGGACTAAAATATCATACAATTTCATTTGGGCAACCTATAAAAGTTCAAGGTATTTACTACATAAACAACATTGGCTACCAAAGAAAAGGAATGAGCAACTTGTTTTATGACACATTCAAGAAACATATGTTGTGGGGAAGAAAAGAAGATTTTGAATTGGCTTATACTTGTGTTGGAGATAACTGGTATGTAAAAAACTGGGGACAAGATGCTGTAGATAAAATGAAAAAGAATTTTAGTGAAAATTTTATTGACAAGTTTGAGTTTGGGAAAAGCTTATTATGTGTTTCATTTTGACGAATATAAAAGATTAGCTGCATACAACCAAGGCTTCCTTACCTACCAAACCCAAACAATAAAGCCACTGTTGAACGAGCCCCCTGCATGATTGGGGTTGCCTTTGATTGGGAGGAGGGGGGAAATGATTATTGCGCTACAAAACCCTATTAAGGTTACCTCCCACCACCCATCGGGTTTAAGTGAGCTTAGAAACAGCTATCTACCATTTGGTTACAAGCCACCGGCTAAAGGTGCAACCCATCCACTTAGTTGAAAATTCCGATTGCCGGTATTTTCCCCCCTCATCGGGCAATTTTATCTCCATATACATACATGAGGTACCATTATTTTTGTATGTTTGTGGCGTGGCAGTAAATTAAGCTGAGCGGAATGGGGGAGTAGCGCTAACGCCGTACTTAGCGGTTGTTGGTACAACACAACTAAAAACCAAAGAGCCTACCTTACCAACCCACCCAATAACCATAATGAACAATGCAAAACATACATTAGCAAACTAACAAACAAATTAACTTTTTAAGCACCAACAATGGCTAAACAAAAACCAACAACCGAAGAACCCTTAGAAAAACAACTCTGGAAGGCTGCCGATAAACTCCGCAAAAACATAGACGCTGCCGAATACAAGCACATTGTTTTGGGGTTAATCTTCCTCAAATATATTTCCGATGCTTTTGAAGAACTCTACGCAAAACTGCAAGCCGAAGAAATAAACGGAGCAGACCCCGAAGACAAAGACGAATACAAAGCCGAAAATGTATTCTTTGTGCCCCAAGATGCCCGATGGAGTTACTTGCAAGCCAAAGCCAAACAACCCGAAATTGGGAAGTTTGTGGACAACGCTATGGATGCCATTGAAAAAGAAAACGCCTCCTTAAAAGGCGTGTTGCCCAAAGTATTTGCCCGACAAAATCTTGACCCTACCAGTTTGGGCGAACTCATAGACCTGGTTGGAAACATTGCCCTTGGCGATGCCAAAGCAAGAAGCGCCGATATTCTCGGACACGTTTTTGAGTATTTCTTGGGTGAGTTTGCCCTGGCAGAAGGTAAAAAAGGCGGGCAGTTTTATACGCCGCGCAGCGTAGTAGAGCTATTGGTAGAAATGCTGGAGCCCTATAAAGGACGCGTGTTTGACCCCTGCTGTGGCAGTGGCGGTATGTTTGTGCAGAGCTTAAAATTTGTGGATAGCCACGCAGGTAGGGTAAACGACATTTCTATTTACGGACAAGAAAGCAACCAAACCACTTGGCGATTGGCTAAAATGAACTTGGCTATTAGAGGCATAGACAGCTCACAGGTGAAATGGAACAACGAAGGTTCTTTTTTAAACGATGCCCACAAAGACCTTAAAGCCGATTTCATCATTGCCAATCCACCCTTTAACGTGAGTGACTGGGGCGGCGATTTGATGCGAACCGACGGACGTTGGAAATACGGCGCTCCCCCCACCGGCAATGCCAACTTTGCATGGCTGCAGCATTTTATATACCACTTAGCCCCAAACGGACAAGCAGGTGTGGTGTTGGCAAAAGGAGCTTTAACCTCTAAAACCTCCGGCGAAGGCGATATAAGAAAAGCCCTCATTGAAAACGGCTTAATAGACTGCATTGTAAACCTGCCTGCCAAGTTGTTTTTAAATACGCAAATTCCCGCTGCCTTATGGTTTATTAGCCGAAACCGTACCGGCAATGGCTCATCCTTACCCTTCAGAGACCGAAGCAATGAAATACTGTTTATAGATGCCCGAAACCTGGGGCATTTGATAAACCGCAGAACCCGTGAACTTTCGCAAGAAGATATTGATAAAATTGCAAGCACTTACCACAATTGGCGCAGTACGGGTGAAGCTGCGTCTTCACCCTACGAAGCGTCTTCACCCTACGAAGACATCCCGGGCTTCTGCGCCTCCGCACCCATCAGTAAAGTGAGAGAACTTGACTATGTACTTACCCCGGGCAGATACGTAGGCTTGCCCGATGAAGAAGACGACTTTAATTTTGAAGAACGATTTACCAAGTTAAAAGCAGAATTAGAAGCACAACTAAACGAAGAAGCACAACTAAACGAAATAATTGCTGCTAACCTTCTGAAAATTCAGTTTTAAAGCAATGGAATTAGATAATAATTACGCAGAAATACTTCAGCAAGCCGTTGCAGAAATAAAACAGGCTCGCCTATCCATTGCCAAGCAAATCAACATGGCTGCACATGGTGTTTATTGGAACTTGGGTAAAATACTGTCTGAGAAGAAAATCGAAAAAGGGCATGGAGCAGGAGTAGTAAATCGCTTGTCGGTAGATTTAAAAGCGGAGTTTCCAAATATGGGGCTTTCACCTCGGAACCTGTGGGATATGAAACGTTTTTACGAGTATTATGTACATGCTCCGCTAAAACTGCGACAGGCTGTCGCAGTTTTACCTTGGAAACACAACTTGCTGATTTTAAGCAAAGTTAAAAATCATCACGAAGCCCAGTTTTATGCCGAAAAGGCAATTGCCTTGGGTTGGTCTCGCGATATTTTACTTAACTACCTAAAAGCCGATGCGTACCAAAACGAAAAAAGCCTGCCCAAAACACATAATTTTAAAGAAACTTTACCTGAAATAGTAGCAGAACAAGCCGATGAAATGCTCAAAAGCTCCTATAATTTAGGCTTTTTGGGCTTAACGCAAGCGGTGCGGGAAACCGAGCTTGAACAGCGATTGATAGAAAAAATTAAACAATTTGTGCTTGAACTTGGCAAAGGCTTTACCTTTATCGGAAACCAATACCGCTTGGAATACAACCAAAAAGAGTATTTTATTGATATTTTGCTGTATCATAGAGCACTTCGCTGTTTGGTGGCTTTAGAACTGAAAATAGGAAGCTTTAAACCCGAATATGTGGGCAAAATGAATTTCTATTTGGGATTGTTAGACCGCCTCGAAAAACAAGCTGATGAAAACCCATCTATAGGAATTATTCTTTGTGCCGACAAAGACCACCTCGATGTTGAAATTGCCCTGCAAGACATCAATAAGCCTATTGGCATAGCCGAATACAAACTTTTGCTTCCCACCAAAGAACTGGAAGCTATGATTATCAATGAATTAAACCACTTTAATCAAGAAAAGGAGAACGAAAATGAGTGAGTGGAGAGAGTATAAATTGAAAGACTTGGGAGTTCTTCAACGTGGGCGTTCAAGACACAGACCAAGATACGCCTTTCATTTGTATGGGGGAAAATATCCTTTTATTCAAACCGGCGAAGTCCGTGAAGCGGGAAAATATATTGATAAATTTGAACAAACATATAGTGAGGCGGGTCTTGCACAATCAAAACTTTGGCCTAAGGGCACTTTGTGCATTACAATTGCTGCTAACATAGCAGAGCTTGGAATTTTGAATTTTGATGCTTGTTTCCCTGATAGCGTTTTAGGATTTATTCCCGATAAGCATATTGCTGATTTGGACTTTATTTTCTATACGTTAACTCATTTTCAAAGAGAATTAAAGCATATCGGAGAAGGTTCAGTTCAGGATAATATAAATCTTGGAACATTTGAAGACTTATTATTTCCCATCCCCTCCCTCCCCGAACAAACCGCCATTGCCTCCGCACCCATCAGTAAAGTGAGAGAACTTGACTATGTACTTACCCCGGGCAGATACGTAGGCTTGCCCGATGAAGAAGACGACTTTAATTTTGAAGAACGCTTTACCAAGTTAAAAGCAGAATTAGAAGCACAACTAAACGAAGAAGCACAACTAAACGAATTGATTGCACAAAATCTACTCAAAATAAAACTATGAGCACACAAGATATACGCTGGAAACAACGGTTTAGCAACTATACCAAAGCCCTTCTAAAATTAGAGCAGGCAGTGGTTAAAGTAAAAGAGGATTATGCCTTAGATGAAAATGGCAAAATTGATGAAGATGATTTCTTAGATGATATTATCAAAGAAGGAGTTATTCAACGATTTGAATACACCCATGAACTTGCTTGGAATGTGATAAAAGACTTTCTGGAAAATGCCGGTAACACAAACATTTTTGGTTCAAGAGACGCCACAAGAGAAGCCTTTGCAGCAGGATTAATTGAAAATGGTGATGTTTGGATGGATATGATAAAAAGCCGAAACAAAACATCGCATACCTACAATGAAGAAACGGCAGATGAAATCTTCCTGAAAATTGTAAACGAATACACCCCGGAATTTAAGCAGTTACAACACAAAATGGAAGCGCTTAAAAACGCTAAACACTAACCTCTTTTATGAAATACGGATTGCAACAAGCCACCCTCATTGCCATTACAAAGGTATTGGCAAACTATACAGAAGTAGAAAAAGCCATTTTGTATGGCTCCAGAGCTAAGGGCAACTACCGCCCCGGCTCCGATATTGACCTCACCTTAATAGGCGAAAACCTAAACCTAACCCTCCTTCAAAAAATAGAAACCGAGTTAGATGATTTATTGCTTCCCTATAAAATAGATTTATCATTACTCAACCAAATTAAAAACCCCGATTTACTCGACCATATCCAAAAAATCGGCATTTTATTTTATCAAAAAGAAAAACCAATGAGTGAGTGGAGAGAGTATAGATTGGGGGATATTGCAGAAATTACTTCAAGTAAAAGAATTTTTTATTCAGAGTATGTTGAAGTCGGAGTTCCATTTTATCGCTCAAAAGAAATTATTGACCTGTTTAATAAACGTGAAATACAAACTGAACTTTATATAACTACACAAAGATTTAAAGAAATTGAAGAAAAATATGGTGTGCCATTAACTGACGATATTCTACTAACTTCCGTTGGTAGTTTAGGTATTCCTTACAAGGTTAAATGTGGTGATAAGTTTTATTTTAAGGATGGAAATATTACTTGGTTTAGAAATTTGGATAGAAGAAAAGTATTGCCAGATTTTCTATTTACTTGGTTATCTTCTAATGTAGGAAAACAAAAATTGGATGAAGTTACTATAGGTTCAACCCAAGCAGCTTTAACAATAAGTGGGTTGAAAACGATAGAAATTCTATTACCCGATTTAAAAACACAAACCGCCATTGCCTCCGTACTCAGCAGTTTAGACAACAAAATAGACCTCCTGCACCGCCAAAACGCCACCTTAGAAAAAATGGCAGAAACGCTCTTTAGGCAGTGGTTTGTGGATATAGATTGGAGTGGAACATTAACTGAGTATATAAAAGTGCAAGGTGGTTATGCTTTTAAAAGCAAAGACTTTAAAGAAAGTGGATTTGCAGGCGTAATCAAAATCAGAAATATATCAATGGGAATGATTGATATTACTAAAACCGATTTTGTAGATATGGATGTTGTTAAGCATTTGGATAAAAGATTTAAGATTAAAAGTGGCGATTTCTTAATTGCAATGACTGGTGCTGAAATAGGAAAAATTGGAATTATAGAGAAAACAGAAAAGGAAATTTGGGTTAATCAACGAGTTGGTAAATTGGAAGCAAAAGTGCCTTATGGTGATTTTATTGGGTATCTCGCTTTGAAGTCAAGAGAAGGTCAAGACCATATTTTAAATGCCTGTGCAGGCAGTGCACAAGAAAATATAAGTTCAACTGGAATTGAAGAAATGAGCTTTGTTACATATGATGAAGAACGTGCGAACTCATTTGGTAAAGAAGTGAAACCATTATTTCAAAAAATAATTTTTAACCAAGCCCAAATCCGCACCCTCACAGCATTACGAGATACCTTGTTACCAAAGTTAATGAGTGGGGAGATAACAGTAAAAATATAAAAACCATGAGCCCATACAATCCAAACATCCACCACCGCAGGTCTATCCGGTTAAAGGGATACAATTACGCACAGGCAGGTTTGTATTTCATTACCATTTGTTGTCAGGACAGAATTTGTCGTTTTGGTTCAGTTGTAGATGGCAAAATGATTTTGAATGATGCGGGCAGGATGGTTGAAAAATGGTATTATGAATTGGAAAACAAATTTCCCGATATCCGTTGCCACGAAATGGTGGTAATGCCCAATCATTTCCATTGCATCATCGAAAATATTGGAACCGTAGGGGCAGACCTGCGTGTCTGCCCCAATACGGACAACGTGAATGCGGACAACGTGAATGCGAACAACGTGAATACGGACAACGTGAATGCGAACAACGTGAATACGGACAACGTGAATACGGACAACGTGAATACGAACAACGTGAATACGGACAACGTGAATGCGGACACAAATCCAATAGAGGGCGAACACGTAGGTTCGCCCCTACATCGGGTGGTGCAATGGTTCAAAACAATGACCACCAACGAATACATCCGTGGCGTCAAAAATCTGGGTTGGCAACCATTTGATGGTAAATTATGGCAACGCAATTATTACGAACACATCATCAGAAATGAAACAGCCTACCAAAACATTTCGCTATACATCATTAACAATCCCGCAAAATGGGCTACCGATAAATTTTACAAGCTATGACCCGAATCACCGAAAACACCATTGAATCCTTTGCCATTAACTTGCTCCAAGAGCTTGGTTATACCTATATATATGCCCCTCATATTGCCCCCGATGCAGAAAACCCCGAAAGAGACAGTTTTGAGCAAGTACTCTTGTTAAATAGGTTGCAAACTGCCGTTCAGCAAATCAATTCCGGCATTCCGGCAAATGCACAAGCAGAAGCCATTAAAGAAATTCAGCGTATTGCATCGCCCGAACTGCTCGCCAACAACGAAACCTTTCACCGTTTACTCACCCAAGGCATTCCGGTTTCCAAACGGGTAGATGGCGATGACCGTGGCGACAGAGTTTGGCTGATAGACTTTAAAAATCCGCACAACAACGAGTTTGTGGTATCCAACCAATTCACCATTACATCAGAGGTAGTTGGCGAGCGCAGCAGAACCAAACGCCCCGATGTTTTGCTGTTTGTAAATGGTATGCCATTGGTGGTAATAGAACTCAAAAACGCAGCAGACGAAAACACCACCATACATTCAGCTTATAGGCAAATAGAAACCTATAAAGCCACCATACCCAACCTATTCACCTACAATGGTTTTGTGGTTATATCAGATGGTTTAGAAGCCAAAGCAGGTTCCATATCGGCGGGTTTTAGTCGCTACATGGCTTGGCGGTCGGCAGACGGAAAAGCAGAGGCATCGCACTTAGTCAGTCAGTTAGAAACCTTAATTCAGGGCTTGTTAAACAAAGAAACCTTAATAGACCTAATCAGGCATTTCATAGTTTTTGAAAAATCTAAAAAAGAAGATGCTGCAACAGGCGTTACCACCATTTCTACCGTAAAAAAAATGGCAGCCTACCATCAGTATTATGCGGTAAACAGAGCCGTTGAATCCACATTAAGAGCCACCGGATTTACGGTAGAGCAAGAAACGCCATTGAGCATGGTCATGGAAACGCCGGAAAGTTACGGAGTGCCCGGCGTAAAAACCCAACCCTTTGGCGACCGAAAAGCCGGTGTGGTTTGGCACACACAAGGGAGCGGTAAATCCTTGTCTATGGTTTTTTACACAGGAAAAATTGTGTTGGCTTTAAACAATCCAACCATTTTGGTCATTACCGACCGCAACGATTTAGACGACCAATTGTTTGACACATTCGCAGCCGCCAAACAGCTTTTGCGGCAAGAACCCGTTCAGGCAGACGACAGAAACCAACTGAAAGACTTATTGAAAGTGGCATCGGGTGGCGTGGTATTTACCACCATCCAAAAATTTCAACCCGAAGAAGGTAATGTATATGAATTGCTTTCAGACCGAAAAAACATTGTGGTCATTGCAGATGAAGCCCACAGAACACAATACGGTTTTAAAGCAAAAACCATAAATACCAAAGATGAAGAAGGCAATGTAGTAGGCAATAAAATTGTTTACGGTTTTGCAAAATACATGCGCGATGCCCTGCCAAATGCCACCTATTTAGGCTTTACAGGCACACCCATTGAAAACACAGACGTAAACACGCCAAAAGTTTTTGGCAACTATGTGGACATTTACGACATAGCCCAAGCCGTAGAAGATGGCGCAACGGTGCGCATTTATTACGAAAGTCGTTTAGCAAAAGTAAACCTTACCGAAGAAGGCAAGCAGTTGGTTGAAGAATTAGACGATGAATTAGACCAAGAAGATTTAACCCATACCCAAAAAGCAAAAGCCAAATGGACACAATTAGAAGCCTTAGTAGGCAGCCAAAATCGGGTAAAGAATATAGCCAAAGACATAGTGTCGCACTTTAGCCAACGACAAGAAGTGTTTGAAGGTAAAGGAATGATTGTTGCCATGAGCCGCAGAATTGCAGCCGATTTGTATGAGGCAATCATTCAACTTAAACCCGAATGGCATTCAAAAGATTTGAATAAAGGCGTGATAAAAGTGGTAATGACCTCTGCCTCTTCCGATGGCAAAAAAATTGCACAACATCATACCACAAAAGAACAAAGGCGAACCCTTGCCGAAAGAATGAAAAATCCCGATGACGAGTTACAATTGGTCATTGTTAGGGATATGTGGCTCACAGGTTTTGATGCACCCGGTATGCACACCCTTTACATAGACAAACCGATGAAAGGGCATAATTTAATGCAAGCTATAGCCAGGGTAAACCGAGTTTACAAAGACAAGCCCGGCGGTTTAATTGTAGATTATTTGGGCATAGCCGCCGATTTAAAAAAGGCATTGGCATTTTATGCAGATGCAGGCGGTAAAGGCGACCCAACCATATTACAAGAACAAGCCGTTCAATTGATGTTAGAGAAGTTAGAAGTTGTAGCGCAAATGTTTAATGAATCGCCCTACCAAAAAGGAGCTGAAAAACGGGGCGGTTTTGCTTACGAAACCTATTTTGAAGCCGATACTTCAAAAAAATTATCGCTCATACTTGCAGCCGAAGAGCATATTTTAGGTTTAGAAGATGGAAAGAAACGCTACATAAACGAAGTAACAGCCCTTTCAAAAGCCTTTGCCATTGCCATTCCGCATGACCAAGCAATGGACGTAAAAGACGAAGTTTCATTTTTCCAAGCCGTAAAAGCAAGATTGGTAAAGTTTGGCGGAACAGGTTCGGGCAAAACAGACGAAGAAATAGAAACAACCATTCGCCAAGTCATTGACAAGGCTTTGATTTCCGAAAAAGTGATAGATGTTTTTGATGCAGCAGGCATAAAAAAACCCGATATTTCTATCCTTTCCGAAGAGTTCTTAATGGAGTTGAAAGGCATGGAACATAAAAATATTGCCTTAGAAGTATTAAAAAAACTCCTGAACGAAGAAATAAAATTGAGAGCAAAAAAGAACTTGGTAAAAAGCCAAACATTTTTAGAAATGTTGGAAAACGCAATCAAAAAGTACCATAACAAAATACTTACGGCAGCCGAAGTAATAGAAGAACTCATCACCCTAAGTAAGGACATGGTAGCTATGGACAATGAAGCCAAGCAAATGGGGCTGACCGACTTTGAATATGCCTTCTACACCGCCGTTGCCAACAACCAAAGTGCAAGAGAACTCATGCAAAAAGAAAAATTAAGAGAACTTGCCGTTGTGCTTACAGAAACCATCAGACAAAACGCCTCTATTGACTGGACAATAAAAGAAAGCGTAAAAGCAAAATTGAAAGTAGCGGTAAAAAGAATACTAAGAAAATATGGTTATCCGCCCGATATGCAAATGTTAGCCACCGAAACCGTACTAAAACAAGCCGAAATGATAGCAACCGAATTAACCGCATAAAAAACCACACACAAACCAAAATACGGCAAAAGAGCCTCCTCCTTTACCGCCTTAGCAGCTTGCCGGTTTTTTTGGGGGGCTGCCGTTTACCAATTTAAGCCACTATGTAAGCTCCAAATCTGCCAATTCACTTTTTTTTATCCCAACAGATGAAACTATGAAGGAGTTATCATACATTTGCACTACCATTTTCTAAAACCAAAAATTGTTAAACATGTCTAACACCAATCACAACATTTTAATTGTAGGCGGCGGAACCGCCGGCATTACCGTAGCCGCCCAGTTGCTAAGGCAAAACAAAGCCTTAAACATTACCATTGTTGAGCCATCAGAAAAACATTATTACCAAGCTGCATGGACATTGGTAGGCGGCGGCGCTTTTGATATAAACGCTACCGTTCGTGCCGAAGCCGATTATATACCCGCCGGCGCAAAATGGGTTAAAGATTATGTAACGCAGCTCAACCCGCAAGAAAACAGCGTTACACTGGCAAGCGGTGGTAAACTAAGCTATGATTACATGGTAGTTTGCCCGGGTATTCAGTTAGATTGGCATAAGGTAAAAGGACTGCCCGAATCCATTGGCAAAAACAATGTTTGCTCTAATTACGCCTTTAATTTAGCCCCTTACACGTGGGAGTGCCTCCAAAATTTTAAGGGTGGTAACATGCTGTTTACCAACCCCAATACACCCATTAAATGTGGCGGAGCGCCGCACAAAATCATGTATTTAGCATCAGATTATTTGCGAAAGCATAACCTGCTCAGCAAAAGTCAAGTACATTACACATCTGCCGGCGGCGTAATTTTTGGCATTAAATCTTACGCCGATACCCTAAACAAGGTGATTGAGCGCTACCACATCAAAACCCACTTTTTTCACAACTTAAAAGAAATACGCCCCGATAAAAGGGAGGCTGTTTATGATATTCTTAAAGACGGACAACCGGTAGATGAGGTGGTAATGCCCTACGATATGATACATATAACGCCACCTATGAGCGCCCCCGATTTTATTAAACAAAGCCCCCTTGCCAATGCCGCCGGCTGGATAGATGTAAATAAAAATACACTCCAACACGTAACCTATGCCAACGTATTTGGCATTGGCGATGCTACCGGCACACCCAATGCAAAAACCGGCGCTGCCATACGCAAACAGGCTCCCGTATTGGTGCATAACCTGCTCAGCCTGATTAAAAACGGCACAATAGAACAGGCAAAATCTTACGATGGGTATGCATCTTGTCCTATTGTTACGGGCTACGGTAAATTAGTGTTGGCAGAGTTTGACTACAATAATAACCCCACCCCCACTTTTGCCCCGTTTATAGACCAAACTAAGGAGCAATACAGCATGTGGCTCATGAAAAAATACGCCCTGCCTTTTATGTATTGGGAACTCATGCTCAAAGGTTTGGCATAAAACAGCCTGTTGCAGTTTTTGCATGTGTACAGCATACTTGGTTAAAATACTTGTAACTACTTACCTTGCCTTTTGGGCTTTAGCTAAATTTCTTGTTTTAAACGCAACAACTATCGGCGAAACAGAGGTAATGCCCGGAGTAGGTAAATACTAACAGTTTGAGCCCGAAATACGCGCGATGCCATGTGTATTTGCCGAAAAAAAGCGGCAAATCGGATTGTTGTTTGCTTTCTTCTAAAAAAAACCCGATGAACACAGCAAAAAAAGTAGAAGAACCCAAAAAAAAATGACAACTTTACGCTTGCTTATTAACTTTGTCTGTGAAATTTAAAACTCCGGTACTATGAGCCAGCGTTACCCTTTATTTACGTTTTTGTTAACCGCGCTTTTACTGCTTGGCACAAGCGCCCTATTGCGCGCAAACAACATTTTGTACTCATCTAACTTTAACACCTGTTCAGGCTTAGTAACATCGGGCTGGGCTACCTACTCTGTGCCGGCAGGAGCAACATGGACTTTGGGTACGCCAACCAACCCCAACGCATCGGGCACTTCTATAAACGGAACCTGTTTTGTATTTTTTGATGACCAAGCTATGGGAGCTAATGCTCTTGCCAATGGTGTAAGATTGCGGTCGCCGGCTATCAATACCACTGCCTATGCTAAAATAACCCTCGAATTTGACCTGCATTTTCGCAAACATGAGGTACTTAACTCTTCGCTCGAAGTATATGTTTCATCGAGCAGTACCACCTTTTCGGGTAATCCGGTGGCTGTTTATCGCGAAAACGTAACAGGTACTTTATTTAACCAAAACGCTCATCAGGTTATCGACATTTCGGCTTTCAGAAATACCAATACCTATGTTTGGTTTTTGTATAAAGATGGCGGCGGACAATCATGGTGGGCAGGAATAGACAATTTTGAGGTAAAGGGCACTTCAAGCGTTACCTGCACCAATGCTGAAACTTTAACCGCCGGCAGCGCCAACTGCTTAAGCGGCGCTAATACGCTCAATAGTTTTAACGGCGCATTACCCTCCTGCGTAGCCAATACCGATGGGGCAGTTTGGTATAAGTTTACCGCTCCTGCTAATACTGCCACCCTTAAAACCAACGCTGCTTTTAACGATGTAATTACCATATTCAGCGGCTCTTGCGCAGGCTTAACCGAAATAGCGTGTAATGATAAAGACGTACATGGATTTACCGGCGAAACCCGATACCTTACCGGACTTAGCGCCGGCACACAGTATTACCTTCGGTTGAGCGCTAAAACCGGCGGCTTTGGCGCTTACCAGGGCAGTTTCTGCCTTGAACTGACAGCCGGCGGCAGCAACCCCACACCACCGGCAAACGACCTTTGCTCAGCTGCTATTCCTATAACACTGAATGCCACCTGTACGCAGGGGGTAAATACCCACGCCAATATGGAAGCCCCATTACCCTCACTAAATAACCGTGCCGACCACTCTATTTGGTACTCGTTTACCGCTCCTGCATCGGGTAATGTGCGGATTACCTCCGGCGCTAATTTTTCTGAATCACTTGCTTTGTTTACCGGCAACTGTGCTTCGCTCACCGAAGTGGCATGTAATGACATGGGTAAGGAACTCATTGCTACCGGTTTAACTGTGGGTGCGGTTTGTTACTTACAAGTGAGCAGCAATTTTAACTCGGTTTCGGGTACCGTTTGTGTGCGAGCAACTGCCCTGCCCACCACACCCACCAACGATGCCTGTGCCAATGCTGCCTCATTAACCGTAGGCGCTACAGATTGTACCCAAGGCAGTAATGTAATGGCTACTATGGACGGACCAACCCCCGGCTGCGAAATTTTTCCCGATGCTTCTATCTGGTATAAATTTGTTGCGCCGGCATCGGGTCAAGTACGTATCAGCACCGGCGCCGATTTTAACCATAAACTTGCTGTCTATTCGGGCGCTTGTGGTAGTTTTACCCAGTTTGCCTGCATTGACAACCCCGACCGTTGCAGCGCTCCTGTATTACTTACCGGGCTTACCGCAGGCGCTACTTATCACTTGCAGATTTCTTCTGCCAAAAATTCGTTTGGGTATATTTACGGCAATGTATGTGTGCGGATAACCAATGGCAATGTTACGCCCGTAAAAGCTAAGGTAAAAGCGTTGTTAGAGGGCGCTTACAATGCTACTACCGGCGCCATGAACACCACCCTAAACACATTAGGCATTATTCCTACCAACCAGCCTTACAACCAAGCGCCATGGAACTACAACGGCACAGAGTGTGTAAACATGCCGCCTGCCACTATGGTAGATTGGGTTCTGCTGGAACTAAGAAGCGCATCAAACAGCAATACTGTTATAGACCGAAAAGCAGTCTTATTACTTACCGATGGCAGTATTATTGACCCCAATGACGATGGCGTTACATTTTTAAACGCACCGGCAGGCAATTATTTTATAGTAGTGCGCCACCGAAACCATTTAGCCGTAATTAGTGCGGCAGCTACTGCCCTACCCAATACTAATACATACAGTTTTAGCGGAGCAGCTACACAAGCTATGGGGGCAAATCAGCTTAAAAATATAGGTACGGGTATTTTTGCCCTTCATGCCGGCGATTTTAACAGCGATGGCATCATCTCTGTTGCAGATTACAACCTGTTTACTACACAAGGCAGCGGGCTCAACAACTACTTTACCACCGATGCCAACCTTGACCGAAATGTTACCATTGCCGATTTCAACTTATACCAACCCAATGCCAGTCGTATTGGGGTATCGCAAATAAGGTATTAAAACAATAACCGGCTAAAAGCATTCCAATAGCGTAAAACTCACCTCTTACGCTATTGGAACTGCCATAGCAGCGCCAATAATACCGGCTTTATTGAGCAGAGCGGCAGGTATAACGGGTGTAGGGCAGGTAAGTTGGCTTTTGAAGCGGTTAAACTCTTTACTGGCGCCACCACCCAAAATAATCAAATCGGGGTAAAACAGTTTGTAAAGTTGGGTTAAATAATGGTCAAATCGGGTTCCCCAGTCTTTCCACGATAGTTTTTGCTTCTGCCTAACAGAGTCTGCCGCATATTTTTCGCCCACTTTTCGGTTGTCTAAAATAATATGTCCAAATTCAGTATTAGGCACCAATTGTCCGTTTATGAACAAAGCAGTGCCTAAGCCGGTGCCTACGGTAACAATAACTACCACGCCGGCAGTATTTTTGCCGTTACCAAATTGCATTTCGGCTATGCCGGCAGCATCGGCATCATTGAGCAGGTTAGTTGGGCAACCGGTGGCTTTAGCAAATAATTTATCAAACTGTACGCCCACGCATGATTTATCTAAATTGGCAGCGGTAAGCACTTTACCATGCTGCACCACACCCGGAAATCCGCACCCAATTTTACCTGTCCAGTGAAAATTATCGGCTACTTCCTGCACAACCTTTGCCAGCGCTTCGGGGGTAGCCGGTTTAGGCGTTGCCACCCTAAACCGGGCAGAAATCATTTCGCCGGTTGTAATATCCACCACAGCGCCTTTTATACCTGTACCGCCAATGTCTATACCTAAAACTTGTTGGGTTGAACCTTCCATAGTTGTTGAAATTTTAAACGGCGGTAAATATACTAACTCTCTGTTAAAAGCAGTTAATATACTCTCAAACTACTCTCAATTTGGACTTTTAAAGTTTTTGGCTATGCAAAAATTCGGGCATTTTATTTATCTGCTTCTCATATCGGGCGTTGTCATTGCCTGCACTTATCCTAACAACGAAACTACTACCGGTTCTAATAAGACCAAAGAAGAAACTGTATTGTTTGACACCAAAACAGGCAACAGTATTATAAACCCGAATAATTTTGATGTAGCATTGCTATCCGATTTGCTGCTGGCAGAACTGAATAAACTCAGAACCGGTAAAAAACTTGCCCCGCTTGGTTCCGATAATACCCTAACCAAAGCCGCCCAAGACCAAAACAGTTACATAACCGGTATAGGTAAACTATCGCACAACCAACCCACTCCTAAAAAAGAAACAGTAGGTAAACGCGTAGATTTTTACGGCGGTGATTTTGATATGGTTGGTGAAAATGTGCAACTTTGGGGGTTTATGGTGGTTACATCGGGCAAAAAAACCGATATTGAATATACCACCTACGCCGAGGCAGCCAAAGGATTGCTCGACAATTGGGTTTCGTCTAAATCGCATTATGAAAATTTGGTGCGCAAAGAGTTTAGGTTGGTGGGTACCGCCATACAATTCAACAAAAACAAAACCGGTTTGTATGCCACACAGGTATATGCTTCTGATGGCAGATAGTAGTGGTTAGTGGTTAGTGGTTAGTGGTTAGTAATTAGTGGGTAAATTCATAACTCATAACTCATAACTCATAACTCATAACTCATAACTTTCTCCGTTTTTCACTCTTCACTTTTTTTAAACGCCAGCACTCTGTTGCCCGATGTGCGGAAGGCATAGGCATTGGGAAAAATCTGCTTAAAAGTGCTGCGGTAAAAATTGTTAGCTGTTCGTTCCAAATCCTGATGGTTTACCATAGTATTGTAAAGCAGTAAACCATTAGGTTGTAACCGTTTTTTGAGGAGTTCTAAAAATTCGGCGCTTCTGAACTTTGAGGGCGTTTGGGTATCAATAAAAATATCCATAGCAATAAGGTCATACAATTGGGCGTCGTGCGCTACAAATTCAAAGGCATCGGCACAAACAAAATCAATATGTTGCAGCAGTTCGGGCGGCAAAAACTGCCTGCTTAGGTTAATAACCGCCTCATCTATATCAACGGTAACAAACCGGCAGCGTTGGTTAAAATGATAGTAAAGCATAAAAGGTACGCTGCACAAACCGGTGCCCAAAACCAACACGTTGTTTAGTTGGTGGTTGCTCATGTTCAGTTTGGTAAAGGGTGTATGAAAGGTGTCGTAAAGGTCTTCGTAAGAGTACGTTGAGTTATCAGAGTCTAAGCGTAACCTGCCGCGGCTTAGTCGCACTTCTAAAACCGGATTAAGTTTACTGGAAGTTTTTGCCAGCAGTTGCGGATACAAGTAACTGAGTAAGAACCTAAAGTACGAAATTTTAACCGAATGAGGTAATTTACCAATCATATACACAGGCATTAAGGGGGCAATATTAGCAAAATTACCACCGAAACTGCCATTTTTACCAATAAAAAAACAACTTAGTTGGTAATATGCCCCGAACACCGTAATTTTGCCCGCCGGTTTAGAAACGCATAATTTTTTAAATGTGTTGTATTGCCGGAAAACAATCGGGTAATTATTTAAAATATCATACAAAAACAGTCTATGTCATTCCTTTACCTCGTTCCGGTGGTAGTATTGTTGGGCTTTGTTTACATGTTCCTTCGTTCTGCCTGGATTAGCAAGCAATCGGTAGGTACCGATGAAATGGACCGAATCAGCAAGTTAATAGCCAAAGGCGCTATGTCGTTTTTAAAGGCTGAGTATCGGGTATTGGGCATATTTATTGCCATTGCCACTGTATTATTAGGCGCGCTTAGTTTAACCGATGCCAATTCATCGTTGTTTATTATGCTTGCCTTTGTGGTAGGCGCTGTATTTTCGGGCACTGCCGGGTTCATAGGCATGAGGGTAGCCACCCTTGCCAATGTGCGCACGGCACAGGCAGCCCGCACCAGTTTATCAAAAGCTCTTGATATATCGTTTGCCGGCGGTACCATTATGGGCACGGGCGTGGTATCATTGGGTTTGCTGGGTTTAACCCTCTTATACCTTTTATTCAACTACCTGTTTAACCAAACCGGCACCGATGCCGAAATGATGCGCGTGCTCAACGTGCTAACCGGTTTTTCGCTGGGCGCTGAAAGCATTGCCCTTTTTGCCCGCGTGGGCGGCGGTATTTACACCAAAGCTGCCGATGTAGGAGCAGACCTTGCCGGTAAAGTAGTAGCAGGTATTCCGGAAGATGACCCGCGCAACCCCGCTGTTATTGCCGATAATGTGGGCGATAACGTGGGAGACGTAGCCGGTATGGGCGCAGATTTGTTTGGCTCTTATGTAAGTACTGTTTTGGCTACTATGGTATTGGGCGTATTGGTAAAAGCTGACCAAAACGATAACAGCTATGCCGCTGTAACCCTGCCCTTGCTCATTGCTGCTATTGGTACGTTGTTTTCTATGGCTGCTTTTTTTGTGGTAAAGGTAAAAGAAGGCGGTAACCCACAGGCCGCCCTTAACCGTGGCAACTTGGTAGCCATTGTGCTTACTGCCATTGCCTCTTACTTTGTAATTACCAACGTACTGCCCGAAACCTGCCAAGAATTTAAAAAGACTGCCGATGGTGCCTTGGTATTGACCCATACTTATGCCAGCATCAACATCTTTTTTAGCGTGCTGATAGGCTTGGCAGTAGGCGGGCTCATAAGCGTAATTACCGAGTACTACTGCGCTATGGGCAAACGCCCTGTGTTGAGTATTGTAAGACAGTCGCTATCCAGCCCGGCTACCAACATTATTGGGGGTATTAGCATTGGTATGGAAAGCACTGCATTACCCGCCATTGTTTTAGCATCGGGCATTGTAGGCTCTTATATGGTAGGCGGTTTATTTGGTGTAGCCATGGCAGCGGCAGGTATGATGGCTACTACCGGTATTCAGTTAGCCATTGACGCATTTGGACCCATAGCCGATAACGCCGGAGGTATAGCTGAAATGAGCGGACTGCCCAAAGAAGTGCGCAAAAATACCGATGTGCTTGATGCCGTAGGTAATACTACCGCCGCCATTGGAAAGGGTTTTGCCATAGCCTCTGCCGCTCTTACTGCCTTAGCTCTGTTTGCCGCCTTTATGGAAATTACCCACCTTGAAGAATTAAATATAGCCGACCCCAAAGTGCTGGGCGGTATGCTGGTTGGCGGCATGATTCCGTATCTTTTCTCTTCAATGGCAATTAGCGCCGTAGGACGTGCCGCCGGCGCTATGGTACAGGAAGTAGCCCGCCAGTTCCGCGAAATTAAAGGATTGCTTGCCGGCGAGCCGGGCGTTTCTGCCGATTACGAAACCTGTATTACCATCTCTACCCAAGCCGCCATACGCGAAATGATGTTGCCCGGCTTAATGGCATTAGTAGTGCCTACGGTAGTGGGTTTTGCCTTTGGTCCTGCCGTATTGGGCGGTTTGCTTGCCGGTGTACTCGTATCGGGTTTGCTCTTGGCTATGTTCCAGTCAAACGCCGGCGGCGCTTGGGATAACGCCAAAAAATCGTTTGAAGCAGGCGTTGAAATTAACGGACAAATGTATTACAAAGGCTCCGATGTGCATAAAAACTCCGTTGTAGGTGATACCGTAGGCGACCCCTTTAAAGACACCAGCGGTCCGTCTATGAACATCCTCATTAAACTCACTATGATTATGGCGCTCATTATTGCGCCTTATATTGCCTAAAAAAACAGGGTGCAAACCCCGTATAAACGGTAAAATCCGAACCAGTTTGTTCCGTTTGCGGACTGATTTAGTCGGGTTTTACCGTTTTTTCATTTTTTTAAAAGGAATTTATTCATGGTTTGTGGAAAATTTGAAAGAACCACGTAATTTTACCTCCCCGAAAAACAAAACCCTCCCGGCAGTTGGTATTCGGTAGGCAGTAGTGGCTACTAAACCCATTAGAAATTCGTAATCAAAACAATCCCGAAATCACACCCAATAGAGCCTTTGTTTTTCAAAAATCTGTGCAAATCAGCCACATGAGTGTTATCTGTGTGCTAATGGCTGCCGGATGTGGGTATTCAGTAGTGGGTAGTGAGGAGGGGGTACTAAGAATGAATAAATAATTTGCGCCTTTGCGAGAAACAAAATCAGAATGGTAATTCATAATTATTTTCAAAAATCTGTGCAAATCAGCCACATCAGTATTATCCGTGTGCCACAATTGATTAATCACCTTGCAAACACCCAAGCAGATACAATTTCACCAAAATAAAACACGTTTATTGTTGTATCCAATGCCTGAAAAAGACTAACTTGCCTATTATGAAATCTGCAACCTTTTTTTTTATGATTGTACTGCTTGTAATAACACAAGCAGCGTTAGTAGCCCAACAAACCAATGTAAAAGGGCTGGAAGGTTATTGGCGAATGAAAAATGCCGCCGAGCTAACCGAAAACAACAGTTTGATGCTGCTATTAGCTCAAACCGATGTTGCCTTTGTCGGTACTTTTAAAAGAACCGAAACGCAAACATCAGAACTAACCGGACTGATTTATGAAGGCAATATTGTAACGGCAGTAGAAAACAGTTCACTGCCCCAGAAAAATGTGTATAGCGGTAAAATTATGCCCAACGGAACTATAGTTGGCACTTTTTATAGCGCAGCTACCAACATAACCGGCGAGTTTATGTGGGAGCGGGTTTGCGATGGTGGTGGTAATCCGGTAAACGGATATGCCACACCCTGTGTGCAGATGCAAACCTATACTACCCGAACAGTGAAGGAACTTCGCCAAGTACCCGATACTACCGTTTGGGTGGGCGAGCCCCGAAACGAAAACATTCCGCTTTTGCAAGGCTCTGATTACATACCACCCGGCGCTATTTATGCCGGTCATATTAACTTAGATGCTATGGTTACCTATCGTACCGTAGAGGTGGAGGTGCCCATTGCCGAACCCGTAACCGGCATGTTTAAATACAATGATGAGCAAATCATAAAAGGTACGGTAATGCCTGTAACCACTTTTTCACCCGACCCCAATAAACCTAAAAAGGGATTAGAAATTTGCGACCCCGGCACCGCCAACCCCAACGCACCAAAAACACCTGCCGAAAAAGGTATAACGGTTAAAGAGGGCAGTAATACCTACCATATTGTAGGTAAGGGTGAAACCATGTATGCTATTGCTAAACATTACGGCACCACCATTGAACAATTAGCCGAACTAAACGGCAAAGAATGTGAGCGCATTAACATAGGCGAAAAACTGCGGGTTAAATAGCGGATACTTACTTTTACTGTATTTGCTTGCCTACATTAACAACAATTCACTTATCGCCTATTTTTATCTGTTCAGGCATACGCCATTTAATAATGCCAGAAGAAAAAATGGTTAGCCCGCCAATCAGAAAAATAGCATACTCAATGCCGAGCAAGTCGGCTGTGATACCCGAAATTACAGCGCCAAAAGCATACCCTAAATCTCTCCAAAGGCGGAATGTGCCAATGCTTTCTGCTCTTTGTTTTGGGGTGGTGGCTTGTGCAATAGTGGCTAAAAATGTTGGATAAACCAATGCCGTACCCAAACCCAGTACTGCCGAAAGTGAAGCCAAAATATAAAATTGACTGCTAAACGGAATAAGCAAAATGGCCATGCCTTGTAGCAACATGCCCCAAAAAAGCATTGCCTTTTTATCATAATGGTCAGACATTTTGCCGGTAAACAATTGCCCTATACCCCACACAGTTGGATAAATGGCGGTTATAATGCCTGCATTTTCATTGTTGTAGTTTAACGATACCAAAATAATGGGGAGCAACCCCCAAATCATTCCATCATTGAGGTTATTAACAAGCCCTGCCTGCGTTACAGAACTCAATGTTTTGTTTTTAAAGGTTGTTTCCATAAATACATGCTCAAGCTGTGCAGTTTTATTAGTGGAGCTTTCTTTATGCACAAAAACGCCGGTATCTTTTACCCACAAAGCTGTAATAATGAAACCGGCAATTGCCAAAAAAATCCCTATATAAAACGGATAGGGCGTAAGTCCATAGTGGTTGGCTACATAACCGGTTAAAAATGCTACTAAGCCAACCGAAAAATAACCTGCAAACTCGTTTAAGCCCATTGCAAAGCCACGGTTTTTCTCGCCAACCATGTCAATTTTCATAACCACAGTGCTGCTCCACGTAAACCCCTGACTTATCCCTAAAAGCACGTTGGCAAAGATTACCCAGCTCCAACTTGGTGCATAAATGAGCATAAAAGGAATAGGAATGGCAATGAGCCAGCCAAACAACAAAAGATTCCTCCGCCCAAACCGGTTGGCAAGTCGTCCTGTATAATAGTTAGCTAATGCTTTTGTAATTCCAAATGCGGTAATAAAGGAAAGCATTGCTGTTTTTGAAGCCACACCAAATTCTAACTCGGCAAATTGCGGAAAAATGGTGCGTTCCATGCCAATCATTCCGCCTACAAATGCATTCACAATTACTAAAATGGTAAACTGTTTCCAGTTTTCTTTCAGCCCCAGTTGTATGTTTTCTGTCATTGAAGTCTAAACTTATCAAATGAACAAACTTTGGCTTCGCCATTCACAAACAATGTGACAATTGTAACACTTGCTACACTTTTATAAAACAGCGTTACAATTTTTACCGAAATCCCTTCATGAGCAGGATTTGTGTAGGCGTACTAATACGAACAAGATAAATGCCCGATGCCGTTACTGTTGTTTCAACAGGCAACACTGAACTGCCCGAGGCTATAACTGTTTGCAAGCCATACAACTCTTGCCCTTGAAGGCTAAACACGGTTATGGTGGCAGGTTGGGCAGCATGAGGGTTATACAAATGTAGCCAAAATAGGTTACTTTTGGCAGGGTTGGGGTGCAAAGCAGCGGTAATACTCCCCTCCAAATAAGGCTGAACACCCACCGGAAACTGGGTGCCTGTAATGCGGATATTGTCAATCATGAGCCAGTTGCCGCCGGCGGTGGTGTTTCTGAAAACAAGTTGTATGCCTTGCCCGGCATAAGCGCTCAGGTCAATTGTTTCGGTACGCCAATGGGAAGCATTTTGCGGAGTAGGGGTGTTTCGGGAGGCAAGCGTACTTCCCGATTTTCGGTACAGTTCGGTATAGGGCGGGCTGCAAGTGGTGGTAGCTAATACACTAAGTTCATCAGCTTTTCCATTCGAAAACCGGTAACTTACATCAAACTGCAATTGTGCATCGGAAAAGTTGCGCAAATCAATATTGGGTGAGTAAAGTTCGTCTATGCTGCCCTCCACTTCAAAATAATCGCTAAAATCGTTTTTTACTGCCATCACTCCGCCAATGGAGCCATCGGCGCAAACGGCTTCTTGTATCTGCTGCCAGGGTACTGCGTTAGCCTGGTCATAGTGGCTCCAGCCGGTTTGGGGGTAGGGGTTAGTAAAGGTTTCGGTAATAGGGGCGGATATGCCGGCTCCTACGGTAACCATTTTGGTAAGCGTGTCGGTTTTGGGGTAAGAATCGGGCTGATTATTAGGTAGGTAGGTAAAAATTTTGAGTTCGTTCAAACCTTCGGGCATTTCGGGCACACCTAAAAAAATGTAATCGGCAACTTGCCCAGGTAGCAAAGAGCCAGTCCAGTCTAACACATCGGGAGCAGTTTGTCCGTTTAAAGCGTATCCAATTTTTACCGTATTTACCTCATTCAGTCCGTTGTTTTTAATACTTACAAAAATAGGCACAAAGGTAGAAAAACAGTAACTGCTGTAGGGTTCGTTTATGGCAACTAATTTAATATCGTTGTTTTCAATGGGCTGGCAGGCTGAGGAGTTAAGTATAGCCGGGCGCATAATGTGCATGGCGGCATGTGCGCGGTTGGCTTGGCCTTGGGTAAACATGTTTTGGCAGTTGTCGCCGGCATAGTCCATGTAGTTCATATATATATCGCTCACATTACCGCATGTGGAGTAGGGGAAAGTGTGGCAATTAAAATTAGCTTCTTGTTGTGGTGGTGTATCTTCTACAAAATCATCGCTGCAGGCAGCGCCATCGCTGCTGTTGAAGGGGTGGTAGAGGTTAATCCAGTGCCCCACCTCGTGGGTCATGGTGCGCCCCAATCCGTAGGGTAATGCGGCAAGCCCGGGTTTACCAAAATACTCATAGTCGCAAACAATGCCGTCCACGTTTGGGTCGGCACCGGGCAAATAGGCAAAAGCCAGTACACCACTACTGTTGTCTAAGTTAATCACCCAAACATTGAGGTACTCATCGCGGTTCCAGATGTTTTTACCGCCTTTGCTATCAAAGTGCATACGGGTAATAACCTCGTAATTGTTGCTATTATAGGGGAACTGTGCAACATTGGTATAGGTGCGGGTAATGCCGGTAGTGGGGTTGCCTTGTGGGTCGTGGGTGGCAAGGCAAAACTCTATGCGCATATCGGCAGCAATTGGTTTAAAAAAATCGGGCGTATTGGTAGTATCTTCGTTCATACGCCTGAAATCTTCGTTCAGTACTGCCATTTGGTTGTAAATTACCGAATCGGGCAGATTTTGCTCATCGGTATTATACAAGATATGTATAACAGTGGGAATGGTAATGATGGGGTTTTCACCGGTTCGATTAGGATTGTTTAGGTAATCTTGCATGCGACGCTCGGCTTGGTTTTGCCGGGTTTGCAGGGCTGTGTCGGCTTGTTTGGCTAAGCGCATTACAGCATCACTGCCACAGGGTTCGGGCTGTGCTTGTAAAAAGAGGGATGCAGCGAGTAGCAATGCCCAACAGAAAAGCAGGAATTTTGCCATACAAATGAGATAAGACTTGGTTTACTGATGATGAGTACGGTAAAGGTAGGTATAAAGCCTTGTTTTACCAAAACCACCGGCAGAAATTTACATAATGGAGTATTTGGGCAGGGGTAGTTGAGTGGAGTAGGGAAGTGGCGCTACAAATAGTGACTATTAGGGTTGAAATACGTCAAAAAACAATGCAAATTAAGCAATTAAGTTGCTATGTTTGCGCTGTAATTGAAAAAAGCATAACCAAAAATCTGTAAGATATGAAGAAGCATTTTTTTACCTTTTTTGCCTTGTTTTTAGTATTTATTGCCCTTGATACAAAGGCACAAAGCATTAAATTGGGTTTGGCGGCTACTCCGGGCATCAGTTGGATGCGTTATAACGATGGCCAGGGCAATACGGATGGGTATAACAAATTAGGTATTAACTATGGGTTAATAGTTGATTTGGGGTTTGCTGATCGGTATGCTTTGTCAACCGGGGTTTTTGCTGAGCATGGGGGTGCAAAAGTAGAAACTGTTTTGGGTGATGTAAACACCAAGTTAACCTATGTAAACATTCCGGTTTTGTTAAAGATGAAAACCAATCAGTTTGGCAAATTTACCCCGTTTGGTCAGGTGGGCGTAACACCCGGCGTTGCTGTTAGCCGAAAAGTTGATGACATAGATGCCAAAGACGGGTTTGGCTTGTTCAACGTGTCATTAACTGCCGGGGCAGGTACGGAGTATGAATTGGGCGGAGGCACCAGCGCTTTTGCCGCATTTCATATAGACAACGGTTTGGTAAATGTAGGTAAAGATACCGGCGATGGTAAAATTACCAAATCATTTGCCGGCTTGCGGTTGGGTATCTTTTTTTAATTTAATGGTATATGGGAAATAGCCTATACCGCTAATCATTACCTACCAACAACCCGCAATTAGTTGTTAAGCCGCAGGAAAGCCTTCATCCACCTATCGGGAATAATATCATTGCAGGCTGTTTCGTAATCTGAATAAGAGCAGGGAGTAAGCACTCCTGTTTGTTTATTGGCAGTTGTTTTTATGGTGGGTACGTTCATCCACCATCTACCCGTTTTTTTGCTTTTGTAGAAAGCAATTTCGTGGTCAGGATCTTTAAAGTTAACGATGTATTTCAGGTAATCGCGTTTATTGCTTTCATCGGGTAGCTCGTGTTTACGGTTCATAACACCCTCGGCAAAAAACCAAATCATACTGGCAACTAAGCGGGCGGTGAGTTGTCGGGTATCGTGCTGGGTGGGGTCGAACTGGTAAAACCCGATGGAGGTAACATGGTCGCTAAGTCCTATATATCGGGCAATACGGCAGGCTTCTTCGCTCCAGAATCCGTTGGCAGAGAGCGCTAAGGCTGCCGGTGCATCAGTTAGTTTTATGCAGCTCATATCAATTGAAACCAACTGTGCATGGCGCACCAGTGGCTCAACGTCTTCAATATGGTCTCTTATTTCGCCAAGGGTAAAACACTCAAAATGAAGTTTTTCGAGCGTATTTACCATTTCGGGGTCGGTTAGATAGCGTTGATAACCTATTTGGGTAAATCCTGACAGGTTAGGCTGTTGGGTAAGAAGTGGGTACAAGAAAGTATCAGCGCTGAGTAGGTTATCGGGAGTGGAGGGGTGGGTAAACAGGTCTATTTTTTCATCAAAAACCACCACAGACGTTTGCTGTTCAACCTCAGCATGACCCTGCATTTGGGCATAGGTTATATCGTGTGTGCCTCCCAATATAATGGGTATTACCCCTTGTGCAAGCAAATGAGCCACCACCTTGCTAAGGGCAAAATAGGTATCTTTTTGGGTATTACCGGCGGTTATGTTGCCTAAGTCTGCTAATTTAAAGTTAGTTTCCCAGTTGTAAAAAGTGTAGAGTTCTTTTCTGATGGCATCGGGCGCTAAATGGCAAAAACTGTTGCCGTTGCGGTCTTCCTGCACACCCACAATTGCCATTTTTATACCCTTAAAATTAGTGGGCAGTTTGCTGCCGGCGGTATAAGCGGTTACTATTTTACCCCACTGATTAGCGCTGAGGGTATTTTTATTGGGTAGTACTTTGGCAGGAAGAGGAGTTAGGTAGTCTTGAATCATAAACCAAGCAGCAATAGATTTGAAGGTGGACTTTTCAATAAAGGGTGCAAGGTATAAAAATGTGTGCTTATAAACAACTGCACCGGCATCTGCCACTCAAATTGCACTAAGTTTATTCCGTGGTAACCGGTATTTGTTTGGGTGTAATAATGGGTTCTTCCACATGCTCTTTCTGCATACGGGGTTGAACAGATTGTTTGTTTTTTTCTTTGGCAATGTATTGCTTAACTTCTACCATTGCGATTACTTTAATTGATACATCAACTGCCTGTAGGTAGTTATCGTTTTCGAGGCAAATGTAACAGGTTTTAGCGGGGGCTTTGTTAAATTTCCCATAACCGCCTTTGCCTTTTCCCCAATCCAATGGGGTAATTTTTTGCTTTTTCATAAACAAATCAGCGCCGGTAGCATCGGTAAGGCAGTAATAAATATCTTCGCCGGTATTGGGTATGGCTAAGTTGGTTACTAAGCCGGTAATTAAACCGCCTAAGGGGGAGTACATGCCTATTACCCCTTGTGCAAACTTACCTACTGTTTGTATGTTTTCATTCCAAATATTGGCGGCTTCTTCGCCTACGCCTATCCAGTATGCCCAACCTACCAGCTCCCGGGTTTTGGCTTTGCTGTAAAGATTTTCGGGCAAATCGGCTTTAAAGCAAACCCTGTTGCCATTGCTCCAACTTGTTTTGGCAAATACGCGCTGCTGTTTGTCAAACACCACCACCTCTTCTTGCGCCGATTTTTTAAATTCCCAACTTTCCTCTTTATTATAGAGTGTATCGTAACCCAAAAGTACGTTTTGCGGGGTTACTGTGTAGGTGGTGTCGTAAGAGGTTATCCAGCGCACTTGGGTGTTAAATTCTATCATTTCATCGGAAGCGGGTATTCGGTTAATTTTTATGTGGCAGACCCGCCCTTTTAAAACCTGACCGTTTACAAACCTGAATTTATATACCGCTTTTCTGTTTGCAGTTATTGTTTTGTTTTCGAGTTTTGCTGTTTTTACGTCAGCAAACCTAATTTGCCCAGGAAATTCTTCTATCTCTACCTGTGTGAGTTCTTTACCTTCTTCTTCCCAAAAGGTAAAATGTATTTGGTCGCCTTTGGCAAAGCCGTAATACAGTACTTCTTCCGATTTGGGCGGAATTTTAAGGGTTAGGTCAGCCACTTCAACCATAGGCATTTGTGCCTGTAAGAAGGGGGTAAAAATGGTTGATGCAAAAAATAAAAAAAAATATAAACGCATGAAGCTGAATTTTGTATTCAATAAAGAGGCAAGAAAAACCCCGATAAGGGTATAAACGCTTATCGGGGTTTAAATAGTGTAAACCGGTGTGGTCAGAATTACGGATTAACCTCTATATAACCCTGCAACACAATTTCTCCACTGTTGGTTTTGAGCAGATAGAAATACGTGCCGGCGGGTACTACATTACCGGTTTCTTTAAAAGTACCGTTCCACCAGTTGGGCGCACCATAGTTTTTGGTTTCAAAAACGATATTTCCCCATCTATTAAAAATAGTCAGTTCGTTTTTGTCGTAGCCATTGCAGTCTATGTTGTCTATAACAAAGAAATCGTTTCTGCCATCGCCATTAGGCGAAAGGGCTTGGTAGGCTTTTGGGATGCAAACAATGGGGTTAATTACGGTAACAAAAACGGTAGCCGTATCACAAATGGTTTGACCATCGCCATAGTTTGGGTTACAAATAACGTAGGTAAACACATCGTTGCCCGAAAACCCGGCATTGGGTGCGTAGGTAATAGTTTGGTCGGCATTGATAGTAGCCGTTCCATTTTGCGGGGAAGCAGCAATGCTCACCACTACCAAATCGCCCGGTAGCGGATTGGTGTCGTTTGCTAAAACATCTATTACCACGTCCACGTTTATGTTGGTTGTGGCGTTATCATCAACAGCATTGGGGTATTGCGGAGCGGGTAAAACAGTAACCACTACAATGGCTGAATCGCAACCTAAGGTAGGATAACAAATGATGTATTGGAACGTATCAACTCCGGTAAAGCCCGATGCCGGCAGGTAAGAAAATACGCCGGTAGTACCTATTTGGCTCACAAAACCGTTAACGTTACCGGTGTTGATAATGGTAACGGTAAGTCCGTCTAAATCGGGAAAAACATCATTTGCCAATATAGGTATATTAACCGAAACATCTGAAAAAGTGGTAATGCCTGTATCGTCAAAGGCAGCCAACGCATTGTTTACGGTGATAACCAAAACAGCCTCTTCGCAACCCAAATCGGGGTGGCAAACTTCGTACACTATGGTATCGGTGCCGGTAAAGCCCGGGTTTGGTGTATAGGTAATAGTACCATCGGGGTTTACCACTGCGGTGCCATGGTTAGGTTCATCAGTAATGGTTACCACCACCTCGCTGCCCTCGGGGTAGGTGTCGTTTTCCAGCACGTTTATGGTTACAGGTGCATTGTTATCTTCCACTTCCACCGAATCGTTTATCAGCACAAAAGCATCAGTAACAATAATGGTAATGGTAGTAGTGCTGCAAGCGCCATATACATCGCATAGCTGAACAATGATAAGATCATTGCCAACAAAAGTAGGATTGGGTGTATATTCTACGCATTCCGATACCAGATTTGATGTGCCGTTTTGGGCAGGCTGGAAAATAGTGATGGTATAATCGTTATCTTCGGGGTCAATAATGGTGAGGCAAACGGAGGTTGCCGTATTTTGCGGAATGGTAACCGTTTGCGGAGCAGCAGTTGGTGCAGTATTTAGGATAAAGGTTATGGTTATGGGGGTACAAAGTGGTGGCACACCATCATCACACACTTGTAGCGTAACGGTTATATTGCCGGTGCCACTTTGGGGTGCATTAAACTGTAAACAGTTATCTACTATGGTAGCCGTACCGGTTGTTGGCGGGGTAAGAATGGTATAGGTAAGATTGTCGCCATTGGGGTCAAGAGCTTCTATACACACCTCTTCGGAGCCGCCAAGCGGAATGTAAATTGGGGCAACCGGTGTTACAATAGGCGCTGAGTTTACAGAAGCCACAATAATGGTAATAGTAACCGTTTGGCAGTTGTTAAATACATCGCAAAGAAGGAGTTGCACTTCGTCGGTGCCGGTAAAGCCGGTAGCAGGGGTATAAGTAATGCAGTTTTCATTAATAATAATAGCTGTGCCGTTAGCAGGAGTTGCGCTGATGTTGATAGATGTAGCATCACCTTCGGGGTCGGTGGGGTCAATACATGCTTGAACCGATTGCCCTGCATTGGTAGAAATTAGCACGTTGTCGGCTGAGGGCGGCAGGTTGGGCAATACACTAATAAAGGCATTACCGGTATTGCAATTACCCAATACATCGCAAACAAATACAGTTACTACATCGGTGCCGGTGTAGTTTAGGTTAGGCACATAAGTAAAACAGGTATTGCTGAGCGCAAAAACAGTACCGTTTATACTATTGCCAAACACGGTGGTAAAGGCATCGCCTTCGGGGTCGTTAATACTAACACATACCGTAACTGCCGTATTAAAGGGTGTAAAAGTAAAGCTTGGCCCAATTAAAGGTGGTAGGTTGGAAGTAGAAGGTACTACATTTATCGTAACTGAACCCACTGAGCAATTGCCATTTACATCGCATACCTGAATGGAAATTTGGTCGGTACCTAAAAAGCCGGTATTGGGCGAGTAGGTGAGGCAGTTGGGCGGATTAATGGTGGCGCTTCCGTTAGCCGGCGAGCCACTTACCACGGAAATTGTGAAGTCCTCGTTTTCGGGGTCGGTAATACTGAGGCATACATCAACCGGGGTATTTTGCAGGGTGCTTACTGTTACGCTGTTAAACGATGGCGGGGCATTGGTGGTAAAAAATACATTTACCTGTGTGCAGGCTCCAAACTCATCGCAAACCAACAACTGTGCAACATCAAAATTAGTAAAAGAACTGCCCGGGGTATAGGTAAAACAATCGGGGTTATTGATATTTACCACACCAAAAATCCCGTTATTTAATACGGTTGTAGTATAGCTGTTGCCTTCGGGTTCAACAATGGAAAGGCAGGCATTAACGGGTTGGGTGGTATTGGGCACTATTACGGTTAAATCGGGAACCAAAGGCGGTTGGTTGGTGGGGGGCAATACATTTATAGTTACCGTAGCAGTAGTACACAAGCCTAAGTTATCACAAACTATAATGGTAAAACTGTTGGTGCCAGAAAAGTTAATCGGGGTATAAATAAAACAACCTACACTGGGCTGGCTTACCGTTCCGTTGGTGGGAAAGGTTGTAATCCCTACGTTGTAAGGATTGCCATTTGGCTCAACTATATTGGGGCAAACAAATACCGATGTATTGTAGTTGGTAGTTACCGTAGTATTAGCCACTATGGGCGGTAAATTAGGTGCAGGCGCTACAACAAGGGTAATAGTAACCTCATCGCAGGCAAGGAATGGGTCACAAACATTTACCACAATCACATTAGCCCCGCTAAAACCCGGGTCAGGGGTAAAGGTTATACAGTTGCCGGTTGGGTTAATTACAAGCGTACCATTAACTGTGCCGCTAATAAGTTGGGTAGTGGTGGGGTCATTGTTGGCATCAAAAACATCAAGACAAATTTCTTGGGTGGTATTAAATGGGATATTCACCACTATATCGGGCGATACCGGCGCTACATTGGGTTGCGGCTGAACATTCAAAAGCAATTGCAGTAAAGTACAACTTCCACAGGGGTCGCACACATTTATCAGCGCTACATCGGTGCCGGTAAAACCCGGATTAGGAGAATAAGAAACGCAAAGGCTATTGGTTATAGATAAGCTTCCGTTTACAGGAGCGGCGGCAACAAATAAACTGGTGGTTTGTGCATCGGGTTCTATGATATTAAGACAAATGGTGGTGGCGGTTTCGTATGGCACATTAGCGCTTTGACCTGGCGCTATGGGAGCATTATTGTTAAACACATTTACAGTTACAGGTAAGGTAGCGCAGTCATCAAAAGGATAGGACGAATCACAAACAGTAACTTCAAAAAAGTCGGAGCCTGTATAACCCGAATTGGGGGTATAATTTACCGTAGTGCCCAATAAAATTACAGAACCGTGCAAAGGTGTACCGGCAGTATAGTTTAACACATCGTTGGGTCCGTCAAAGTTAAACACCGGTGGCAGCTCAAAAGAAGTAGAACTATTTATGCAAGTGCTTACACTTAATGCCGGTTGAGACCAAACCGGTGCTGTATCGCAATTAACAATAATAACTTCAATTTGGTCACAACCCACACTACCGGCACAGAGCTGTAAAGTAACGGTATCGGTTTGGTTGGTGGCAAAGGCAGAAACATAGGTAAAACATAAATTGCTATTTACCGTAACGCTGCTGCTCAGTTGTGTAACGATATTAGGAATCAGTGGTGCACAGCCCGAATAAGTAACATCGTAACAAACTTGTACCGGCACTAACGGATCGGTGCAGTAAACTATGCCATTAGGCGTATTGATGACCGGTAAAGAAGGTACATTAACTGTTACCAATATATCATCAACCGACTGGCAGCCGGTTAAATCATCGGTTACAGTTACGGTGTAAAGTGTGGTGGTACTTGCCGTAGCAGTTGGATTAGCTATATTGGGATTGTTCAAGCCCGCAACCGGAGACCACACATAACTACTGCCGCCTATGGCATTGAGCTGTATGCTTTCGCCTTGGCAAATTACCACATCATTACCTGCAAAGGCAAAGCCCGAATTGTTTACAATGACCGTTACCAAATCGGTATTGTCACAATCAGTTTCATCAGAGCCGGGATAGATAACGGTTACAGTGTAAGTGGTGGTTTCGGTGGGTGTGGCAATAGGATTTTGGCTGTTAGGATTGCTTAAACCCGATGTGGGCGACCACGAATAACTTAATCCGCCGCCCGATGCAAATAGCTGAGCAAAACCGCCCTGACAAATGGCTATATCGCTGCCGGCATTTGGGCGCGGCACAACCCGTACAAACACTGCCGATTGCCCCACGCAGCCCCACTCATCGGTATAAGTAAGGGTGTAAGTGGTAGAGCTGGTGGCAAAAGTAGTGGGGTTGGCTATGGTGTCAGATGAAAGATTGATATTGGGCAACCAAACATAATTGGTAATGTTGGCTTCGGGAATGAATGGGTTCAGCACCGCTTGTTCACCCGAACAGATGGTAATGGTGTCTTCCTGATATGTATAAATTGAGCGGGGAATTAACACCACTTGTGCCGCATCTTGGCAACCGGTAAAGGTATTGGTAACCGTGAGGAAGAAGGTGGTAGTATCGGAAACAAATACAATAGGGTTAGCAACATTGGGGTTGCCTATTATGTTTGATGCCGGGCTCCACTGGTAAGGAATGCCCGATGTGCCACCACCTGTACCACCGGTGGCGTTTAGTGTAACAGGTTCATTAGCACACACATAGAGTGTATCGGGCTCTAAGATATTGGCGGTAGGCAGTTGCAAGGTTTTAACCCTAACAGAGTCTATTGCTTGGCAACCCGTTGTTTCATCTGTTACAATTACCTTGAAGTAAAAATTACCCAATTCAAAACCGGTTACAAACGGATTAGCTATATTGGGGTTGCTAATGCTGGCATTAGGCAGCGGCAGCCATTCATACGTATCGCCCCCTGATGCTTGCAACTGTACGCTTTGCCCTAAGCACACTTCTACATCTTCGCCGGCATTGGCAGTAGGAAGCGCCTGCGGAAATACGGTAACCGTATCTGTTACTACACAAGCGCCGTTTTTACCGGCTACTACAAATACGGTGGTATCGGTAATAGTAGTAGTAAGTTGGTCAGCCACACTTAAAATGCCGCTTGGGTTGTCTAATGCATACCAATAAGTTTCGCAGGTATTTGCATTGGCAGTAAGTGTAAAAGGCGTATTGATACAAACGCTTAAATCGGTGGGCGCTGATATGGATACAGGGCTAACAATTACATTATCTATGTAATAGTAGGCATAACCCGATGTGCTGGGGCTAACGGAAACCTGCACATCATTGTTAACGGCAAAGTTGCCTATGGTTAGGTATTCATAGGGTTGGGTTGCGGTAAACATGCCGGTTATGGGTACCCAGTTTTGTGAGTCAAAAAGGTAGTTACCTGCATCATTATACACTTGCGGCGGTTCGGTTAGGTTAAGCGCTTCGTTTACCGGCGTGGTTGAAAAATACAAACCCATATCGGTAACGGCAAACTGGCTGTTATCTGCTAAACTTACGTACATGGTAACACAATATTGCTGCCCTACTACCAGCGGAGCATCTAAGTGTGTAGTAATAAACTGTTTTTGCACAGCAGGGGTACTGCTGTATGCGGTTAAACCTATGTAGTTATTGCCTACAAAAGGTAATTGCGAGCCATAAAAGTTTTGAGGTACACCCATATCGCTCTCGCCGGTGCAAGTGCTAAATAAATCGGCTTTTAAACAGTTAGCTGTTTGTGTTGAAATGGTTCCGAGCAACGATAAACTGGTGCCTAACTGAACAAGAAACTGCATGGTAGGCGGAATAGCAACGCCCGATGGTAGGGTATAGGTAAAAATTTCGGTTTGTCCGTCATTAAAACCCGAGGTTTCGTTATTGGGGTCAAAGTATAAAATGGCATTAAACGGCGCAAAAACAGGTTGAGAAATGATATAATCACCATAAATGCCGTTGTAGGTACTGTTGTTTGCAGGCTCATCAACACCTGTTCCCGAAGGTAACTCAAAAGAGGCAAACACAAACCGCTGCGGGCAAAGATTGGTTACGCTAAACGAGAAAGTATTTGACCCATTGGGATTGGGTGTTATAGATTGTAAAATAACATTGAGGCAGGGGTTGGTAAAAGTAGCACAGGAACCGGTACCCGGCGTTTGCCAAAAATCGAGCAAATCGGCATCGCCCAACGAGTCGGGGCAATCTGCTTGTTCAAAATTGCCATCGGGTAAAATGTTGTTGGCATCGCAGTATTGGTTACAGTTTTCTATCACTACTTGCTGAATAATTGCACTTTGGCAACCACCCGGATTGATGATAGTGAGCTTAGCCAGGTACAAACCGCCGGTAGGATAGATGTAAGCCACAGATCCTCCGCTTACATTATCGGTAATGCCGTCGTTATTAAAATCCCATTGATATAGAGCGCCGGGTAACACATTGTTAGAAACATCGGTAAAAACGGTAGCTCCACCGGCACAGTTGGCAAAAACATCAAAACCAATGGTAGGCGCTTGGTTAAAGGTAATGCTAACTGTTTTACTCACCAAACACTGTCCATATTGTGCCCAAACAGTATATTGACGCGTGCCTGTAGTAGCAGATTCAACAGTGAGTGAGGGTTGGTTGCTCAATATCACACTGGGGTTACTTGTGTCGTACCACTCAATGGAGCAGAAACTGTTTAACACCGTTAATGAGACCGGCGTATTTATGCAAGCTAATGTTGGGTAGTTAAGTTCAATTTCGGGTAGCGGGCTCACCGATATATTATCCACATAATAGTAGGCAAAAGGCTCAAGCGGGGGAGAAGGGTTGGTTTGGTTTATACTTAGCGAGTTGGTATCATCTGTAAAATTACCTATGGTAATATGCGATACCGGGTTAGTAGGTGTATAATTTCCCGAAATAGTTACCCAGCCGGCCTCTTCGTTTATGATATTACCGTTTGGATTGGATATGTGTGGCGTAAGGTATAAGGGCGATTGGATATTAAGCCCAATGGCATCGGCAGAAAAGTATGCGCCCAATTTATCGGTTGCTTTACCCGATAAGCTACTCAGGTGAACCTTAAAGCTTACACAATAGGTTTGACCCGGCAACAGCGTTTGCGATAGAGGAGTGGATACATACTCCCGATAATTATTGCCAAAGCTGTAAATGCCTAAGTAACCGTTTCCGCTGTATGCCTGTGTAACGCCAAAACTATTTGATGGCATACCGGCTAAGCCGGTATTACAGGCATGTAAAAAATCAGGAGAGCTGGTAGTAGGTGAAAACCAAGGTGAGGCAAAACCAATCTGACCAAGGCTGGTGGGGCATTGGGTGTAATATTCTACCAGTGGATTGGGCACGTAATTTATAAAAGCGGCATTGTCTTCACAAGGGTTGCACTCTTCTGCTATAACTACCTCTTTGGTTTGTTGTAACTGGCAATATCCGCCTAAAGTGTAAACGGTTAGCGTAATGGTATAAGTGCCTGCCTGAGTATAGGTAAACGCTGCGCCGCCAAAGGTAAACGCATCGGGAAGTCCGTCGTCATCAAAATCCCATTCATACAAAGAACCGGGCGCTAAATTGGTCGATACATCAATAAAAGAAGTTGCAGAGCCAACACAGGTGCCAACGGCTATGAAATCAATAACCGGTGTAGGTGCAAGCACCACCGGTGTTACCACTTGCTGTCGTTTACATAAGCCATTAGTGGCGGTTACTATAATGGGGGTGGTTGTATTTAAAGGTATTTGTAGTACGGAACCGGTGCCTAAAATAGTAAACGGGTCTGACTGGCGAGCCCATGTGTAACTATCGCCTCCCTCTGCGGTAAGGGTAAATATGCCTGCCTCGCAAAGTACAGGCTCTGGTCCTATGGTTACCTCAAAAGGTGGCAATTCATAAATTTCAACATTGTCTAAATAGTAGTAAGCCACACCTACCAATGGACCGGTAACACCCGGAATAGATAGGTCTTGAATGACAGAATTGGCATTGCTGGCAAAGTTGCCAATGGTAATCCACTGATGAGGCGCATCGGCGGTAAATAACCCGCTTACCGTTACCCAGTTTTCGGATTTATCCGTAATGGGTCCGGTGGTATGAATAATTTGTGGCGTAAGTCCTAAAAACAAGCCTCCATTGGTAACCGATACCTGCGTTGGAGAAAAATACATGCCCACATTTTGCACGGCAGTAAAGGTAAAATCGGCCAAACTAACGTTAAATGATACGCAGTAACTTTTACCCGGCATGAGTGCCTGCGGCAGTTGTATGCTGATGTAATCTCGTGAATTATCGGGCGCATACGCTAAAAATCCTGCATAACCCTGACCCGATAAGGGCGTTTGCACACCATAAAAATTTGCAGGCACATCGGCACCTGATGAGGCATCGGCACAGGAGTTATAATAATCCGGGCTGCCATCGGTTGCTGACCCCCAGCCGGTAGCATTACCTATGCTGTTTAACGATGGAGGACAAGAGCTGAAAGTCTCAAATGACCCGTTGGGAACTAAATTTTGCGCACTGATTATGCTACCCCAAAATAGCAGCATTATACAGAAAATCTTGCCGGCAAATGAGTATTGCTGTATCATTTATAGCTATGTGTTTGGTTTGTGTTGAAAATGGAGAATAATTGAAATTATTAGAAAGCCTATGTTTGTTTGCAATTACAAGCGCTTAAATGAAACTTATTAACTATGGCAACAAAGATAAGTGCTATTGAGTTGTAAACGCAGTCTTTGTATGTATTTTTTGTAAGTAAGTAGTTATTTGTCTTTAATTGGTTGCAAAAACCACACATAAATTGCCAACCAAATTGACCGAGAAACCCTGAACCAATAGCTCCAACCTGCCAAAAGCAGCGCTATGTATATGAGCAGCTCCCATAAATGCAAGTAGCCCGATAGCAAAATATCTAAGCCCATTAACCCAAACATGAAAAGAGCGGTAATAGCATAACTTACAAACATAGCGCCGTAGTAAAACTCCACCTCTATTTTAAAATCCTGTCCGCAGGAAGGACAAACATCGGGCATTTTGTCTATTTCCTTTAAATTGACCAAACTCGGATTGGAAAACAAAGGTTCTTTCCCACAATTGGGGCATTTTAACGTAACTACACCCCATATTTTACTCAATACTCCCGACATAAGGATGGATTTTCTGAAACAATGGTAAACGGTAAAAGCCTTGCTGCTAACCGTTATGAACTTGCCTGTTTTGGCTGAAAATATTTGAAGTGGCAAAATTAGCAAACTAAATGGTAAAGGCGGTAATAAGAAGCAATTTATCCTGCTAAAATGCAGTAAAATGCCTTTAAACAACCAATAATAAACAAAATAAAAAACACCGACAACCCGTTAGGTTGGCGGTGTGTGTAAAGGTTTTCAGGTTTACCGTTTTCAGTTAGTTTTCATAGGTTTTATTGTTATGGCAGGCTTACAATGTTAGATACCGCCGCCGTCGTCATAAGTTTCTCCGTTTGAGTTGCCGCCGCCACTGCCGTTGCCACTGCCGCCGCCGGTGTTGCCGCCATTATTGGTATTGGTGTTAGTGGGCGGTTTATTGGAGTTGCCTCTGCCGCCACCGCCGTTGTTTGTATTGTTTGAAGGGTTGGTATTGGTATTACTACCATTGTTGGTATTGCCACCCGGATAGGGTTTTACCTTGGCATCTTTGGTTTGTGTGCCGGTATTGCTGCCGGTTCCGCTGCCACCGCCGGTGCCTGAGCCGCCCTTAGCGCCGCTTCCGCTGCCATTGCCGCTTCCGCTGCCGTTACCGCCGCCGCCACCGCTGCCAAATGTCCATCTTAGTGTAAGTCCGGCGCCTATTTCAAAGGGCTTGGGGTGATTATTAAATGAATAGGCAGGTTTAATATCGAGCGATATATTCATGGGCATTTGTGGAATTTTATACATGATACCGCCTATTGCATCAACACCAGCAAAAACACCGGCTCCGTTGGTTAGCCCCGATGTATTGCCATTAATAGCATCAATAATATCATTCCAGCCACCGCTTCGGGTTTTACCTACGTGTGCCCCAATACCGCCAAAAGCTGTAAGACCTCGCACAGCAAGCGGATAATGGTATTGGTAAAAGCCGGTAGCGCGGTAATCGTATTTGTTTATGCCTATGATGCCTTCCAAATAATTTTTCTTGTTTAGCTGTTGTTGTAAACTAACAGCAAACTCGCCTCCCATAGTGCCCGCACCTACACGTATGCCTATGGCAGTAGCTTTGGTAGCAGCAGGTATATTATTGTTTACGCCTCTGTTGGTAGGTGTTGTGCCGGTTCTTTTAGTTGTGGTGCCGGTATTGGTAGGCGGTTTATTGCCGCCATTGGTAGCAGGAACAGGAGTGCGCTGTGCCAGTGCATGAACAAATAAGCCGGCAGTCAGCATACAAACTACAAGGAAGAGTAACTTTTTCATAATTTTAACGATTTGGTATAATAGATGCCATTTCAACGCCCAAGTTTAATCGGGCTTTAATTTTTTTTTGTATCGGGTTTCAACCATAACACCACTTTTCAGGGTTTTTGCCATTACCCGTTCCTAATCTTGTATTGTTCATCTTTAATTAAAAACTGTGTCTGCTTTCAATTTTCAAGAAGCGGTTATTGACCTTAGCTACCAAAAACCGGTAGTAGTTGATTTTTGGGCTCCGTGGTGCGGTCCCTGCCGGTTCTTAGGTCATGTATTAGATGATTTAGCAAACCAAGCATCTGATAAATGGGCTTTGGTAAAAATCAATACCGATGAACACGAAGAACTCTCCGGCGCTTATGAAGTGCGCGGTATTCCGGCAGTAAAAATGTTTTACCGAGGAAAGGTAAAAGCCGAGTTTGTAGGCGCATTGCCCAAACCCCAAGTAGAACGCTGGTTACAAGCCAATCTGCCCGATGAAAAAGCCGAATTGTTGGAAAAACTGCAAGAACTATTATTGCAGCCCCATAGTAAAGCAGATGCACTTATTCATTTGCAAGCTATGGTGCAACAATACCCCAATTTTTACCCCGCTTTACTCGCCCTTGCCGAACAAATTGTTTGGGAAAAACCCATAGAAACCCTTGAACTGTTGAAACCAATAGGCGAATTTGACCATGGCGGCGAAAAAGCTGCCGACCTTAGAAATTTTGCGCAGTTCATTCTCTTTATGCCCGATGAGGCTACCCAAAACACACCCGCAGGGCAAGCCCTTATACATGCCCAAACCGCCGCCAAAATGGCTGATTTTGAAACTGCCATTACCCAACTTATCAACTCGGTAGCTGCCGATAAAAATTTTAACCATGGCTTGGCACGCAAAACCGCCATTTCTCTTTTTCGCTACTGGGGCTTTGAACACCCCCTATCCAGAAAGTACCGACATAAATTTGATATGCTGCTCTACTAATCCGCTCCTATATATTTTCAGCGCCTACGGTTTTTTTTTACCGAATAGCTTGTTTTATTGTAAATTTGGTTAAAATTGCCCCGATTTTTTTGTTCACCTGCTAAACCCAACCAAAAGTGGCTGATACAAAACCCGCAAGCGGAAAACTGCTCATTGCAGAACCTTTTATGGACGATGATAATTTTAAAAGAGCAGTAGTGCTGCTTTGTGCGCACAACGAAGATGGCTCTTTTGGGCTGGTGCTTAATCGCCCCTCCGAGCATCGGCTTGCCGATGCTGTGCCGGAGTGCGAATCTTTTGATGCCCCTCTTTACTTTGGAGGACCGGTAGAGCCCAATACCCTACACTATATACATAATTATGGCGACCTATTGAAAGATTCTGTTAAAATTGCCGATGGGCTGTACTGGGGAGGTAGTTTTGAACAACTGCAAACCCTCATTAACACCCGACAAATTGACCCACAACAGATTCGGTTTTTTATTGGTTACTCCGGTTGGGACCCCAACCAGTTGAAAGAAGAAATGAAAACCAATTCGTGGATTGTTGCCAATTGTTTGCCGGAATATGTTTTTACCAACAACCCCGATAAAATATGGCGACAAGTTCTTACCGACATGGGAGGCAACTTTAAGGTTATTGCTAATATGCCCGAAAATCCTTCGCTAAACTAAACACAGCCCGATAGGGTAGGGGTATCAGCCAACCTGCACCTAATTTCGCCAAATTTTATCAACTTTTATGCACATTGTTGGCATTATTCCTGCAAGGTACGCATCCACAAGATTAGAGGGTAAACCCTTATGCCTGATTGGCAATAAAACCATGTTGGAACGGGTTTTTGAACAAGCCTCTAAAACTGCCGAACTCTCCGAAGTGTGGATTGCTACCGATGATGACCGCATTTACCAACATGCAAGAAGTTTTACCAACCATGTGCTGATGACCGATGCTAACCACCTAAGCGGCACCGACCGGTGTGCCGAAGCTATTACCCTGCTGCCCTCACAGCCCGATGTGGTGATTAACATACAGGGCGACGAGCCTTTTTTAGCGCCGGAGCAACTAAGCTTATTGATAACCCTTTGTTTAAAACCCAATGTACAAATAGGTACATTGGTAAAAACCATAACCCACTTGCCCGATTTAGATAATCCGGCTATCCCCAAAGTGGTAATTGATGTAAATGGTAAAGCCCTATATTTTTGCCGAAATGCCATACCACACGTGCGCGATGCGGTTAATAAACACTCCATAACCTTTTACAGCCATGTGGGATTATACGGCTTTAAAACACAAACGCTCCGGGAGTTGGTTAAACTTCCCCCCTCTATGCTGGAACTAACCGAAAAATTAGAGCAACTGCGGTGGTTAGAAAACGGTTTTACCATGCACACCGCCCTTACTCACCACAACAATTTTGCCATTGATACACCGTCAGACCTTGAAAAAGCGCGGTTAATGGTAGCGGAGCAGCAACAATGACGGGTTTGAGTTGAAAAAATCGGGTTTTTGTTGCTAAATTCTTAGGTAGCTTTGTAGGCGCTACCTGTTATTTAAGCCCTAACGCTTAAAATTTTTACGGAATAGTCTGCACACTGCTTTGTTTTCCGATAGTTTCGCCATTACGTTGTATTCTGTAAGGCTACATAGTATGTATTAGAAAGTTATGTGGTTTAATTACAATATAAATATGATTGATTTTAAAAGTTTTCCGTAGTTTTCAGAAATACTAAACAAACACAAAATAACATGGAGTTAGGCGGATAATGGCGGATTGTTAGAAGCAAAAAACAGAAAAAGATATAGGCTGTTTCTAATAACCCGATGAGCGTTACTTTTAAAGACTTTATTTTCAAAAAATCTGTTCAAATCAGCCCCATCCGTGTTATCCGTGTGCTGTTTTATTTGCTGCTATTGCACCATCTAAGTAATGCTGACATGGAAACACAGCTATAGCAGTTTATGCAGTAAGAAAATTGCAACATATATGCCGTAAAACAGATGACCATAATGGAGGCTGCACCCGTTTGCACAGCGGGGTTAAATATCGGCATCGGGCTTAAACTGCACGGTATAGGTTTTACCGTTTGTTTTGAGTTGCATTTTCAGTTTTTTACCCGGTTTTCGGTTTAGTATATGAAAGAGCTCGCCTATGGTTACTTCGGCGGCGGGGGTATGGTTTATGCTAACTACCTCAGCGCCCTGCACCACGCCGGCACTTGCAGCAGCCGAGTTGGGGCGCACATAACCCACAATTACCCGTTTAAAATCGGGCGCTTTGGTTTCTAACTGCACACCGCTGATGTCGTACTCATAAGGGGCGTTAAATTTTCGGTTTTTTTTCAGGTAAAGCTCCTGATTGGGGTAGTTAAAAACCACGGTAAAGCGGCTAAGGGCATCGCCGCCTAAGTTGCCGTCCCAGCGCTCGCCCTTTTCGGTAGCCAATTGCAATGATTGGGCATCGGGAAACCCCACCACCGGGTTTGGCAGCACAAAACTGCCAAGTTGGAGTTGTGGCAATCGAGCAAGTTTACCCATAATTTCGCCCCCCAGCCCTCTGCCCAAAAAAGCATCTATGTTTTTAGGCGGTATGGTTATGCGCTCGTAAAAAACAGTTAGGGCTTGTGTAGCGCCGGTATCGGCAAGCAGGCGCACCTGTACGGTGTCGTTTTGGGCATCGGTTAGTATGGCATTTATATAGGGTTTGCCCTGAATAAGCTCAATGGGTATGGCTTCGGCTTTGTGGGGTTTGTGGTAGTATTGGGGTTGGTAAAGTTGTAAGTATTTATGCAAATAGTTAATTTCAACCACAAATTTGTTGAAAAAATCATGCCCTATAATGCCGTAAACCGGTTTGCCAAAAAGCTCCGAAAAAGAAATAATATCGGGCGGCAACACTATCATACTCATGTTTTCGCCCTCTATAAAAGGCATACTCAGCCGCAGTCCTTCTACCAATTGGGCGGTAATGGTTTCGCCTTTGCCCAAACCTTGCAGTTTAATGGTTCTTCGGGCAGGTTTTACGTTAGCCAACGTGAGCAATAGGGGTTCGGTAAAAATGGTGGTTCGGGAGCCCGAGTCTAAAATAAAATTCACTTCCAACTTGTTGTTGATTTTTATGGGAATCAATATGAGGTTGTGATGAATTTCTATGGGCAGCCGCACCCATTTCTTTTTGGGGTTGGCAAAGGTAAAACCGCTTTGGGGCAATACCTGCGCATGGCTCATTTGCAAGCCGCAAACCACCGCCAAAAACCACAAGCAAAGCCTAACAAGCATAACCATATTCCGGTTTTTAAAAAGCAATTGCAAAAAGATTAGCCTATAAGAACAATACCAACCCTAAATGGGTGGGTAAATTGCACAACTTTTGCACAAAAAAAGTTAAATCACTGTTTTTTTGCTCAACTATCTAAGCTAAATCCCCATTTTTGGTGTTATTTTTAGTGTGATGCACTTAGTAAAGAACAACCAACACCGCAAAATATGCCTGCCTTAGAAACAATTTCGCTGCCACTTGGATTTGTAGCGCCGCCTTTTAGTTTGCCCGACGTGGTGAGTGGCGTTGTTTTGAGCCTTGATGAGCTAAGGGGCGAAAAGGTAACGGTAATTATGTTTATTTGTAACCACTGCCCTTACGTAATACATGTAAACCCGCAATTGGTACAACTTGCAAACGACTACCGGCATTTGGGCGTTTCGTTTATTGCCATTAGCAGCAACGATGCCGCCCGATATCCTGATGACAGCCCCGAAAAAATGCGCCTAAGGGCGGCAGAGTTGCAGTATCCGTTTCCGTATTTGTACGATGAAACGCAGGAAGCTGCCCAATTGTACCGCGCCGCATGTACGCCCGATTTCAGTATTTTTGATGCCGGCTTGAAATGTGTTTACCGCGGCAGGTTAGACGGTTCGCGCCCCAATAACAACGTACCCCTTACCGGAGCCGATATTCGTGCTGCCTTAAATGCCCTGCTTAGTGGGCAGTCGGTTCCTCAAAAACAATATCCCAGCATAGGTTGTTCCATTAAATGGAAAGGAGAAGCGCCCTATTAACACCCAAAAAAGGTTAAAATCTTGGTCAATCTCGCTCAAAAACCGTATCTTCGCATCAAAATAGTACAATTTTATTTTTTCATCACAAACCCACTTTTTATGAAGAAATTGTTCAGTGTTTTAACCCTTGCTTTTGCTCTTTTTGCTGCCGGCAGCGCATTTGCCCAAACCGCCAATACCAATGCCGATGCTCAAAAAGCTACCTGCCCCTCTAAATCGGCAAGCGCTAAAAAATGCGACCCCGCCGCTTGTGCAGCTAAAAAAGCCGGTGCCGAAGCTAATACCAATACCGAAGAAAGCAGCGCTAAAATGGTAGAAGCAGCAGGCGTATCTGCTACCGATGCTACCGGCTCTAAAACTTCTTGCGCTTCTAAAGCTAAAAAATGCGACCCCGCTGCCTGCACCGGTAAAAAAGGCGGCACCGAAGCTAATACCAATACCGAAGAAGGTAGCACTAAAATGATTGAAGGTGCCGGCGTATCTCCCGCAAAAAAAGCCGGTTGCTGTGCTAATAAAGCTGCCGCCGGTTGTAACAAAGACAAAAAAGCAGAGAAGTAAGCCATAACTTGCTTTCATTGCTTTTCATAAAAAAAGAGGCTGTTTATTACAACAGCCTCTTTTTTGTGTCTTGGCGATATTAATGCTTTTTCGGGAACAGTAAAAACGCACTGTTGCTGTGCCATAGAAACCTAATGTGTAGAGACGCGCGGCCATGCGTTTCTACCGTTACCGTTTTACCCCAAGCCAACGTCTAAAATCATCATAATTAAAAAGCCGCCAATAAAACCAAGTGCGGCGGCATCGGTGTATTTGTCGCGTTGAGTTTCGGGTATTACCTCTTCAATTACCACATACACCATAGCTCCGGCGGCAAAAGCTAAGGCAAAGGGTAACACCGGCTGCACATAAATAACCAGTGCTGCACCCAAAATTCCCGCCACCGGCTCTACGATTGCCGACAACTGACCATACCAGAAACTTTTCAATCGGCTAAGTCCCTGCCTGCGCAATGGAACAGAAATAGCAGTGCCTTCGGGCAGATTTTGCAAACCTATGCCTAAAGCCAGCGCTACCGCACCTGTAGTAGTGGCATTATCCATACCCAACGATGCTGCCCCAAACAATACGCCTACTGCCAGCCCTTCGGGTATGTTGTGTAGGGTAATGGCTAATACCAATAAGGTGGTACTGTGCCAGTTGGTGGGCACACCTTCTTTTTCTTCCTGCTTAAAATTGATGTGCAAATGCGGTAGCCATTTATCTAAACTAAAAATGAGTAACCCGCCAATAAGGAAGCCTACCGCCGCAGGCATCCATGGCATAGAAGGATACAAGGTTTCCGACATTTCAATAGAGGGCTGCAACAAAGACCAAAAACTGGCTGCCAGCATAACCCCGCCCGTAAAACCAAGCATGGTATCTAATACCTTGCGATGTAGGGTTTTAAAGAAAAACACAAACCCGGCGCCCACAGCGGTAAGAAACCACGTAAAGGTAGTGGCTATAAATGCCGCTAATATGGGATTGAGCTGTGCAAAAAAGTCAATGATTGTTTGCATAAATGTTGTTTTTTTTAATGAGGTTGAGTAATGAAACGAGAGTAAATAACAAAAGCCGCTTTTGTACGGTTTACAAAAGCGGCTTTAATTTATTGTGCCCAAGACTGGATTCGAACCAGCACACCCTTACGAGCACCACCCCCTCAAGATGGCGTGTCTACCAATTTCACCACTTGGGCATTAACGGAGCGCAAAGATAACGCCGTTTTGGATTTTTTTGTTCCTAATCGGGTAAATTTTTTGGGTAGTTTTTTCGGGGACGTTTGTTTACCGGCAGCGTATCGGGGGCAGATGAGGTTAAGTATAAACTCCAATTGTTGTTTAGGAGTGCGTTTTGCAAAAAATTAATGCTATAGGCATCTTGTTTTCTTGCAGATAACGTCCTATTCTCTGACATTTTTTGTGTTTATTTGTAACTACTTAGGTGTTGTTTGCAATTCAAATTTATGGGAGTATTTGCAAACTAAATTGGTAGGATTTTGCGCAATACTTTATTTCACGCAAAGACGCAAAGAAAGAAGAGAGGGTATTAGTAGCTGCTATTGTTAAAAAATCTGTGCAAATCAGCCAGTCGCATCTGTGTTATCCGTGTGCTAATTGTTGCTGAAAATCTTACCCATTAGCCTGCAAATACGCTATGAACTTGCAGGATGGGCAGTACCTAAGTAATTACTTTTAAACATAATAAACTATCTGCAAAATAGTTAAAGTAATAAGTGAAAAATTTTTTTGTTATTGACCCACTCCCTAAAAAAAAACAGTTCAAAAGTGCAATCATTTGCATTGTGTAGTAGCTTTGTATAAGCAAGTAAAAAAACGCTATTATTACATAACAAACAAAATCCAATCAAATGGAAAACAACCTCCAAACCAAGCAAGCAAACCAACTCGTATTTATTGGCTTGTTGCTGTTTTTAATCGGGCTCATGATCGGTTTTTTTGTTCCGTACATGACAAATTCGCGCATGGCGCTATCAGCACATCTCGAAGGGGTAATGAACGGCATGTTTTTAATGATTTTGGGACTTATATGGGGGCGGTTAGCTTTATCTCCTACTTTGCTAACCATAACATTTTGGCTGGCTGTTTACGGCACATTTGCCAATATAACCGCCGTACTCCTTGCTGCTATTACCGGCTTTGGCAAAATGATGCCCATAGCCGGCGGTAAAGAAGGTGCAGGCATTGCAGAAAGCATAATATCTTTTTTATTGGTGTCGCTTGGTTTGTGTATGGTTACTGTGTGCATAATCATTTTAAGCGGTTTTTACAAGCACATGAACCAAACAGGTAACAGGTAACCCCCAAAAAAGTAGCCAAAACTTGCCTGTTGCACATGATTATTGAAACACCTGTTGCCAAACCCGGCAAACAATACTTGTAAACAAAAAGTAGGGCAACCGTGCAGCCACAGGTAAAAACGACAGAATAACCTGAGAAATTAAAATAACATACATGTTTCATTCTTACAGCGCAAAAAAACATTTCCAAAAAGAAAAAAATTTAATTCACCTCATTAAAAAAAACAGCAATCGCCTTTTAACTATTAACCTATTGTTGCTTTTATTTTCCCTGTTAAACGCAAATTCCATTTTGGCGCAGGCAGATACCATACCACAAAAAGTATTGCCGGCACGCAGCAATTGGTACGACAAAATAAGTATTAGGGGTTATGCTCAAATAAGGTACAACCGACTTTTAGAAACCAACGAAAACTTAGGTTGCGAACAATGCGACAGGTCGTGGGGTAATAACGGAGGTTTTTTTATGAGGCGAATGAGGATTATTTTTTTCGGGCAAATTGCCAAAAACGTTTACTTTTATGTGCAACCCGATTTTGCAAGCAGCCCCAGCTCCGATAGGTTGCATTTTGCACAAATACGCGATGCCTACTTTGATGTGGGCATAGATAAACACAACCGGTTTAGGTTTCGCATCGGGCAATCAAAAGTGCCCTACGGCTTTGAAAACATGCAATCCAGCCAAAACAGGTTGCCCTTAGATAGGTCAGATGCCCTAAACAGCGCCGTATCTAATGAGCGCGATATAGGCGTTTTTTTTTACTGGGCATCAAAAGAAAAACGCAAACTACTATCGCGGTTGGTAAGTGAAGGCTACAAAGGCAGCGGCGATTATGGCATACTCGCCATAGGCGTTTACAATGGTCAGTTAGCCAACTCGCCCGAACTAAACAATACGCCGCATATAGTAACAAGGGTTACTTACCCGATTGAACTAAAAAAACAAATTCTCGAAATAGGGTTGCAAGCATACACCGGAAAATACGTCATTTCCAAATCAAACGTATCAGCCAATGTTAAGGTTAATGCCAACTATAACTATTTAGACCAACGCCTTGCCGCCACATTTGTACTGTATCCTAAACCCTTTGGCATACTTGCAGAATACAACATAGGTAAAGGACCCCAATTCAATAAGATAACCAACGCCATTGAAGAAAAAAACCTAAACGGCGGTTACATCTTAACCAGCTACCTCATAAATATACATAAGCAAGTGTTAATTCCATTTGTGCGGTATCATTTTTATGACGGAGGTAAAAAACACGAGTTAGATGCCCGAAGTTACACCGTTAATGAAACCGAAATAGGTTTAGAATGGCAAGTAAATAAAAATTTTGAACTGGTAGCTCATTATACCATTTCAAAAAGAAGGTATGAAGATGCCAAACTTCCCCAAAATACCCAAACCGGCAACCTGCTCCGATTACAGGCGCAGGTTAATTTTTAAAAATAGGGGTTAGTTGGGTTTTACCGCCGTTTATCCAATGGTTTTTAAGCTTTCAAAACCCGTAAGGCATCTACTGCATATAATGCCCCAAAAAAAACTTGCAAAAGTGTTGCGTTTACCAATCTTGTTTAACTTTGCATGGTTAAAGCAGCCTAAACAAGCGCTTACCTACACCATCCCAAACCACACAAAACAAATATCCAAAACTATTAAACCGGTACCAACATGGCTAAACAAACTAACCTGCAAGATAAAATTTACCAAATCCTAATTAGCCTAAAAGATAGTAAGCCTAAAATTTGGAGGCGCGTATTAATTCCGGCAGACTCAATGCTCGAAGAACTTCATGCTATTATCCAAATCGTTATGGGGTGGGACGATTCACACCTGCACCAATTTATTAAAAACAAAACGTACTATACCGTAAAACTCTTTGAAGATGATTATTGGAATGAAGCAAACACCATAGACTACATAGAGGAAGAAGTGGGGGTATCATCTTTGTTAAAAGCCAAAAAAGACAAAATGATGTACGAATACGATTTTGGCGATGAGTGGCAACACGAAATACTGCTTGAAGAAATACTGCCCGTAGATGATGCCATCACTTACCCGATATGCATAGACGGCAAAAGGCGCTGTCCGCCCGAAGACTGCGGCGGAATTTGGGGTTATGCCAATTTGCTCACTATTTTATCACAACCCGACCACGAACAATACGAAGACATGCTTGAATGGGTGGGCGAAGATTTTGACCCCGAGTATTTTGATAAAACAGAAGTTAATGAAGCATTGCAAAGCGAGTGGGATTAGTTTTGCCTTTAACTCAACGCAAGGTTGAAATTATTGGTTTGATGTGTAAATTAAGATAATCCCCTCTGTTTTCAGCAATAAAGCACACATATAAAGCGGACTAAGCGGATGGTAGTGATTAGTGGTTAGTGGTTAGATGGTATCGGGTATCAGTAGTGGGTACTAACACACTCATAACTTTTCACTAACCACTACTTAAGCCTTTATCTTTTACAAATCTGTGTAAATCAGCTCCATCCGTGTTATCTGTGTGCTAATTGCTGCCGGTTGTGTGCCATTTTACATCAAAATTATAACCACTACCCTGCAATCACCAATTTTTTGTACTCTTGTGCTAAGTAGCAGCCTATAGTTTTTTCCCAAGGTTTTAAAAACGGCTTATGATTTACCGTTTGTATGCCGGCTACTTCGGCAGCGGTGCCGGTAAAAAATGCGCCATCGGCATGGGTTAGCACATCGGGCGTAAACAAACATTCTTCTACCGGTATGCCTGCTTTTTGGCACAATTCTATAATAGTGGCGCGGGTAATGCCCATTAAAATACTTCCTTTGGGCGGGGTATAAAGTTTACCGTCTTTTTCGTAAAAAAAATTAGCGCCCGAACCCTCCGCCACATAACCGTTTTGGTCGAGCAGCAGGGCTTCGTCATAACCACGGCTAACGGCGTTGTGCGTAGCCAAAATGGAGTTTACATAATGCCCCGTAACCTTGGCATCTACATACGTAGAGCGCGGGTTGGGCCGCTGAAAATCGGAAACCACCACATGTAACAGTTCGCTGCCCAAATACAAACCCCACTCCCATGCACACAAAAAAACATTTACCGCTTTGGGCGGCAGTAGTTTCATAAGGGGTTCTGTATAAACCAGCGGGCGCAGATAGGCATTGGCAAGGTTATTTTTTTGCAGCAGTTCATAACTGGCATCTATAAGTTGCTGCACCGTATAAGGCAGGTGCAGGTGCATAACCTTTGCAGAGTAGTGCAGGCGCTCATAATGTTCGGCAGCCTTAAAAATGCGAGCGCCCGCAGGTGTAGGGTAAGCCCTGATGCCTTCAAAAATACCCAATCCGTAGTGGAGCGTTTGCGAGTATAAAGTAGTAACAGCCTGCTCTGCCGGCAGCCAGTTACCATTAAGAAAAACGGTGGTGTTTTGGTTAAAATACATAAGCACAACGTCGTTTGGGGAAAGTGAAAAGTGAAGAGTGAAAAGTGAGTAGTTTTGGTAGAAAGTAGTGGTTAGTGGTTAGTTATTAGTTATTAGTGGTTAGTGATTAGGGGTTAGT
>DDVC01000189.1 GCA_002345145.1 Bacteroidetes bacterium UBA2322
GGGTGAATAGCTCAATTTATACATCAAACCGAGGCTGCACCCTGTTTTAACTTAACTGCTGTTTATTATACCGTCCACTTATGAATATCATGGGCAGTGGCGTATTGGGTAAGCATGGATTCTGCTTCATTCATTGTAATATTGAGATGTAATATAGTGCAAAAACTCGGGATAACCATGAGTAATTGTTGTGTTTGCGGTGTAATCATAGTACGCACTGAATCGGTGGTAGGCGACCCAAATGCGCCCAACTCATCTCTAAACACCGGAAGCCCATGAATGTTTAAAGCGCCGCGTCCAATGGCTTCGTAGGGTTCTCCTTTCTTACCTATATCAAATATAATATCGCCTTTAATTTGGCTGGCATCATAACTGCCTATGGAAAAACCGGTTTTTACAGATACTAAGTTTATAATGTCCACCACGTTGTTGGTTTGGTAAAACCCTTTACCTTGTGCAATGCGGCGCAGCAGAGCCTCTGCCGATGGGCGGTAGCGGCTGGGTTCTTTGCCCAGCGCCTTGTAAGCCTTTCGGGTTTGTGCTATTGCAGGTATGCTGTTTACTGCATCAAGGCTTACAATATCTTTAATGTTTTCTATTGCACTTCTAATCTCATGCCATAAGGCATGGTTGTAATTTGTTACTACTACTTTGCAGGCAATACAACCCAATATGAGCTGTGGGCAATTTTTCTGAATAGTATCAGAAATAAACATTTGTTTCATTTGTGCTGCATATTTGGCAGGAAGGAGTGCAAAGCTAAGCATCTATTTACTTAGCAGGCTATACCGAAATTAAATAAATGTAATGATAAATTGTTTGTTTTTTTATTAAGTATCAATTTAAAAATATCTTGTTTTGTGTGTCCCGCTTGCCTGCATATCAAGTAGTTTATTAGAATAATATAATTTGAAAAATTTTCATTGCCGCTAACTACGCACCAAAAATAACTAACTTTGTACTAAATTTCAACGGGTTTGGATTAAACAACAAGTACAAATAGCGGTGTTGGCGCTATAGCCAACACCACAAAACAATGAATAGTTAAATTTGCTTATTTACCTGCCTGCACGCTAAATAGCTACCAAAGATAAAAAAATCTACTTACCGTAAAACATACACCCAGTACAAAGGTTATAACAATTTTAGCCAACACTTAACATAGTACCTTTCTTATGAAACAACGCTACCATACCTTTTATTTTGGCGTTTTAGCATGGTTATGTTTGCTGACTACTTTTACCGTAGTGGCACAAAACAAGCAACCGGTATCTGCCCAAAACAATTTGTGGCAAACCGCACTGATGCTGAACAATGCCAAAACGCTGCCTACCGACCTGCCGCTGCAATACCTTAGTGTAATACCCGATGCAGAGCGCATTAAAACCATTTTAACCAAAGCTCCCATAGAGTTTACCCGAGCAGCCGGGCAACCCGAAAATTTACCCTTGTTATCCATACCAATGCCAAACGGCGAAAACTTGGTATTTGGCATGGTAGAATCGCCCATTATGGAGGCGGGCTTAGCTGCCCGGTATCCCGATATAAAAACATACAAAGGAATAGCCCCCGATGAATTGGGCAGTATGATGCGGCTAACCGTATCGTCATTGGGCATTTATGCTTTTGTAAGTACACCGCAGGGCATTGTAGCCATTGAACCGATGCGCGGTAGTGTGGTTAAAGGGCTGCACATAGTTTATTTTAACCAACACCTTACCAATGCGGGCTACACCTGCGGCACACCCAATGCCCACCCGGGTAGCCATATACATGACCCTGCCAACGATGATTACCGTGGCAGTTGTGGCAGCATAGGTAGTTTTGTGCGCAACTATAATATAGCTATTGCCGCCACCGGCGAACTAACCACTCAGTATGGCGGCACCACACAGGCTACCAATTTTATTGTTTCTACCCTTAATGCCATTACCCTAATTTTTGAGCGCGAACTTGCCATACGCCTCACCCTTATAGCCAACAACAGCAGCCTTATTTTTACCAACGGAGGAACCGACCCGTTTAACCCCGCGGCAGCAAGCTTACCCGTTAATGCCCACGATGGCATTACGGCTACCATTGGTTCATCGGGCTGGAACATAGGGCATGTGTTTCACTATGGCGCAAGCAATTCGGGCATTGCCGGTTTAGGTGTTGTTTGCACTAACTCTCAAAAAGGGAGAGGTTGGAGCAGTATTAACAACATTGGGTTCTCCAGTTGGGTATTGTTGGTAGCACATGAAATAGGGCACCAGTTTGGCGCGCAACATTCTTTTTACGGTACGCAGGTAAACTGCTCGCAACGCTCTAATACCAGCGCTTATGAACCCGGCAGCGGCACTACCATTATGAGTTACCAAGGCACTTGTGGCAGTGATAATATAGGTACCGATACCGATGATTATTTCCATGCCGTTAGCTTACAACAAATGCGTTTGTATGTAAACAGCCAAAGTTGCCATGCCACCGTAAATACAGGCAATACGGTGCCGGTGGCTGTTGCCAACCCAACTGCATCTTCTTTTACCATACCTATTCAAACACCGTTTGAACTGACCGGTTCAGGCTCCGATGCCGATGGCAACCCTATTACCTACTGCTGGGAAAACTTTGATACCGATGGCAGCGCCGGCAGCGCACCCAATGCTGCCGCTACCAGTACTACAGCGCCGCTGTTTAGGTCGTTTTACCCTACTACTAATCCTACCCGCACTTTTCCGCAACTATCCGATATTTTAAACAATACCCAAACCTTAGGCGAAATATTGCCACAGGTAGCCCGAACCATGAATTTCCGCCTTACCGTGCGCGATAACAACCCATCGGGAAGCGGTTTTGATTGCGATGCTACTTCGGTTGCCGTTGCTGCTTCCAGCGGACCTTTTAACATTACCTCGCAAAACAGCCCTACCACATTGAACGCCAATGGCACCAATACCGCCACTATTACCTGGAATGTGGCAAACACCACCGCAGCTCCCGTAAGTTGTGCCAATGTAACCATTTTGTTCTCTACCAACGGGGGGCAATCTTTTCCGTTTACCTTAGTAGCCAGCACCCCTAACGATGGCACCGAAACCATAACCATACCCAGTTACCCCACCGGCGCAGGCAGAATTAAGGTGAAATGTGCCAACAATATCTTTTTTGATATTAACAATGCCGCCATAACCCTCAACTCGCCTTGTGCCGCCAATGGCTCTACTATTTCGCCCGCTACTCCGGTAACTGCTCCTGCCGGAAACCCCGCCTTAGACCTTAACCTTGCCCCTAACTACGGTACTCAATACACCAATTTTAGCGGCGCTATTAACACCGCCGACCCGCAATCGTTTTTGGCTACCAATAACAGCGGCAGTTGCGTATCGTTTGGCGCTAATATCACAAGGTATGATGCCTACTCTTTTATGGTTAGTGTAAGTGGCAATTATACTTTTACCCGAGCATCGGGAAGCGGCTTGGTGATGCACCTTTACAACGGCAGTTTTAATGCCAACGACCCCTGCGCCAACTGGTTAGCATCGTCATACAATCTTAACACCGGAATGACTGCTACCACCCTTACTCAATCGCTTTCGGCTGGTTTGGTTTATACTTTTGTCATTGGCACTTTTAATGCTTCCAATCCTTCGTTGCCGGTAAATTACACGGTTAATTTTACCGCAGTACCTTCGGGCGGCGGATTATTTAACGGCACTCCGCCGCCACCTGCCGGTTATGCCTATACGTATGTAATGGTAAACAACAGCACCGGGGTAATTTCAGGGGTAAATGCCAGCTCCGATTTGTCGGACAGCGGTAAGTTTAACCCCGCCATCTACTCCGTTTACGGGTTTTCTTACCAAACCTCTACCTTAGCAAACCCTGCCATATTAGAAGGTACCACTTTTGAAAGCCTCCAAAACAGTTTAGCGCTGCTAACCTACTGCGGAAACCTAAGCTCCAATTTTGTAACCGTTACGGTGGAGCCGGGCGGCGCTTGTACATTGCCGCCTGCACCCACCATAAATGCACCCGGCAATACCAATTTATGTGCAGCAGGCAGCATTACCCTATCGGCTTCTGCCATTCCGGGTGGATTTGCGGGTTACGGCTATCAGTGGTACAAAGACGGAACACCCCTTGGCGGCGCTATCAACCAAAATTATACTCCCACCACCGGTGGCAGTTATACGGTGCGTTTAGAAAACGGCTTGTGTATAAGCGCGCCGTCTAATGCAGTGGTTATAACCCAAAACGTGCCCGCTGCACTAAGCATCAGCCCGGCATCGGTTACCATTTGCCAAGGAAACAGTACCACCCTAACCGCCTCTGCCATTGACCCCGCTTTTGTGCCTGCTTTTACCTACCGATGGTTTAACAACGGCGTGGTTATAGGCGGACAAACTGCACAAACCCTTAATGTAACCGCCGCCGGAAACTATACCGTAGTAGCTTATGCCTCTGAGGTGTGCGCATCGGCTACCTCTAATGTGGTGGCAGTTACCGTAATTCCGGCAGTTAGTTTACCCAATACCCAAGATTTTTCGGGCGCTTTTGCCCCTGCCGGCTGGAATGTGCAAAATCCCGATGCAGGTTTAACCTGGGCAGCACAAACCACTACCTGCTACGGGCAGTCGGCATACATAAACTTTTTTAACTACTTAAGCCAAGGGCAGGAAGATTTTCTGCTTTCGCCTTTGTACAATTTAACCGGTTTTGCCACCGCCACCCTCAGTTTTGATGTAGCGTATGCCCGATACGATGGCTCTTTCTTTGACGGGCTGCGGGTAGAAGTATCAACCAACTGCGGCAGTAGTTATACTACCGTTTACCTCAAAACCGGCAGTACCTTAGCCACCGCCCCCGATAATATCAATAACTTTGTGCCGGCTAATTGCAGCCAGTGGCGCACCGAAACCGTTGACCTTTCCCCTTATGCCGGCAACCCGGTATTGGTGCGCTTTGTGGCGCTTAACGGATACGGCAACAACCTATACATAGATAACGTAAACCTTGCCGGCACTGCCGGCGCCGGTGTGCGTGTAGAAGCCAACCTGCTGCTGGAAGGCGCATACAACACCGGCTCCAACAACATGAACACCACCCTGCGCAACAATAACCTGCTGCCCTTAAACCAACCCTACAACAAAGCCCCATGGAACTACAACGGCTCAGAAAGCGTGGCAAGCATACCGGCTAATGTGGTGGACTGGATATTGGTAGATGTGCATGATGCCGCCGATAATTTTATTGCCCGCCGCGCTGCCTTTTTGCGAAACGACGGCGTAGCGCTGCATACCGATGGCACAGTGGGCGCTTTGTTTACATCGGGCTTAACCGCCGGCAATACCTACCGCTTGGTTATCAGGCATCGCAATCACCTTGCCGTAGTGGGCAATAATACCCTTACGCTGCCCAATACCAACTCGCCCTATAATTTTACCCAGCTTGCCAATGTGCGCGGCACAGCTACTCAGGTTGTTCTAACCTCAGGTGGCGGCTACGCCCTGCAAGCCGCCGATGCCAACGCCAACGGCATTATTAAATTCTTAGACCACAACCTGTTTTTTGCCCAAAACGGTCAATCAAATGGCTACTTTGATGCCGATTTTAACCTTGACGGCAATGTAAACAATGCCGATTGGAACTTTTACAACCTTAGAGCAGGCGCTATTGGGGTTAATTTAATCCGATACTAAATAGCAAATACGCTATTATTACATTACTCCTCACCCATACAGTATTTGGAGTACAGTGGCAGCCGGGGCTACTTATACCGCTTAAAAAAGCCGTATAAGTAGCCCTTGTTGCTCAATAACTACTGCTGCCAACAGTAGGCGATAATTTGATTTTGTGTTTTGTGCCAAACTGCCGTAACTGCCCCATGAGTAAAAACACCCATCGGGCGCAAAAACAAGGCACATAATTTCAAGTATCGGGTGAGAAATGGGGGGATTGGGCGGTTATAAAAATTTGTGAGGAGGCATTAAAAAGCGGAGCGGTATTTATATTTAATACCAAAATTATGTATTTGGTTTGGCACTTTTTTTTAATTGAAAATTGAGTACAGGGTATTGGGCAAACTTACTACCAACTACTCACTACCGACTACCCATTGCTCTCCGGCACAAAAATAGGGGATAATTAGGTAAAAAATAGCAATTAAGGACAAAAAAACAATGCTTGCATTGAAAACTTGCCGTTAGGCTTGTGTGGGTGGGGGCAGAGTGAGGTGGTCATTGGGTAAGGGCTCTGCGGGCAGCGGGAATTGGGGGAAATGGCTGTGGAGGTTGTAGGTGTACACCCATAACTTGGCGGTGTAAAATTCATTATGGTCTAATGCCTTTTGCACTATATTGGTTAAGGGGAAATTGGGATTGGCATACATGACCAACTCTACCCATGGTTTGGCTAAATGGGGGTACCCTTTTTCCAAAACATATAAAATGGCTGTTTCTATCTCGGCTTCGGTAATTTGGTATTTATTGAAGCCTTCGTCAGGATTTGTATTTCTTTGGCTATATATGCCTTGGTTGTGGGATAGGTTATCTTTTGCTATAACTAGTGAAAAATAAGTTAAGTCACGGAGAAAACCTAAGGTTATGGTTAAGCGATTGGTTATACTACATTCTTCAATAAGTTTATGAATACTATAGAATATGGAATTATATTTGATGTTATTTAAAATGCATTTTACCATCATTTCATTGATATCGTAACCTAATTCATACTTTTCATTGAGGTCAGTCAGTAGTTCTATTTCCTTACCATGCGTTAAAGCCTTTTCGACAAAATCATGTATGTTTAGATTAGGAGAGTCTTCAAAAAAGCGAAATAAATCAGTGGTTGGAATGTCGTTTTTCAATGCTAAGTTTACAGCTAAAAATTCATTACAAATTTCATGCTTAACTTCGAGTTCCATTTTTATCCAATCTAATAAAATATCAAGAAGGTGTCTTTGGTCATAATCGTAATAGTAATCATTTTTAGCAACATGTAATCCAACTGTGATTAAACGAGTTGTGGGAAATTCAGCCTCCAATCGGTATTCATCTCTAAGTTGTTTTGCTGCAAATATGTTTTCGCTTTGTAGAGCTTGCTCTATAATGCTGCTTACAGGAAACTGAGCTCTTAAATCATGCAGCTCCACCCACTTGTCTGCTAAGATAAAATGCCCTTCATTTATAGATTTTTTTGCAAACAAGCGATTTACAACTATATTGTCAGTTGGGTATTGTTGTATAATAAGTAAAGCTGCTTCAAATTTTGAATTTTCAAGCAATAGGGTTAGGATATTAGTAATTTCCTCTACAGATGGCTTTACAATTAAACGAAGAAAGTCGATTACCGTAAACTTATTTTTAGTCTTAATAAAGTAAAATTGTTTTTTGAAAGATGTCCATGTTGATTCATTGAAATTGGGCTTTAAGTTATGCTCAAGGCAAAACTCAATAGTTTTATCAAAACCATAATCTTTTATCATTTTGTTGGTTATCTCCGTAATTTTCTCTTGGGCGGGTTGCCCTTTTGCGATAAGTTGATTAAACGCGGCAGTGTAATCAAAAAGCTCTTTTTCTTCATTCTGAAAAAGTGTACTCTCTTCCTCTGGCTCACTTGGCGGAATAGCTAAATACAGCTTGTATTCAGTAATGATTTGTTTGGCAGCAATAATATCTTGGTTTGCTATATGCTGATTTAATTCAGCCTGTTTGCTTTCGGGAATGTTAATTACTTGCTCATTTGGAGTAATTTCAAGCAATAAATTAATTATAGGTTCGTAGACACCGAAACCCCTATCAAAATTCTTCTGCGGAAAAGGTTTTTTCTGTTGCGAAATGCATGTTTTTATATATGCATCAATTAGATGGCTCTTTATTGCGAATACAAGCTCTTCTTTTTTGCCATATTGATTAGTAAGTTCCATTATTTTCCACGCTTCATTAAACTTATTTGCATATATGTGTGCATCTATGTTTTCACGAAAATATCTTACTCCTATATCTTCAATACCAATTTGGTATTTTTTCATAAGGCTTAATACAAACGATAAATCAATACCGGTTAAACTTCTAATATCGGGCTTAAGTGTATAGTTTAGGTAATTCAAGGAATCTATAATACAATCTTTAACTGGGCATATATTGTAAAGGTTGTATTTTTCTATCCATTTTATTCTTTCATTGGGCTGTATGGTTTTTAGTATTTCTTTGTTTAAACAAGCCAAAATATCTTCCGGAAAGAATTTTTCAATTAAGGGTAATACTAACTCATCTAATCTCGACCAACTTGTTATAATTACATTTTCTTCTTCATCTCTTGTTTCAGTGTAGGTGCATCTGTTCCACACAAAATTGATGATACTTCCGATTTCCTCTTTTGTTAACTTATATTCCTCAACTGCTTCCTCAATCCACTCTATATAGGAATCAAGATAAGGGATCAAGAAATCTACTATCTCTTTTCTGTGTAAAGGATACAGATGTAATGGAAAACCGGACGTGTGTACAAGCCCATTAATATCAGCATAGAAAATATGTTTTAATAAACCTCTCACATATTCAATATCGGGTACGTATTTACTGATAAACTTTAATACGGATTTCCTGTAAGCACTTAACCATTTTACCTCGCTGAACAAAGTCAGATATTCGGTATTATCTAAAAACTCAATTTCAACCATGCAATCAAGCTGTAAGATGGCTTTGTACATCTTGCGTTCCCAAAGTATGTTTTTAATAGCTACAATGCTGCTTTCATAAAGCGCGTCTTCATGTTTTTTGAATTTTAAATTTTTTATGGCAAAAGCCGCTGCCTCATTCAAATTGTTGTTCAGCAGGGTGCTAATTAGGCGCAAGGCTTGTCTTGCAGGTATAGCTTCTGTTAATTTCGCTATATAGCTTTCATATCCTGTTTTATCTCTTTTTATGGTTTGCACAATGCTCTCCATATCATTCAATTCTAATAAAGCTAAAAAGCCGGAAACGCTGTAATGTGTATCCGAATTAAAAAAAGCGGCATATCGTTTGGCTTTGTCCACTACCAATTGAGTGAGTTCGGGTTCGGGTTTCCAGTTTATTTTAATACACCTTGCCGCCAATACAATATCCCTTTTGCTGATTTCGCGTACAAAATTTAGTCGTTGGTCTGCTTGCAATAAACCTGAGTATAAACGCAAGGCTTGCTTAAATCCTTCTTTATACCATAAATCTAAAGCAAGACTGTACAATATAGCAGACTGCGCAGGTGGAGGAGTAGTTTCAAAAACGGATTGTTGTTTAGCCCATAGAGCTTCCTGATATAGTTCATGCACAAAACTATATCGGTTTTCGATTTTATTGAATGTGAGTAAGCGGAGTTCTACCGCTTTAGCCAGTAAGTTTTCTGCCGTTTCTCGTTTATAACGAAGCTCCAAAAGGTTTAGCAATTCTTCTCTGTCTATGGTAGCGTTAGCTTCGTAGCGCATACGGGTTTGGTGAGCAAGGAACCCTATTTGCTCCATAAAATTACGTGCATTGAAACCGGCATCTCTTTTGTGTTCTCTATGGCATACGCCATTTAGGAAACCAAGGATAATATCGGTTTCGGTGGGTGGAATTTTGCTGTTGGGTTGTGCGTTTAATTGAGCAATGAGCATTTTGAGCAGCAGAGGCGTTCTGATGATGTTTTTTAGTGCTTCATGCTCTTGTATGGCTTGGTTTATTTGTTCGGTTGTATGGTGGGTGCTGTTTTTCAGTAAAAATTCGGCAATCTGGTTTTCGTCCATTTCCTGCAATTGGAAGATGGGAGCTTTTTGCCTGTTTCCTATGTTGTCAAAAAAGTTGCGTTCGTAGGCATTGGGTCGGGTGGTGATGAGTACAAATACCTTGGGGTAGTCTTGCATAAACCGTTTAATGCTGTTGATGGCTTCGTTTTTCAGGCTTTCACCCACTTCGTTTAACCCATCTAAGAGCAGGGTTATCTTAGCATTTTGCAGCATTGTTTCAACTACGGTATTGTATATGCCCAATTTTTGCAAAATCCGTTTGGGGATACTGTCTTCCTTTTGAAATTCTTTCAGCTCTATCATTACGGGATAGGGCGTTTGGTTGTCGCCGTTTTCTATGTTTTGGGCATTTAAAAAGGCTAAATACTGTAGTGCGGTGGTTTTACCCATTCCGGGCTCAGCCACCAAAACCATCTGTCTTTCAGCAATGGTTTTGCTCAGTTCTTCAATGGTGCCGCTTCGGCGTTCTTGGGTTGGTTGGGGGCGGTTCTCGGCAGGTGGTTTTGGGTGGGCATCGGGGTTGGTCTCGCCTCTATTATCTCTTTCGGTATCGGGCACTTCTGTTACCCATTGCTCTATTTTTACAAACTCAATACCGGGAATGGCTACATATTCGTTGTTCCAGTTTTGGTACGCTGTAAGGTAGTTTTGGAGGTAAGTAGTGAGGAAATAGGGCTCAACGGCTTGCAGTATGGCTTGGCGGTACTTAAATGCGGCATAGAGGTACATAACTAAATAACTCTGAACGGCAGTCCAGAATTGTTTGCGATTTTTGGGCGGGTAGTAGTGGGCTTCATCGTTGCGTATATTATAGGCGCGCCACAAGTGCTCGGCAAAATTGTTTTTGCTGTTTGGAGATAAATCTGTCTGATTGTAGTTGATTTTATTTGGATTTAGCCCTAATTTACTGATACAAGGGGCAAGTGCTAAAACTGGGTTAATGGCAGGGTTATCGGGGTGGTTGATTAGGTACATTATTTTTTTGAGGTAAGACTCAAAATGGGTAGCTAATAAGGTGAAATTGCCGTCTTGTTCTATGTTTTTGTTCATTGCTTCTTTTACCAATAACTCATAAAGGGCTGGCAATAGATTGGGCAGCCCGTCAAGTTTAAGCTCCGGTTGGTTAATGGGGTATTCCAATACTTTGCGAAACACCTCTGCCGCCTCTTCTACCGAAAAGTTGGCGGGTGCATACATGCCATTGACCACATCGGCAGTTTCCGAAATTATTTGCGCTTTTAGTGCTTTCCAATGTTCGAATTGCATGACCTTAGTTTTTACCTGTTTACAAAATGACAGCCCATTACCCTTTATATATCAAAGGCGTTATCTATAATGAACCATACATTTCCAAGAATAGTTCCCGATTGGGTTGTTTTGGGGTAAAATAAGGACAAAACCGGTGTTGTTACAGGGTATTGCCTAACTAAATGTGGAGTGGAGGTATCAGTTGTTTTCAGTTTAGATGCAAAGTGATTTTGGTGGTTGTTATTTAACACGCTGAATTTGATTGAACGACTATGGAAATTTAGGAAGGCAGAAGTATTAGCAACCAATTATTTTCAAGATGCAAAAACATTCCAAAAAGCCACCCCGAATCTTATAAACCAATGAATAAGGAAAATTTGAAAAGGAATTACAAACCAGATTGACACTCAATTTTCAGATTTTTGCCTATGCACACATCATGGCAGTGTTAGGTATAGCATCAAAACCCCTATTTTGTGCATCAAAGCTCAACCAGATTAGGTAAACACTTTACCTAATAACCCTCAAAAATCAACTTTTTAGCGCTTCCTTTGATGTTTGGAGCATGGATTGGGCGCTGTGGGAGTAATTGCATACATAAAAACCCTGTTAATAAAAACCTATAAACTGCCCGTTTAGGAGAGTAGCGCTCATCATCGGGATATATGGGGCTATGTGGGTGCTGTTCGGCATCGGTTTATTAAAATCGGGGAGGGTGGGGTGGTTTACCGTTATTGGGTGTTTTCTGCCACTTCAAATTCCAGAATTTGGTCTTTGGTATATTTGCAGGTAATCCACTCGGGTTCTAATTTCATGCCTAATTTTTGGTAAAACGCTACGGCGGGCGTGTTCCAGTCTAAAACGTGCCAGCGCACCTGATTAGCGCCGTGTTGTTTGGCAAAGGTAAAAACGCTGTTAATGAGTAACCTGCCAATACCTTTTGAGCGGTGTTTTTCGGTAACAATCACATCATCGAGGTATAAAATTTTACCTTTCCAGGTAGAGTAGCAGAAAAAAAACAGCGCCATACCGGCTATTTCTTTTTTGCCCGATTGGGGGTGGGTAATTTCTGCCACATTTAAAAAATAGAGCGGATGGCTGCCAAATCCGTCTTTTTCAAATTGTTCAAGGGTAAGCGTTACTTCTTGGGGCGCTTTTTCAAACAAGGCTAATTCGCAAATAAGAGCGTAGGCGGCAGGCAAATCGGGTTTTTGTGCCGGGCGAATGGTAATGGTCATAAAAGTATAATTAACAAGATGGGTAAAAGAATAATCGGGTGCAAAAAAAGTGTTTTCTGCCCAAAAAAGTGGCACATCTGCACTATTAAAGCAATGAGGGCAGCCATAAAAAGTAGGGCATGGTTATTTATGTACTTGGTTAAAACAGCAAGTTTGGTGAATGGTGAAATAATTAGGCAAACTTGCGTACATTTGCAAAGCAAAGAAAACTGCCTGCAAAGCAACCATTTTACCCCATTTTTTGCTCTTTAAACCATCTTACTAACCAAATTTACCCCCCTACTGCGTTATGATTTATCACATGGTAAAGCACAAGGTAACAACCTTAGGAGCATTTATTTTAGAAGAACAAAGAGCTTATCCGTGGGCAACCGGCGAACTGTCGAGCCTGTTAAGAAACATTGGTTTTTCGGCAAAAGTAATTAACCGCGAGGTAAATAAAGCCGGATTGGTGGATATTTTGGGTTCTACCGGCGATAGTAACGTGTATGGCGAGGAGGTGAAAAAATTAGATATTTTTGCCAATCAGCAGTTTATCTATTTTTTACAAAATAACGGCGAGTGTGCGGGCGTTGCCTCCGAAGAAAACGATACTTTTATTGCTTTTCCGCCGCCCAAAGACAGGGTGCAAAAATACGTAGTATGTATTGACCCCCTTGATGGGTCTTCTAACATAGATGTAAATGTTTCTATAGGCACTATTTTTGGCATTTACCAACGCGTAACCCGAAGCGGCGAGTGCGAAGAATCCGATTTTTTACAACCCGGGCATCGGTTGGTAGCTGCCGGTTATATTATTTACGGCTCATCTACCATGTTTGTTTACACATCGGGGCAAACGGTAAACGGTTTTACCCTTGACCCCACCATTGGTGAGTTCTGCCTGTCGCACCCCAATTTAAAAGTGCCTAAAAACGGCAGCATTTACTCTATAAATGAAAGCTACAAGTTTAAATTTGCCAAAGAAGTGAACGATTTTGTAGAATACTGTAAACAGCCCGATAAAACCGCCGGCAGACCCTACAACTCCCGATACATAGGCTCTATGGTTTCTGATTTTCACCGAAACCTTATTAAGGGGGGTATTTTTATGTATCCTGCCATGACCGATAGCCCCAATGGTAAACTGCGCCTGTTGTTTGAGTGCAACCCCATGGCATTTATTGTAGAAGCCGCCGGCGGAAAAGCTACCGATGGGAAACAGCGCATTTTAGATATTGCCCCCCAGCACCTGCACCAGCGCAGCCCCATTTTTATAGGCTCCGAAAATATGGTAAATTTGGCTATGGAGTTTATTAACCCTAAAACTGCCGAAGGACAGCAGCCATAACGGGGGCAGCCTCGGTTTGATGTATAAATGGAGATAGTTCCACCTGTTTTCAGCAAAAAAAGCACACAGATAACACGGATAAACGCAGGTAAAAGTGTGCTTTGTGGGCATTTGGCAGATAGTATATGATAGTTGGTACTAACGCACTCATAACTCTTCACTTCTCACTACTTGAGCCTTTATTTTTCAAAAATCAGCAATAATCAGCTCCATCCGTGTTATCCGTGTGCTAATTGCTGCCGGTTTTTAGCTCATGCCGACAGCACAGACTTTGTGTGCCACTTTGGGGGTTACACCCACCATAACCCGCCACAGGGCTGCATACCCTTAAGTCCCATGTTTACACGCCTACTCAACTACTGCGCTGTTTTATTGGTTTGTAACCCATAATTTACCCTAAAACCTACCCCTAAAACCATGTTTGCCAAAACCCGTTTACTGCTGCTTTTACCCCTGCTGGCAGCCCTGAGCGCTTTTACTGTCTATCAACTGCCCATTCAAAAACTGAGCGCCTCGCTTACCACCAAACAAGTACACAAGGGCAAGGCTACCACGCTAAAAGCTAACTTATACTACGCCGCCGGCGGTAAAATGGTAACCCACTTTACCCACCCCAAAGAATACTTCCTGCTTACCAACAACAAAGGAGAATACAAAATTTACGACCCCAAAGCCAATACCGTTGAGCAAAGCCAAAATTTGGCTTTTAGTACCGATGTTACCTATTTTGGGCATTTTCTAAACAACCGCCTTGCCGATATGGGCTTGCGAAACCTTGGCTTTACCCTCTATAATACCCGATTTGAAAACACCACCACCATTACCGAGTGGCAACCACAATTGGTAAATGCCTCTTCTGCCTTGCTGGTAGAGCTGGTACACGAAAATAACCTGCCCATTTTTATTGGTTACAAAGACCTTAAAGGCAACTATATGCGCAAGGTGTTTTTTTACAACTACCAAAAAATTCAGCAGGTAAATCTGCCCGCCACCATGACCGATATTAACTATCTTGCCCCGGGCGACTCGGTAGTGAGCCGCACCCAATACAGCAACCTGCTGGTAAACGAAACGGCTAAAAGCGATTATTTTAATTTTCAGATACCGGCAAACGCTAAATTGAAATAGCCCCGTTTTGCTTTAAGCGCCGCCCCGGTTGGGTGTTGAGCAGTAAGGATACAGTTGGTGTGTATTATTGCAAAAATGTGAAGTTGGGGTTGTGAGCTTGTGCAAAGGCTTGCCGTAAAAGGATTTTAAACAGGTAGGGCGATATATTTCGGTGCGCAGCGCCTTGTCAATTGGGCGGTTAACATGGTTACTACCTATATTTTGGTGCGTAGCGCCTGTGCATAACCAAATGCGCCATTTTATAGCTCTTGGTGAGTAACACACAAGGGGCAGCGCCCCTGTAATCTTGGTAGAACACTGTAATCTGTTGCCTATTTTAACAAGTGCATCTAAACCTTATGCAGGTTTTACCCCTATCGGGCGTTCATTTTAATTCCAACCTTAGGTTTTTTTAGTAAAAACGGCAATTTTGTTTCTACTCAAAAACATTTTGTTTGTTTTCAAAAACATTTTGAAGAAGTACAAAGACTTTATGTTGGAAACAAAAACATTTTGTTTCTACTCAAAAGCATTTTGTAAGTACACAAAAACATTTTGTTTGTACTCAAAGAGGTTTTGTAGTGAAGCAGATTTTATTGTTAAACAAGAAAACATTTAGACTTTGGACAAAATTTTTGCGATAGTGCGTAAAAGAGCCAGTCCAAGTGTTAGGTATTGATGCAAACAAAATACGCAAAAACACTCATATTATGCCTCCAAATCTTACTGTTGGGCGCTTCTCGTGCTCGTTTGTTGGTAAACTATGGCAACCAATACTATGTTTATGCAACAACCAAAACTAAGGGCATACCAAAGGCATCAAACTACCCAAACGCCCCAAGTATCCCATTGTAAAAAAGCATAAGAAAAGCCCAAAACAGCACCCCGAACAGCTAAATTGTTAGCCAAAATAAAACATATTAAAAATTATTAGCCCACAAACTAAGTGCGGGGGCTATAGGCTTGTCCAAAGTCTAAATAAAATAATAGATTACTTTTTGTTTATTTAAAAAAAACCATAAATTGATTAATTCCATTTGCCATTGAAATGTTATGTTATATTGTTAGTGCCTAAAAATATAATTTTGCATGAATTTGTTTTTGTTATTAATGTTTTAATAAAAATTTAATTACTTTTGATTGGATTTTGATATTTTATCTTACATTTGCACTTTAACAAACGCAATTTATTTTTTAATTTTCAACTCCTTAACCATGGTACAAAAATTAGTACTTACGCTTGTTATGTTTTTGTTTACTGCTGCGGCAGTACATGCACAGCCCTATTGCAACTCAGTTTGGGGGGGTGTCGGTTTCGCCTGCGATATTGCCTGTGAAAGCTCAGTTTGCAGTTATGACCCTTACTGTTGTAATACTAATTGGGATTTGCTTTGCGCCACTGAAGCAGCAAGTGACCCCAATTGCCAAAGTTGCATTTCACCTGTTCTTTTTTGCAACACAAGGTGGGGGGGGGCAGGTTTTCCTTTCGACCTTGCCTGCCAAAACTCGGTTTGCAGTTATGACCCTTACTGTTGTAATACTAATTGGGATTCCATCTGCGCCAATGAAGCAGCAAGTGACTCCAATTGCCAAAGTTGCCTCAGTCCACCGCCTGTTGCTAATTGCAATAGCATTACAGTTATTACCGCGTGTAGCTTTTACACTTGGAGTGTAACAGGTATAACCTATTATGATTCCGGCATTTATAATGCCGGCAGCAATACCCTCGATTTAACCATTGCCCTTGGCACCCAAACCTCCCTTGCCGGCTCTACCAATGTTTGTGTAGGCGGTACAATAGGCTTAACCGCCACCGGCGGCAATACCTACCAGTGGAGCGGACCCAATGGTTACACTAATACCGGCGCAAGCATAACCCGCAACGGAGCTACTACTGCTATGAGCGGCACTTATACCGTTACCATTACCCACAATGAGTGTTCGGTAGTGCGCAGTATAAATGTTATGGTACACCCTACCCCCAGCGCTACCATTAGCGGCGCTACTTCTGTATGCAACGGTGGCACCATAAGCCTTAGCGCACCCGCAGGCGCTGTTTCGTATGCGTGGAGTGGTCCGGGTGGTTTTACCTCTTCTACCCAAAACATGACCCGCTCTAATGCCACTACGGCTATGGCAGGCACATACAAAGTTACCGTTACCGGCGCAGGCGGCTGCACTGCCACTGCCAGCCGAAGCGTAACAGTAGCAGCGCCCACTGCCGCCACCATTACAGGCGCTACCGGTTTTTGCTCAAACGGCACCATTACCCTTACTGCCACCACAGCCGGTGTTAGCTACCAATGGAGCGGACCGGGCGGATTTAGCTTTTCCGGCGCTACCATGACCCGCACACCTGCCGTAGCCGGTACTTATACCGTAACGGTTCAGAATGCCGCAGGCTGCATAAGTACTGCCAGCCGTACTGTTTCGGTAACAGCAGCGCCCACCGTTAGTATTCAAAACAACAGCAATTGCAACCGTGTATGGCTCATAGCATCGGGCGGCAACAGCTACCAGTGGAGTGGACCGGGCTTTACCGGCACCGGCGCAACTGTTTTGCGCAATCCGGCTTCTTATGGTATGTATGGCACTTACACCGTAACCGTAACAGGTAGTGGTGGTTGTACTACATCGGCAAGTGTTACGGTTAATCCCTGTGGCGACAATGGCGGCAGTACCAAAAACGGAGGCATTCAATTGCAGCAGTTGCTACAGGCATTCCCCAATCCTGCCCAAAACATGAGCACCCTTAGTTTTACCGCCGCTGCACAAGAGCCGGCTATCCTAACCGTGTTTAACACAGAGGGTAAATTAATTGCTACCTTATTTAACGGCACAACCGAAGCCGGCCTTACCTACCAATTGCCTTTTGATACAGCCCTGCTGCCCAATGGCATTTACTTTGCCGTTTTGCAATATGCCAATGGCGCTACCGAAAATACCCGAATTATGGTGGTAAGATAACCACTTACCCCATAACCACTTAACAAAAAAACGCAACATGCCTATGTAGGGTGTGTTGCGTTTTTTTGTAGGGGGTTATTGCCCATTATGCAGTTTTGCAGTAATGGCTCTTAACCCAAACTGCATACCTTGCCGCCAAACATACAAGACTTTTGCAACGGGTGCAAGGTTTTGGTGGGTTTGCTATTTTTTATTTCCTTTTAAGAAAACGTTGCTAAGTAAAACTTTGAGGTATTTTCTTCTAAGGAACTGTGATGTTGGAATTAGTAGTACGCTAAAGGCTTGCCGCAAAAGGATTTCAAACAGGTAGGGCGATATATTTCGGTGCGCAGCGCCTTGTCAATTGGGCGGTTGCTACTGAAACGCTGTTTTTATCGGGAAGAAAAGAACTTATCCCGATATCCGAAATCAAAACTTGAGTCTTTATTATTCAAAAATCTGTGTAAATCAGCCGCATCCGTGTTATCTGTGTGCGGTTTTGCGCACCTACCTGTAGCACGTCATTTTCATTAAACTTGGGTCACACACACCCTACCAAATACCAAGTACCAGAGGCTAAATAGACATAAAAACCCCAAATTCATCGGCAAATTTCCCAAACAAACAATCCGCAAAAAAACTGGCAAATAATTTGCTATGGTGTAGTAAACAAGCACACAAACCATATAAAGTTATAGCCATGAAAAATGCACTTACCATAACCTTAGTCCTTATTTTATGGGGCATCAGTAGTCAGTTGTTTGCCCAAAATGGGGTAAAACAATGGTTAGATAAAGACAAAAAACCCACTACCAACGGCGCAGAGGTGACATTTTACCGATTGGTAAAATATACCGAAAGTGGTAAACCCATTGGAACGGTGCAAGATTATTACCTAACCGATACCTTGCAGTTTACCGGCAGCTTATTGGCACAAAACCCCGATGCTTATGACGGCACCTGTGTATGGTATCACCCAAACGGGGCTAAGCAGCGCGAAGCCTATTACCTAAACGGCGAACTTGCCGGACGTGTGGCAGTGTGGAACCAAGACGGCAGAGCCTTATATGAAGGCGCTTACAAAAAAGGCAAGCAATGGGGCAGACACATTTTTTGGGACGAAAAAGGCAACTTTGTAAGTGTTGATTTTTACCAAAACGGTCAAAAATTTAACATAACCGAAGTGGCAACCGCCCTGCCTGCCCTGCCCGATGATACCAAAGCCACCCTATATACCCTTTCAAAACATTTGAGCCACCGTTTTTTAGCCGATGCCGCCGATGCCCACGCCTTTAATCATTTTGGCGAGCAACTCTTAGAGCAAAACCTGTTTACCCAAGCCCTTTGCCTATTTATGGCAAGCAAACAAATACGGCAAGTACTGGCTTTGCCCGCAGGCGTGCAAGAAACAGATAAAAACTTAGCAGCTACTTATGAGGCAATGGGCAATACTAAAATGGCATCGGCTTATTTGCAAAAATCGGGCGCTTTATCTGCTGCCAAGCCTCAGCCAGAAAAAACATTGCCCAAACAACCCGCCAAAGACCGGCAGGAGGTGATGGTTGCTTACGAAGCCTCTATCAGGCAAACTGCCAATATGCTTAAAGAGCAACCCTTAAATTCCCTGCCCTTTGCAACGGTTCAAAAACAAGAAACACAACCCGAAACAGGAAACCCCGCCCGAATTGCCACTTCTTTGGTGGCTACACTGCAAACAAACCAAAAAACCAACTTGTTTGTAATAGCCAACACAAGCCGGGTAGGGGCGAAGCCTATTTTACCCATTGTTAATACCCAAGCCGCTTTGGCTATACAAACCACCAACTTGGCAACAGAGGATTATGCCGAAGAAACAACAAACCCCGATGCAAAACCCATTGCCCCCAAACAACCCGATGACCTGCCTCAAAAAACGCTTGACCCTCCCCATACAAAGGCTAAACCTGCGGTAATACCTGCCCAACCCCAACCAACTCCCTCCGCAATTGCCAAAACCCAATTGCCATCAACCACTTCAACTGAGGTAGCGCCTGTACAAAAAAACGCCCTACCGAAGCCCTCACCATCATCGGGCTTAATGGCTAACAACCCCTCCGTTTCGCCAAAGGCTGCCCCTGAGCCTACGGCTTCAATACCCGCCTTGCCGCCACCCGTAGCGGCTGCACCCGTACCCGCAGCCAAGCCCGATGCCGCACCCGTAAAACCCTCTGCCACCGCCGCCGAACTGCCCAATGCAGCCAATTTTATAGCGGCTTTATCAAAGTATCTTGCCTCCAACAATAAAACCGAGTTAATTCAGGCGTTATCGGTTCAGTTGGGGGTAAACATTGCCAATTTAAACAGACAAGATGCCGCAGCCATACAGCAACTCATTAACCAAATGCTGAACAACGGAGCTTATGCCGGCATAACCGCTGCATTTGATGCCTCGCCCGATGCGCTCAAAACCATAAAAGACGAATCTGCCAAAGCCACCCTGCTATTGGGTTTGGCTAAGGCAGCACAGCAGCAAGGCTTATACGCCCAGGCATTGCAGCATTATGAGCAAGTAACCAAAATTGCCACATCTGCAAAAAACGCACAGGCTACCTGGGGGGCAGAAGCCAAACAGGGTTTGGTAAACACGTTTGTTGCCCAAAAAGAGTATGCCCGCGCTACGGAACTGCTTACCGAACTTAAAACAGCCGCCGAAAAAAACGGCAACGATGCTGCATTGGCACAACTAAACAACCAACTTGGCAACCTGTATTTTGACCAAGGCGCTTATGACAAAGCCGCCGCAAACTACAAACTCAGCGCCGAACACCACGAGTATCTTGCCAACCGAAGCGGCGTGGCATTGGCTACCCTTAAAACGGCAAACATGCTGGCATTGCAGGGTAAATACGCCGAAGCCGAAACCCAATACCGGCAAGCTATGGTACTTGCCGAAAGACTAAAACTGCCCAAACATTTGGCTGCTGTTTACAATAACTGGGGCGTTTTGCTCTATTTTAAAGGCAATTACCCCGAAGCCGAGCAACATTTTACCCGCTCTGCCCAGTTGTGGGAAAAAGAACCGGAGCATTTTACCGCCCAAATTCCGGTTATGCTCAACACTGCCGCCGCCGCCGCCGAAACGGGTAATGTAAAACAGGCTTACCAACTGTATTGCCATTATTTAGAACTTGCCCAACAAACCGATTTCCTCCATTTGCCCGATGAATGGCAAATGCTTACCGTTAAAAAACACGAAATGGCGGCTAAGGAGGCGGTAAAATTAGCCGTTCAGCTCTCTAAGCCCGATGAAGCCTTTGCCCTTGCCGAGCAATCTAAAATGCACCAAACCGCCCAATACCTCTTACAACCCGAAACCGGTTTGACCCTACCTATTGACCCCCTTTTGCAAGCCGAAGAGCTGTACTGGCAACACAGCTTGCACGCCATTAGCCGCCAAGTTGCCCAGCCCGCCAATGCCGCCCAAACCAAACAACTTGCCCAAACCCAACAAATGCTGCTTAACGGCTACCAAAAATTTATGCAAGAACTGCCCACAAATGCCCCTCAGTATGCAGCCCTTAAATACCCTACAAAGCCCCATGTAGAACAAATTCAGGAAACCCTTTTGCCCGATGAGGTAATGATTAGTTACCTTTTAGGAAACAAACAAGCCTATGCTTTTTTAATTGCCAAATCGGTTTACCAATGTTTTACCCTTGATAACGCCGCTACCATTGAACAAGAGGTAGAACAACTATATGCCAATTACCTTAAACCCGCCTCCGAACTGCCCGATAAAGACCTCCGAAAAGCAGAAAAAAAATTGCAGGAAGCCTTTGCCCTTCATGCCGGTAAATTGTATAACAAACTTATATTGCCCATTCAGAAAAGTGGCTTATTATCGGGAGCTAAAAAATTGATAATTGTGCCCGATGGCATTTTGCATACCTTACCTTTTCAACTATTGGTTGAGCCGGGTTCAACCCCTGTAACCAACTATAAAGACTACCCCTATCTTGCCAAACAATACGCCATAACCACCTATCCGGCTGCCGGCGCATTTTACCAATTGAGCAAGCCCGCCCCCCAAAACACCGGTAAGGTATTAGCTTTGGCAAACCCCACGCTGCAAACTTCTGCCACACAAAGCAATACTTACAGCAATTTGGTTTTGGGTAAAGCTACCATTGCCCCGCCAGCCATAGCCGTTTATGATGCCAAAACCCAGTTTACCCCCTTTGAAGCGGCAAACCTAACCCTGTTGCAGCAAAATCAGGTAGCCGAAACCAAACTAAAACAACTCAGCCGCCAACCATACCAATACCTGCACTTAGCTGCACCGTTTGTCTTTAATAGTCAGTATCCGCAGTTTTCGGGTTTAATAGTAGGTGGCACACAGGGTAACAATGCCCTGCTCACCCTGCCCAAGTTGGCAGAACTCAGCCCCTCGGCAGCATTGCTTAACCTGCCTTTTGCTTTTAGCCATACGCCCTCCGGTTTGCAGGGCAATGCCGTAGCCACTTTGCAATTAACCACCCTTCAGGCGGGCATAGGGGCTGCCACCTACAGCCTTTGGTTGCCACAAGTAAGCCATGCCACCCAATTTTACACCTTATTATACGACCGGTTAGCTCAAAACACACCCCTACCCGATGCCTACCAACACACCCAGTTACAAATGATGCAAACTGATGAGTTTGCCGCTCCCGCAGCATGGGCAGCGTTTACTTTAAGCGGAGGTTTTGCCGGCAGGTAGGTAAACACCCCATTCAATAGGTTTCCCCAAAATCATAATTACGCTGTGTATAATATAAAAAAAACCCCCGATGCAGCCAAAGTTACATCGGGGTTTTGTATGAGAGGGGGTCAATTATTTTACAGCGTGCCTCTTAGGGCTTGCTCGCGTTCAATAGATTCAAACAGGGCTTTAAAATTACCTTTGCCAAACGACTTAGCGCCGCAGCGTTGAATAATTTCATAAAAAACGGTGGGTCGGTCTTGTACGGGTTTGGTAAACAATTGGAGCAGATAACCCTCTTCATCGCGGTCAACCAGGATATTGAGTTTTTTAAGCACTTCCATATCCTCGTTTATATGTCCTACACGCTCGGCAAGGTCGTCGTAGTAAGTATCGGGAACATACAAAAATTCAACTCCTCTGCTTCGGAGTTCCGAGACGGTAGCAATAATATCGTCTGTTGCTACGGCAATATGTTGTACGCCTGCGCCACGGTAAAAGTCGATGTATTCTTCAATTTGCGATTTTTTTCTACCTTCTGCCGGCTCGTTAATCGGGAATTTTATGTAGCCGTTTCCGTTGCTCACCACCTTGCTCATAAGGGCGGTATATTCGGTAGAAATATCTTTGTCATCAAAGGTAAGGAGGAGTTTAAATCCCATTACCTCTTCATAAAACTGTACCCATTTGTTCATTTCGCCTAATTCTACATTGCCTACGCAGTGGTCAACGTATTTTAGCCCTACGGGTTTTACTTCAAAATTAGATTGTTTGGGCACAAAACCGGGTAAAAAAGCGCCTTTATAGTTTTTGCGCTCTACAAATTTGTGAATAGTTTGCCCATAGGTATGTATAGCAGATACTACCACTTGGCCATGTTCATCGGATAAAACGGTGGGTTGAATGGCAGGTTTAGCGCCTCGTTTTACGGTTTCTTCAAACGAGCGGCGGGCATCGTCCACCCACAGGGCAAGCACTTTTACGCCGTCGCCGTGTTGTACTAAATGCTGGTTAATGGCAGATTCGGGTGTTAGGGGTGTGGTAAGCACCAATCGTATTTTACCTTGTTGCAGCACATAAGATGCAGCGTTTTTGTTGCCGGTTTCTAAGCCGGAGTAAGCCACTAATTGGTAGCCAAAAGCGGTTTGGTAATAATAGGCAGATTGTTTGGCATTGCCCACGTAAAATTCTATATGGTCGGTGCCGTTAATGGGTAAAAAATCGGCATTGGCGGTAAGGGGTTCTTTTTGCAGGTTGTGTGCTATGGTGGTCATAAAAAGTGGGGTTATGGTGTAGAAATATGGTTTTGAGTGGTAAGTGGTTGTGTAAAGTAGAAGTTTTACCCTGCATAGTCCAACCAAGAGAGGTAGTAATCGGGGTCTTCAATTTGGAGGGCTTGTCGGGTAAGTTGCAGGGGTTTAAAGGTGTCAATCATTACGGCAAGTTCTTTGGTTTCTTTTGCTCCGATGCTTTTTTCTACTGTTCCGGGGTGGGGTCCGTGTGGTATGCCGCCCGGGTGCAGGGTAATTTGTCCTCGTTTTACATTTTTGCGGCTCATAAAATCGCCGTCCACGTAGTAGAGAACTTCGTCGGAGTCTATATTACTGTGGTGGTAAGGGGCAGGAATGGCAAGCGGGTGGTAATCATACAGACGGGGAACAAAACTGCAAACCACAAACCCACGCGAGGCAAAAGTTTGATGAATAGGCGGAGGCAGGTGAACGCGTCCGGTAATAGGTTCAAAATTGTGGATAGAAAACCCAAACGGGTAGCAGTAGCCGTCCCACCCTATTACGTCAAAGGGGTGAAAAGCATAGAGGTACGGATACATCATTCCTTCTTTTTTGATAAAGAGCTTAAAATCGCCTTTTTCGTCGTAGGTTTCTAAGTTTTGCGGGGTTTTAATATCGCGCTCGCAAAAGGGGGAGTGTTCCATAAATTGCCCGTTTTCGCTCAGGTAGCGTTTTGGGAAAACGATGGGGCTAAACGATTCAGTAATGAGCAGCCGGTTATCGGGCGAGTTAAAGTGGAGTTGGTAAACTGTGCCCCGCGGTATCACCAAGTAATCGCCGTATTCAAAGGGTATATTGCCGTAGCAGGTTTTAAGGGTGCCGCTGCCTTCGTGAATAAAAATCATTTCATCGGCATCGGCATTTTTGTAGAAATAGTCAGTAACTGAAAGTTTGGGCGCTGCCAGACTGATATGGCAGTCATTGTTTACCAAAACCGGCACACGGCTTTGCAGGTAATCGTTGGTGGGTGTAATGTTAAACCCTTGTAGGCTGCGGGGTTGTAATTGTTTGTGCAAAACTACTTCGGGCATTACCAATACCGGATGCCCCACGCTTCGGATAACGGTGGGTGGGTGGCAGTGGTATAACAGGGCGTAATTGTCAGAAAAACCTTCGGTGCTAAATAACTCTTCGGCATACAAACTGCCGTTGGGCTTGCGAAACTGGGTATGTCTTTTGGGCGGTATTTGACCTAAACGGTGATAATGAGGCATGGGTTAGGAGAAGTTTGCGGTAGAAAATAGGGTAGTTGTTTGTTGGAGTTGACAGGAAACGACAGTTGGAAAGGGCAGGGTGCAAAAATACTACAATACTGTTTATTACATAACAATCAAAGCCTGTTATGCGCTCAAAAGCAGCGGTGAAAAATGGGTAAAAAAAGAAACCCCCAAAAAGTAGTACCTTTTTGGGGGCTGAAAAGTATAAACGAAAAACTATGGCTCTTTATCTAAGCACTATTGAAACGGCAAAATTTACCGTTTGGTTGCCTGTGTAAGCCATTTTTAACCTTTTTTTGCTTAAAAGGGTGGTTAGTTAAGGGGTAACGGGGTGGTTTTTGGTATTTTTATAGGGGGCAACTGCGGCTACCAAATCGGGCAAATTCCATGCGTTGGTAAGGGTAAAATTGCCTATTTTGGTGCGGGCAAGTGCGTGCAGGTAAGCGCCGCTTTGCAACAGATTGCCAAAATCGCGGGCAATAGAGCGGATATAAGTGCCTTTACTGCAAACAATTCGGGCATGAACAAAGGGGAGGTTTATTTGTGTAAGTTCAAAAGTATGGATAGTAACCGGTCTTTTTTCAACTTCCACATTTATGCCTTTTCGGGCTTTAATATAAAGCGGGGAGCCATTTACCTTTACTGCCGAAAACATGGGCGGTTCTTGCAGATAAACGCCAGTAAGTTGTTGGGCTGCCTGCAAAAGGTGTTGGTGTGTAATATGGGCTGTTTCATAATATTCATCGGGCTCATGCTCGGTATCAAAAGAGGGGGTAGTAGCGCCAAGGTAAAAAACGGCTTCGTACTCTTTATCCATGCCCATAAATTCATCAATACGGCGGGTGGCATTTCTGCCCATGCAAATAAGGAGCAGCCCTGTAGCCATAGGGTCAAGGGTGCCGGCATGGCCTACTTTTTTTACGCCGCTGGCATAACGCAGTTTGTTTACCACGTCAAAAGAAGTCCACTTTAACGGTTTATTAACTAAAAAAATTTCACCCTGCTCAAAGTTAAAAGGTGTATTGGAATGGGGGTGCATGGTTAAGTTTTAGCGCGGGGTGTAGTAGGTTGATTTAACCCTGAGAGCGTTATATATGGGTAATCTTTTGGCAGCTGTTTTAGTTACACTCAGCAGCACATTGTCGTATTCGGGTATAGAGGGCAGTTTGCCTATTACCATAAGGTAAACGCTTTGTTTGTTATTGAGGTTAGTAACCTTTACAATAGATTGGGTTGGGGCATATCGGTGCATACAATACATGTTATCGGTGCTTGATTTTTCGTCCGAGTCGTCAAAGGTTACAGCCATGCCCTCGTGCTTGTGCAGCACATACTGTTTTAGTGTATCGGTTTCAAATTTGGTAAATTCCATTTGATACTTGCTCATATTTGGTTTTGCCGGTGCGCCTAATCCAAGTGCTGCAGAAAGTTCAAGAGCGGTAAGGGCTTCGCCGGTGGGCATAAGCCAGTCCACAATAATTTCTTGCCCTTTTTGGATATTAACATCGGTAAGATTATTCCAATTTTGCAGCGTAGCAACCGATTGTCCGTAAAACTGGGCTAAACTAAACAGGGTTTCTTTTTCTCTTACTTTATGTTTAAGGGGTTTAAGAGTAGTATAAGTAGCGGTAGCAGGAGGTTGGCCGGCAGTAACGGTAGTTTTGTTTACTGTGGCAGGCTGCTGCAAAGCAGGTGGGGCAGCCGGTGTTATACTTCGGGCAGTACTGCCGGTATTAGACTGGGCATCGGAACTTACCACTGCATACACCATTTTTTCAGTTGCAGGTTGAGTTGTCTTTTTATCAGCAATATGCTCTGCGGGAGCAGCAAGTGGGCTGGGTTCTTGTATGGGTGGGTTAGTGGTTACGCTTAATACCCGAGGCGCTTCAAATAGGGTAGGGTTGGGGTTGTTTGTTTTGGGAAGGGTTTTGGGTGCAATAATATCAGAAACTGCTCTGGCAATGGGTTCCTGATTTTGTATGCCGGTTTCTTTCATGGGCAATAACTCGGCGCTTGTACTTGCCATGGCATCATTGTGCAGCACCACTACTACCGGTCGGTCGGCTGTTGAGGTAGCGGTTTTAATTGGTACTTTATTAGCGCCGGCCGGTACATTAATTACCTGACCCACATTGAGTTTATTGCCCGCAATTTGGGGATTAGCTTTTTTGAGGTCATCTATACTAATGCCAAAAACCGATGCAAGCCGGTAAAAGGAATCACCGGAGCGGACGGTGTAGGGGGTATATGCAGAAGACTGAGCAAGTAGTGGTAGCTGCTGCATGGCAACAAATAGAATTGCCAGCAAAAAAATTGACAGTTGTTTCATGATTAGGCTGATTTTGAGGAATAAATTAAGGAGAATAAGGGTTAAATAATTATGCAAAGTTAGCATTTCAGTCAATTGAAGGGCAAATTTCGTGCTAAATTTTTTATCTCAATGATTTAATTAACGAATAATCTGCCCGATAACCATTGATTTTTACACTTTTTAACGTTTCTTTTGAGGTAATCCTATTCTTCTACATAATTAAGGTCTTTTCCGTAGGTTTCGTGTAGGTTAACAATAGCAAAAAGCGCCAGCACTAAACAAACTAACCCCACAATGTAGGCGCTTACAATAAAACTGAAATGGTTTTGCAGGTATTGGAAAGATAAGGTAATGGGCACCACCGCGCCGCGCACAAAATTAGGCACAGTAGTAGTAACCGTTGCCCTAAGATTAGTGCCAAACTGTTCTGATGCTATGGTGGCAAAAATAGCCCAGTAGCCCGATACAGCTCCGATGGCAAAACACAAAAACAGGTAATATCCATACGATATGTTTCGGGAAAAAAGATAGAGGCTGATAACCGCCAGCAGCGTTACTAAAAACCCGATAACCACTTTTCGCCTTGTTTTGAACCACTGGCTCAGCAAGCCGCTAAAAAAATCGCCTACCGAAAGCCCAATGTAAGCAAACATAATGGCAGTACCCGCTTTAACACTGCCCTCTACCCCAATTTCGCGGCTAAACTCGGGTGATAGTACAATGAGAATACCAATAGAAAACCAGATAGGTAAACCCACCATAATACAGTTAAGGTATCTGAAAGCCCGATGAGGATTGGTGAATAAATGGAAAAAATCGCCCCTTTTTATTCCTGAATGAGCAAGCATATTTTTAAACATGGTGGACTCATACGTGCCCAGCCGAAGGGCAAAAAGGGCAAAACCTAAACCGCCGCCCACAAAGTAAGCAATACGCCAGGTAAACAAATCGCCTACTAAGGCAGCCGCTACTGCCCCCAATGCGCCAAAGGTAACCACTACCATAGTGCCGTAACCGCGCGTTTCTTTGGTCATGGTTTCACTTACTAAGGTAATACCTGCCCCTAATTCGCCGGCAAGCCCTATGCCTGCCAAAAATCGCAGCAGGGCATAACTGTTGATATCGGTAACAAAACCATTGAGTACGTTGGCTGCCGAATACATAAAAATAGACCCGAACAAAACCGATACTCTTCCGCGCTTATCGCCCAATATGCCCCAGAGTATGCCCCCTATCAACATGCCGGCCATTTGCCAGTTAAACAGCATCAGCCCTTTAGCGGTAAGTTCTGCGCCGCTGTAACCAAGCTCAGTAAGGCTGGGGTTGCGCACTATGCCAAACAATATGAGGTCGTAAATATCTACAAAATAACCCAATGCCGATACAATAACAATAATGTTGAGTGGGTTGGAGGTGTGGTGGCGCTGATTCATGTAAATAAGGGAAATGAGATGTGGGTAAATGGTAAAAAAGTTGAGGGGAGTATTTTAATGAGCTTTTCTCAGTTTGGCTATAGCAATGATATGGCTAAGCAAGGCAAGGGGTACAATAAAAGCGGGTAACAGGGTAAATGGGGCATAAAAAATAGCTATATTGGGCTGGGCAAACCCAAATTTTTGGAATGGAAAAGGTGCGGAAAAGATAGCGGTAGTAACGATATTGAGCAATAAACCGATGCAAATAAAATTCCATAACAATAGATGTCTTTTTTGCAATACCCCTTTTTGAGCACCAAAATAAGCCACCAAAGGAGCGGTTAAACCTGCAACTATATCGTAGTTTCTGCCGGCAAAGGTCATTTCGCCGGGCAGCGCACCTTGAACATAACAGGCGTATAAAACTAACTCTACGGGTAGGCGCACCACATGCAACCATAAAAGCCATTGGAGCGGAATGGCTTTTAAGTATTGCAAAGCGGTTTTGCTTAGCAGCACATACCCCAGCAGTAATACAAACGGAATACCCATAAACAAGGCAATACGCGGCGGCATTTCATTGTAATGGCGGTAAAACCCCGTGTAGCCAAGAAAAAAATGCAGCATAATCCACAGCAGCATACAACCCAAAACCCAATTTCTTACTCTGATATGCGCGGTGTTATCGGCTATGGTTAACCCTTGCCAAGCAATAAATAAAACGTACACTATACAAGCCAAAAACAGAATGGTAAAATAAACAGCTATTCCGGGCAACATAAAAACAGGTTCGTTACAGGGTTGTTAAATTTTGGGCGTGAAAGTAGGTAAAAAAAGGTCAGTTATGCGTTTTGCAGGGCTGATTTTATATTGAATCCCTTTTTGACGGTCATTTAAAGTTGTAAATTACCGACATTTTTACCTTTTTGCCGGTTTTTAGCTTTCAAAATTGCAATTTTGCGTATTTTTAGCCGCTAATTGTAAACGCACTGTAAAGTTACTATTAACCACACTCCAAATAAAATTAATTAGCTAAATATGAAGAGAATTCTACTCTTTTCCTTGTTGTTTACTATTATGGGCATTCTTGTGAACGCCCAAACGCCAAACGACCAGCAGTTGTGTCCGTTTGTAGATGCAGGCCCCGATGTAAATACTTGCGGCGGGCAGCAGGTTACGCTTACAGCCACCTTTGCCGATATAAGGCAGCCTACCACTTATGCAGTAGGCAATACCCCTTACAACCCGTTTAGTTTAACCACCGGTACTAATATATTGGTGGACCTTGACGATATTTGGTCGGGGGTAATTAACATGGGTTTTAACTTTTGCTACTGGGGCAATAATTACAACCAATTGGTAGTGGGTTCTAACGGGTTAGCCTCCTTTAACACCGCTTATGCCAATGCCTACTGCACCTGGCCTATTGGTAATGCTTGGCCATCTAATGTAGGAACTGTATTAAACACCATAGGCAGCCCTTGGCATGATATAGACCCCAGTGTGGGCTACAACCCAAACCGTACCAAGATACATGTGGACGGTACAGCGCCTTGCCGAAAGTTCATTGTTACCTTTAACCAAATACCCATGTTTAGCGGGGCTTGCAACAGTCAGTTGGCTACACACCAAATTATAATGTATGAAACCAGCAATGTGATAGATGTACACATAGGCAATAAGCCACTATGTGCAACTTGGAATAGCGGGCGAGCCATACAAGGCATTCAAAATGCCAATGGTACGCAGGCAGTAGTAGTGCCGGGCAGAAACCACCCTACCCAATGGACTGCCGCCAACGATGGAAAGCGTTTTTACCCCACCGGAGCGCCGGCTTATACCATTCAGTGGTTGCAAGGCGCTACCGTTATTGGTAATACCGCCACCATTAACGTAACCCCCAGTGTTACTACTACTTATACAGTAAGGATTACCTATACCAATTGCAATGGCACCCAAACCATTGTTACCGATAACGTAACGGTAAACGTTAGCCCTATTAACCCGCCGGTTATTCCGCCACAGGATATTTGCGGCGGACAAACGGCTACCCTTAATGCCGGACCCGGATTTACATCTTACCAATGGACAGGTGGTTTGAGCGGACAAAGTATTACCGTTTCGCCGGCTGCCACTACTACCTACACCGTAACCGTAACTGATGGAGCAGGGTGTACTGCCAGCAGCAATGTAACTGTTTCGGTGGGCAATAATATTGTGCCGCCCACCATTCCGGCTGCTACTATTTGCAGCGGCGAAACTACCTCGCTCAATGCCGGAGCAGGATATAGTAATTATGTGTGGAGTACCGGACAAACCGGACAAACCATTACCGTTTCGCCCGGCGGAACTACCTCCTACACCGTAACTGTTACCAACGCATCGGGTTGTACGGCTGTAAGTAATGTAACGGTAACAGTAAATAGTGTGCCGCCGCCTGTTATCCCACCCACATCGGTTTGCCAAGGGCAAACTACGGTTTTAGATGCCGGCGGAGGTTTTAGCAATTATGCATGGTCAACGGGGGCAACTACGCAAACCACCACCGTAAACCCTGCTACCCCTACTTCTTATACAGTTACAGTTACCGGCGCGGGCGGCTGTACGGCAAGCGCCAGTGTGCTGGTGGGCATCAACACTATAACACCCCCTGCATTGGTTGCGCCACCACCGGTTTGCTCCGGACAAGGAAGCGCTACACTCAATGCCGGACCCGGTTTTACTACCTACCAATGGAGTACCGGACAAACCGGACAGAGCATATCGGTAACACCCACTACCGGTACAACTTATATCGTAACGGTTACCAATGCGCAGGGTTGTACGGCGGTGAGTTCGGTATCGGTGGCGGTAAATGCTCCGCAAACGCCCAGCATTAGCGGCTCTACTACTTTTTGTTTAGGCGGCAACACTACCCTTACCGCATCGGGTGGGTTTAATATCTACAATTGGTCAAACGGTCAAAATACACAAAGTATAACCGTAACCACCGGTGGCACTTATACGGTAAACGTAGTAGATGCCAATGGTTGTACCGGTTCTGCTTCTACTACCGTAACGGTGAGCAGTACGCTCAACCCGGTTATTACCGGCAACTTAGCACCCTGTTTAGGCAGTAATACCACCTTAGACGTGGGGGCGGGTTTCAGCCAAATTAACTGGTCAACGGGCGCTACTACGCAAACCATTAGTGTTGGAGTAGGCTCTTACACCGTAACGGTAACTTCTGCAAATGGCTGCACCGGTACGGCTACCACTACCGTAAGCAGCAGCCCGCTGCCGGTGGCTTCGGTACCCTCGCCCAATATTTGTACCGGACAAACGCTGAGTTTAAGCGCTACCCCCGCCGGTTTTGTCTCCTATAACTGGTCAAATAGTGCTTTGGGGCAAACTATCAGCATTACCTCGCCAGGTACTTATACGGTAACTGTTACAGACTCTAATGGTTGCACCGGCACGGGCACAGGAACTGTAACTCTCAATAATATCTCTATTCCGCCGCTCAGCGCGCAGTCCACTTGTTCGGGCGGTACGGTAACGTTTACCGCTCCGCCGGGTTTTAGTACTTATGCATGGTCTAACGGAGCAAGCGGGCAGAGCATTAGTGTAAGCCCGCCTTCAACCACCACTTATACCCTCACCGTAACCGATGCTAATGGTTGTACGGCAACTACCAATGCCACTTTAAACATTGTGCCGCCGCCGGTAGCCACTACCGATGGCAACGTGAATATCTGTATAGGTGATGTGGTGCTATTGGGCGCTTCGGGTGGTGTTACCTACCAATGGAGTAATGGGGCAGGAAATGCCAATATCGTTGCCGTAAACCCGCCGGTTACTACTACCTATACCGTAACGGTTACTGATGCGGGTGGTTGCACAGCTACTGCTCAAAGTACGGTGTTTGTAAATCCATTACCTGCGCCTACCATTACCCCGCCATTCCCTGTTTGTATAGGTGCGCCCCCGCAAACCATTACCGTATCGGGCGGCACTAACTATGCCTGGAACCCGGCTGCCGGAAACGTATCATCAGTAGTTGTATCACCAACTGCTACTACAACTTACACCGTTACCGTTACCAACGGATTTGGTTGTACGGCTACTACACAAACTGCAATAACCGTAAACCCATTACCCACCCCCGCCATAAACGGACCGGCTGCTATTTGTAATGGGCAATCGGCTACATTAACCGCATCGGGAGGGGTAAGCTATCAATGGGATAACGGGCAATCCGGTTCCAGCATTACCGTAAATCCTGCTTTTTCTACTACTTACACAGTAACAGCCACCGATGCTAACGGTTGCAGCGCTACCCAAACTTACACACTTGCGGTAAATGGTATTCCACAAGCCTTAGCTGACAATAATGGACCGTTTTGTACCAGTCAGTTTGTGCAGTTATTGGGCGATGTGAATGTGCCGGGCGGCATTCCACCGGGTAGTACAATAACTTACAACTGGTCGGGACCGGGAGGTTTTACCTCCAACGACCAGATACCGATTTTATCTGCCGGTGATGCATTGGCAGGTGATTACACCCTCATTGTAAATGTAAACGGTTGCGAATCGGCGCCTGACATTACTAACGTGGTGCTGTTAGAAGCTCCCATTGCCACCGCTACCGGTGGCCAGTCTTGTGGTGCGCCCATTCAACTGTCTGCTACTTCTAACCAACCGGGCGCTACTTACCAGTGGTTTGGACCGGGTATTAATGCAACTAATATAAACCAACAAAGTTTTACTCTTAGTGGCAACACCAATAATGCCGGTGAATATACTGTAGTGGTAACCGTAGGTGATTGCCCCTCCTTACCGGCAAGTACCGATGTAATTATTACGCCACCGCCGGCAGTTACCATTACACCGTCTTCTTTTTGCCAAGGGCAAGTGGGTACGCTTACTGCCAGCGGTGGGTTTACTAATTATGTATGGGCATCGGGCGAAACTACCCAAAGTATTGTCATTTTATCGGGCGGCACTTATCAAGTAACCGCCACTGATGCCGCAGGTTGTGTGGCTAATACCAGCATTACCGTAAATCCCAATCCGGTGCCGGTGCCGGCTATAACCGGTAATACCACGCTTTGCGCCGGTGCGTCCACTACGCTTAGCGCTTCGGCTCCCGGTTTAACCTACTCATGGAGTACCGGCGTAACTACCCCCAGCATTACCGTTACACCCAATGGCTCTACCACCTACTCTGTAACGGTAACGAGTACACAAGGCTGTACTGCCGAAACCAGTGTTGATGTAATTGTGAACCCGCTGCCGGCGCCCGATATTACAGGTCCCGACCAAATTTGTGTGGGCAATCAGGCTACGCTTACTGTATCGGGTGGTAATACCTACCAATGGAGCAATGGCTTGGGTACGGGTACTTCTGTTACCGTATCGCCGGCTACCACTACTACCTACACCGTAACGGCTACCAGCGCACAAGGCTGTACGGCTACTACCAATCATCCGCTAACTGTTAGCACCCAACTGAACCCCAATATCGCCGGACCCACCACTGTTTGTGCCGGTAACTCTATTGACCTGAACGCCGGACCTTATGCTGCTTACAACTGGGGCGGTGGACAGACTACGCAAACCATTACCGTATCGCCCACTACCAATACCACCTATACCGTTACTGTAACCGATGCAAGTGGTTGTACGGGTAGTGCAACCCGAAACATCACCGTATTCCCGCAGCAATTTGTGTTTATTACTGCTTCGGCTGCCTGTGGCGGTTCGGGTACGCTGTCGGCAACGGGTGGTTTTGCCTCCTACTTGTGGACGGGCAACCTAAACACGCCCAGTATTCCGGTGAATACTGCCGGAACATACTCCGTAACAGTTACCGATTTTAATGGCTGTACGGCTTCCGATACCTTTAACTTTACCCCCCAACCTAATCCTATATTAGCGGTGGTGAGTACTACTAATGCCACTTGCGGCAATGCCAATGGCAGCGCTACCTTATCAGGTTCGGGCGGCACAGGCGCTTTGAACTATACATGGTCGCAGGCAGGTTTACCCAATAGCCCCAGCGCCACCGGTTTGGCGGCAGGCAGTTACACCGTAACCGTTACCGATGCCAATGGTTGTACCGATACGGAAACCTTTACCATTAACAACTTAGCCGGTCCTTCCATCAGTTCTATGACCCCGAACAATGCTACCTGCGGCAACAGCAACGGCAGTATAAACGTGGCAGCAACCGGCGGTACAGCGCCGCTAAATTACGGGTGGTCGCACAATGCCTCGTTAAACAGCCCCAATGCTACTGCACTGCCACCGGCAAGTTATACCATAACAGTAACCGATGCCAACGCCTGTACTGCTACCCAAACTGTAACCATTAACAACATAGCCGGACCAACGCTTACTTTGGGTGCGGTAAATGATGCTGCCTGCGGTTTGGCAGACGGTTCGGCTACGGTGAACGTATCGGGGGGTACGGCTCCTATCAATTACACCTGGTCGCAGGCGGGTTTGCCCAACAGCGCAAGTGTAACCGGTTTGGCAGCTGGCAGTTATACCGTAACGGCTACCGATGCCAATGGTTGCCAAGCCGTATTGCCGCTTGCTGTTGCTAACTTAGGTGCGCCCACGGTTACAGTGGGTACGGTGGTAAATGCTACCTGCGGCTTTAACAATGGCAGCATTACCATTTCGGCAACGGGTGGCACGGGCGTTTTAGATTACGATTGGTCGCACGATTCGGGATTAAATGCCGGCACAGCCAATAACCTGTTTCCGGGTAATTATTTTGTTACGGTAACAGATGAGAATAACTGCGTAGATGTGGAATCGGTGGTGATTACGAACACGCCCGGTCCTACGCTGAACATTACTGATATAGAGGAGGCTGACTGTGGCGGACCCAACGGCAGCATAACCGTAACGCCCACCGGCGGCACTGCTCCGTTTAACTACGCATGGTCGCAGGCGGGCGCACCCAATAGCCCCACGCTTAGCGGCATTGTGCCCGGCACATATACGGTAACCATAACCGATGCCAATAGTTGCCAGGCAACGGCAGTGGCATTGGTGAACCCCACACCCAACCCCACCCTAACGGTTACCGCCGAAAACCCCGCCAGTTGCGGACAAGATAACGGTAGCGGTACTGTGAGCGCATCGGGCGGTGTAGGTCCTTATATCTATTCATGGTCGCAAGATAACGGCTTAAACGCCAACGCTGCATCGGGCTTGGCAACCGGCGCTTATACCGTAACCGTAACCGATAGCAACGGCTGTACTGCCACAACTACCGTTAATATACCGGCTACTAATGGGGCAGTATTGCTCTTAGACGGCACTACCAATGCCACCTGCGGGTTAAACAACGGCTCCATTGCCATATCTGCCACTGGCGGAAATGGCGCTTTAGTTTACCAATGGTCGCACAATTTTAGTTTAAACTCCACCAACCCAACCGGTTTAGGGGCTGGCGCATACAGCGTAACGGCTACCGATGCTACCGGTTGCCAAACTGTTTTAGATATGACTGTTAGCGCTGACCCGGCACCTACGGTAAGTGTTACCGGAGTGAACCCCACCACTTGTGGGCAAAACAACGGCAGCATTTTGGTAACCGGTTCGGGTGGAGTAGGGGTTCTTTCCTATGCTTGGTCGGGCGGCTTGCCCAATACGCCCAACCCCACCGGTTTGGCATCGGGCAGCTACTCGGTAACGGTTACCGATGCCAATGGTTGTGAAGCTACAGAAACGGCTACCGTAAACGCCAGCCCCGCCCCAACAGCCAGCACCGCGCCCACTGCTACTACCTGCGGCTTAGATAACGGCAGCATTAACCTAACCGTATCGGGTATAACCGGACCTTCATTTAACTGGTCGCCTGCAATACCCGGCAATCCGCAAAATCCCACTAATCTTGCATCGGGCACTTACACTGTAACCATAACCGGCTCCGATGGCTGTACGGCTACGACTACGGCTACTGTTGGCGTTAGCCCCGAACCTACGGCTACGGCAACGCCTGTGGCTACCACCTGCGGTTTAGATAATGGTAACGTATCGCTGGTGTTTAGCGGCATTAGTTCGCCCGGTTTTGCATGGTCAAATGGCGCTACTACTCAAGACCTTACCAATGTAGCTCCGGGTACTTATACCGTAACCGTATCGGGTGGCGGCTGCTCAGTAACGGCAAATGCTATTGTAGCTTCCAGCACCTTGCCCAGCGTATCTGCAACCCCTGCTGCTACTACCTGCGGAGCAGATAACGGCAGTATAACCGTAACCAGCACAGGCATTACCTCGCCCACCTACACTTGGTTGCCTGCAATACCGGGCAACCCGCAAAATCCCACCGGATTAGCAGCCGGTACTTATACGGTAACGGTATCGGGCGGCGGCTGTACGGCTACACAAACGGCTACCATTGCGGCATCTACCTCGCCGGTATTAGCTGTAGGTACTATTAACCCCGCCAGTTGTGGGCAAACCGATGGCTCGGCAAGTGTAACGGTGAGTAGTGGAACAGCGCCTTATACATATTCATGGTCGCAAGCTGCCGGACTTGATAGCCCCAACGCTCCCGATTTGGGTGTAGGTACTTATACCGTAACCGTAACCGATGCACAAGGCTGTACCGATGATTTGACCCTAACTGTAACAACACTCAACGGACCGCAGTTGGCATTAGTAAGCACAAGCCCTGCACTTTGCGAACAAAATACGGGCAGTGTTACCTTCTCCTCATCGGGCGGCACGGGAGCGCTGAGTTACCAGTGGTCGCATGATAGCGCTTTGAATAGTTTAACCGCTACCGGTTTAGCTGCCGGAACTTATACCATTACCGTTACCGATGACAATGGCTGTACCAATGTACTATCGGGTACGGTAACTGCCTTTGGCTCGCCTGCTGCAAGTCTTGCTACTACTCTTGCCGATTGTACGGTAAACGATGGTACGGCTACTGCTACTGTAACAGGCGGTACGGCTCCGTTTAGCTACGCCTGGTCGTTTGCAGGCGGACCTAACTCGCCCAATGCTGCCGGATTAGCTCCGGGCTCTTATACCGTAACGGTTACCGATACCAATGGTTGTACTGCCACCGCTACGGCTACCGTGCCGGGTAATATACCTCCTCCGGTACCTGATTGTGGTTTGGTAACCAATGCTACCTTGGAGTTTGTATGGACAGCCGTACCCAACGCAGCCGGATATGAAATTAGCATTAACGGCGGCACGCCAGAAACCTTGCCTGCCGATACAACGGCTTATACTGTTACCGGATTGGCGCAAGGCGAAACCGTAACCATTACGCTCAGCACCATTGGCAGCGCCGGTTGTGGCAACAGTACTACGGTAACGCAAAGTTGCACTACGCAATCGTGCCCTGCACTTACACCCGAAATATCGGGACTTGCCGCTACGTATTGTGTAGATGCGGCATCGGTTACACTGTTGGGTACACCTGCCGGCGGAACGTTTAGCGGGTCGGGTATATCGGGTAGTAGCTTCAATCCTGCAACAGCAGGCATTGGTTCGCATGTTATTACCTATACCTACACCACCGATGGCGGTTTGTGTATTTATACGAGTACAGCGCCGGTAACGGTGGTTGATTTGCCGGTGGCAGCTTTTACCTCGCCCGCTACCATTTGTTTGGGTGAGCAGGCTACCTTCCTGTTTACCGGCACTACGGGCGCAGGCAGCACATACAGTTGGAACTTTGGCAACGCGGGTACGCAAACCGGCGCCGGACCGCACAATGTAAGTTGGAACAGCCCGGGCAACTATACGGCTTCGCTTACCGTAACCTCAGCCGATGGTTGTACGGCGCAGGTATCGGAGCCCATAGGAGTATCTAACGTAAGCGTAACGGCTACTACCGGCACTGGGTTTGTAAACTCGGGTCAGTCGGCACAATTAACTGCTGTAGCCAACTCAGCTCTAAATGGCACACTTACCTACGCATGGACAGTAACGGGCGGCGCTATCAGTTGTACCGATTGCCCCAACCCGTTGGTAACACCGGTTGACGACGAAACTACCTATACCATAATGGCTACTGACGAGTTTGGCTGTTCGGCTCAGGCATCGGTTAATGTGGGCTTGATTTACCAAAAAGCTGTGCTGATACCCAATGCTTTTTCGCCTAATGGCGATGGTGAAAATGATATTTTCAGACTTAGCGGTATTAATGTAGAAAGTGTAAACTTGTACATTTACGACCGTTGGGGCGGACAAAAGTTTATCATGACCGGTGAAACCATTGACAAAGGCTGGGACGGTACGTTTAAAGGTAAAGATGCCGAGATTGGGGTGTATGTATATTATGCCGAGGTAACTTATACCGATGGCACTACCGAGTTCTTTAAAGGCAATGTTACGCTGATAAAGTAATAATTGCTTACCTGCCATAAACAAAACCCCGATGTTGTACAGCATCGGGGTTTTGTGTTATGGGGATAAGAGGGTGTAGGAAGTGGGTTAATGCAAAGTTTATATTATTGGATTGCTCAAAGGCTTTCAAACAGGGTGGGGCGCTATATATCGGTGCGCTGCACCATGATAATTGTTCATTTAACTTGGTTACTACCTATATTTTGGTGCGCTGCACCTTTGTACAACCGAATACACCAATTTATAGGTGTTGGTGAGTAACGCACAAGGGGCAGCGCCCTTAAATCTTATTAAAACACCTACAAACCATGTTGTTAATAGGTGCAGCACCGTAATCTGTTGCCCGTTTTATCAAGTGCATCTAAACTACACACAGGCTTTACCCCTTATCGGGCGTTTTTTTTAATTCCAACCTCACGTTAACTACTTAGGTACTTGCCCGCCCTGCAAGTTCATGGCATATTTGTAGGCTAAAATTGATAAGATTTCATGCAAAAAACGCAAAAAAAGAAAGGGAGTTAGTTAAGACTAAGACACAGCGTAAGTAGTTACAAAATTTTAAGAGTTAGGGTTTAAACAAAGGTAACACCCTTTACAAATCAGTACGGCAGTAAACTTCAGCAAAATTGCTGTTTACCCTAATGGTGTAGGTTTTGGTTTGCTCATTGTAAACCACCTTGTTAAGGTCAATAGGTTCTTTATCTATTTTGCAGGTAGTAATAGCAAAGGGCAAGCCATGAATAACCATCTTGCACTGGTTATAAGGCGTTTCAAACCTGCCTTTTTGGGTTTGTATAACAGTCATAACTTTGGGTGTGCCAAGCAGGGTAAACTGTTTTTCGGAGTAGTCCTGATTTTTGTAACCATAACCATTACCGGCATCTTCAAAGAGGTGGCTATCGTGTTCGCCGTTTTTGTAATACACGTGGAGAGTAAGTTCCTCTACCGGTTTTTCACCAACGTACTGCATAAGCGGGTACATAGGAATAACCGCGCCTTCGCGCACAAACAAAGGGGTTATTTCTAAAGGGGCAGCCACCCAGCGTTCGGAGCCGCCTTTTATCAATTCATCGGTCCAAAAGTTATACCAATTGCCTGAGGGCAGGTACAAACGTCTGCCTTGTACGTTGGGCTCCAGTATGGGGCAAATAAGCAGGTTATCACCCAGCGTAAACTCATCGGTACGGTAAAGTGTATCAGCGTCTTGCTGGTCAATAAAAGCAAGCGGGCGAAGCATGGGGGTTCCGCCGCTTACATATTGCCAAAAGGTAGTATAAAGGTAAGGTAGCAGTTGATAGCGCAGCTCAATAAATTTTTTCACAATAGCAGTAGCTTCTGGGCCAAAAGACCAGGGTTCCTGCACGCCATGGTCGCCCGATGAGTGGGTGCGGCAAAACGGGTGAAAAACGCCTAACTGAATCCAGCGTACATATAACTCAGCGCTGGGGTGTTCAATAAATCCGCCAATATCAGAGCCGGCAAACGATATGCCGGATATAGCAAGCCTTTGGCATTGTACGTTGGCTATCCAGAGGTGTTCCCAGGTAGCTTTGTTATCGCCGGTCCATACAGAGCTAAAGCGTTGTGTGCCGGAGTAGGCAGAGCGGGTAATTACAAAGGGGCGCTCAGGGTAGGCAGCTTTTTTAATGCCCTCGTAGGTAGCTCTTGCCATTTGCATACCGTAAATATTGTGCGCTTTGCGGTGGCTACAGTAATTGCCTTCATAGTAGTGGCGCACATCATCGGGAAAAGTTTTGCTATCTACTTCAAAAACGGCGGGTTCGTTCATATCGTTCCACACGCCTTTTACCCCTATTTCGGCAATCATTTCTTTAAACAGCCCTGCCCACCACTCGCGCACTTTGGGGTTGGTAAAATCGGGAAAATAACAGTCATCGGGCCACACCTTCCCTTTAAACAGCGGTCCATCGGCACGGCGGCAAAAGTAGCCATTTTCAAACCCCTCTCGGCAAACCCGGTAATCTTCGTCAACTTTTATGCCTGGGTCTATGATAACAATGGTTTTAAAGCCGTCATGGGCAAGTTCTTCCACCATTTTTTTAGGTTCGGGAAACCGTTCGGGGTGCCAGGTAAAACATCTAAAACCGTCCATGTAGTCAATGTCTAAATAAATGGCATCGCAGGGTATTTTGCGTTTTCTGAACTCGGCGGCAATTTCTTTCACCACCGTATCGGGGTAGTAGCTCCACTTGCACTGGTGGTAGCCCAATGCCCAAAGAGGGGGCAGTTCGGGTTTGCCGGTTAGCCGGGTATATTGTTCTACCACCTGAATTAAATCGGGTCCGTAAATAAAATAGTAGTTCATTTCGCCCCCATGCGCCCAAAAACTGGTAACGCTGCGGCGTTCGCTGGCAAAATCAAAATGGCTTTGGAAGGTATTGTCAAAAAAAATGCCGTAGCCTCTATTGTGGTGAAGCCCCATGTAAAAAGGGATATTTTTGTAAATAGGGTCGGTTTGTTTGTCAAAACCATACACATCAGTACCCCACAAGCGTAGGCGTTTGCCGCGCAGGTTTAGGTGGGTGGGTTTATCGCCCAAGCCGTAGTAAAACTCGCCTTCCTGCACTTTTTTGGTCATTTTTACTATGTTTCCGCCATGTTTGGCGTGTTCTTCCCAATGAAACCCTTTTTCATCTTCGCACAGCATATTACCTTTATCGTCGGTAATAGAAACGGTAAGGTGAAGTTTGGTTATTTTGCAAACGAGTTTTTGTGTGGATAAGGTAAAATAATCGGGCTGTTCTTTGAACTCAAATTTGCCAAAGTTTCCAAGAAACTTTTCGTCTATGGCATAAGAAAAATCTCGTTCAAAATGCCCGTCTGTGTTGTACCTGAAACGGATAATGCGGTCGGTAATTACCTGCACACACAAAACCACTTTATTGTGGGCATGAAAACATACCTTATCGCCGTCTTTCACCCATTTTTTAACAACATCGGGGAAAAAATCCTGATGAACTTGCATAGTGTTGGTTGGTTGGTAAATGATTACTGATTATATGGGGTTAGCAGTTAAGTGCTGATTTTGACAAAAAAAGAGTTATATTATAAGGGTTTTGAAGATAAATACCTGCAAAGCAATGTGGTTGGCATATAAATAAGCAATGCGACAAGATTTGTTAAGCGGCAAAAATAAATACAAAGGTTTACAACAATTAAGGAGCTGTTTGGTTGGCTAAAAACCCGATTGGGCGGCAGAAAAATGCGCCTTAGGTTAATTTTGGGTTAAATATCGGTTAAAAATGGTGTTTTATCAGCAACAAGTATTACCTTTGCACCCCGAAAAATGAAGTAGTAACAACCTTTACCTTTTAGGGGCAAATGTTGTTAGCATTTTATTTAACCGTTTCAAATTTTTGTTTTATGAGCATTGAAAAAAAGTATTTAAAAAGCAAGTCAATTTGCAAAGTTACGTTCCGTTTACCCAAAGAAGCCGTAGGCGAAGCCGAAAAAGTGAGCCTTGTAGGTGAATTTAACAACTGGGACGGCAACATGGAAGTAATGCAATCGTTAAAAGATGGTTCATTTAAAACCACCATTGACTTGGAAGCCGGTAAAGAATATCAGTTCCGATATTTGATTGACGGCAAAATTTGGACAAACGACGAACTTGCCGACAAATTTGTGCCCAGTGGCATAGGCGCTGACCAAAACTCGGTAGTTGTTTTGTAGTAAACTGATAGTTTTTTATGTGGTGAAGCCTCCTGCTATGTATATGGCAGGAGGTTTTTTATTAAATTATCGGTTGTATCAGGGGTAAATTTCTTTTTTGGCGGCTTTAAGTGTATTGAGTAGCAGCGATACTACGGTCATAGGACCTACGCCGCCGGGAACCGGGGTAATATAGCTGCACTTGGGGGCTACTTCGTTGTATTTTACATCGCCGGCAAGCCGGTAGCCTGTGGTTTTGGAGGCATCGGGTATTCGGGTGATGCCTACATCTATTACCACGGCATCTTTTTTTACCATATTCCCTTTAATAAACTCCGGTTGTCCCAGTGCTACAATCAAAATATCGGCGCGTTTGGTAAACCGGGGCAGGTTTTTAGTGCGGCTATGGCATAGGGTAACGGTGCAATTTCCCGGATAGGTATTGCGCGATAACAAGATGCTCATAGGTGTTCCTACTATATTGCTTCTGCCCACCACCACGCACTCTTTGCCCGATGTGTCTATTTGGTTGCGCTCTAAAAGCTGCATAATACCGTAGGGGGTAGCCGGCAGGTAGCAGGGCAGCCCTTGGGTCATTCTGCCCACGTTAACCGGGTGAAACCCATCTACATCTTTGGCAGGAGCAATAGCCTCAGTAACTTTATCTACGTTTATATGTTTAGGCAGGGGCAGTTGCACAATAAAACCGTCTATCATATCAGATTGATTGAGGCGGTGTATTTGCTCAATCAAACTTTCTTGTGTGGTAGTATCGGGCAGGCGTAGCAGGGTAGAGTCAAAGCCCGCTTCTTTGCAAGCGCGTACCTTATGCTGCACATAGGTTTGGCTGGCGCCGTCATCGCCCACCAGCACGGCGGCAAGATGGGGGCGTTTATTGCCGGCAGCTACCCACTTTTCCGCTTCAGTTTTAATTTCTTGCTTTACCACCTCTGCCAGGTGTTTGCCATCTAATAATTTCATGTGTAAAGATTTGAGCGCAAAGTTATCGGGTTATTTGGAGTTTTGGCAGCCGGCATCCAATTTTTAACCATTTTACACACCTATCTTCCTCCTTTTTTAGCAGCTATCTTACATAACTGCAAATAAAATGTGAGTTAAGGGGTTGCTGTATCCAAATTAACCGTTTATTTGCCTTAAATTGTCTTAAAATTGTAAAAATAGCCAAAATTTGATGTTGAGAGAGAATGAGGCTGCCCAATTATTGATGTAAATTCTCCTAATAATTAACCAAAAGCGATTTAAGTTCTTTTTTCACTACAAAACTAACAAACCATGTTAAGTAGTTTTACACCTCCTTTTTCTTGGCGAACAGGTTTGTTTGCCTTGCTATGTCTTGTTTTTACCTTACAAATGAAGGCGCAACTACAGGTATTTCCGGGCACGCCACCCGAAGAAATGGTAAACCTGCTCACCGGCGGCGGCGTAACCGTGAGTAATATAACCCTTAACTGCCCTACAGGCGCTTACGGCACTTTTAACGGCTTGGCTTCTAATATAGGCATTGAAAACGGTATTATGCTGGCAACAGGACCGCTCAACATAGCCGTAGGACCCAATATCAGCGGTAGCGCCGGCGAAAATAACGGCGGACCCGGCTACCCCCTACTGACCGATTTAGCAGGTTTTGAAACTTTTAATGCCTGTGTGCTGGAGTTTGATATAATACCGGAGGGCAATGTACTCTCTTTTAACTATGTTTTTGGCTCCGAAGAATACAATGAGTTTGTGTGTTCGGGCTTTAACGATGCTTTTGCCTTTTTTGTTACAGGCGCTAACCCATCGGGACCCGATTACAACAATAGTAATGTAGCCCTAATACCCGGCACCACCATTCCTGTAGCCATCAATTCGGTAAACAACGGTACTCCGGGCGGCGCTTATCCGCCAAGCGATTGTATTAGTTTGGCTTATTCCGATTATTTTGTGGATAATGCCGGCGGCATATCGGTACAGTACGATGGGTTTACCGTAGTACTTACCGCCACCGTAGAGGTAATACCCGGCGAAATCTACCACTTTATTTTGGGTATTGCCGATGCCGGCGATGGTGCATGGGATTCAGGCGTATTTTTGCAAGCCGGCAGTTTTGTTTCGTTGCCCGAATTTTCGCTTTCGCCTCCTACCACTGCCATTGAGGGTTGTGTAGATGCTACCGTTACCATTTTTATGAACGAACCACAGGTTACAGATACTGCCATACCGTTGCTTTATGGCGGCACAGCAACTGCCGGCGCCGACTATTTGCTGCTGCCAAATGTGGTGGTTATTCCTGCCGGGCAAACATCGGCAACACTTACCATAGTTACCTTGGCTGATGGTTTTCCTGACCCGGGCGAAACCATTGTTATTTCGCTTGCCGAAACCGGACAGGCTACTACCGTTACTATTTTAGAACCCGATTTGCCGGTGGTTAACTTAGGCCCCGATGGGCTTATTTGCCCCGAACAAAACATTACCCTAAGCGCTGCAAACCTTGGAGCGGTTAGCTATGAATGGCAAGACGGCAGCGCCAACCCCAGTTTTACCGTAACCGCACCGGGCACCTACTCCGTAACCGTAACGGCACAATGTGGCACAGCCTCTGACGAAATTACTTTTACCACCGAGCCTTCGCTTAACGTATCGCTTGGCAATGATATAAGTACTTGCACGCCCGTAACCCTTGATGCCACTACTCCCGGCGCACTAAACTACCAGTGGAGCAACGGTGCTACCACGCCTACCATTTCGGCGGCGGCAGGAGGCACTTACTCTGTAACGGTAAGCAATAACTGTGGCACAGCTTCTGATGCCATTAACGTAATTTTTGGCGGAGGAGTGACGGTAAACTTAGGTCCTAACCAAACCCTCTGTTTAGAAGAGGTAAACGTGCTAAATGCCTTTGACCCCGATGCTACGGGTTATCTGTGGTCAACCGGCAGCACCGATGAAGCAATTACCGTAACCCAAACCGGCGTGTATTCTGTAACAGTAACCAGCCTTTGTGGTACGGGTACTTCTGAAGTGTGTATTACCTTAGAAAGTTGCGATGTCGCCTGCAATAGCATGACTATAACCGAAATAGTGGACTGTACTACCAATACGCCCGATACCTATGTAGTATTTGCCTCAGTAGCAGGTGGCACAGCGCCTTATAGCATAAGCGGCAGCTACTCCGGAAACATAGACCAAGATAACAACGTAATTTCTTTTGGTCCGCTGCCTTATAACTCGTTCTACACCCTAAACATTACCGATGCTGCCGGTTGTGTGCGCAGCATTTTAGGCAAACCTGTTTGTTCTACCCTGCCCGTAAGCCTTACCGAGTTTAACGGACGCACCCAAGAAACCAATAACCTGCTGTGGTGGCATACGGCTACGGAGGTAAACAACCACCATTTTACCCTTCATCGGTCAGCCGATGGCGTACAGTTTACCCACCTTGCCACCCTGCCCGGCGCCGGAAACACCGCTACCCCCAAATACTACGAGTTTACAGACGAAAAACCGCTCAACGGAGCCAACTACTACCGCCTCATGCAAACCGATTTTGACGGTCAGACCCAAGTAGTGGGCAGCCTGCTGCTAAACCGCCTCCATTCAGAAAATCAGGCAAATGTGCCCATAACGGTAATGCCCACTATTACCACCGGCAGTATTCAGGTGTTTATTAACACGCCCATAGAAAATGCACGGCTTAAACTATACGATACGGCGGGTAAACTATTAGCAGATAAAACCCTCCAAGCTAACCAAACCAATGCAAGTTTTGACCTGCAAAACTATCCCGATGGGTTGTACCTGCTGCATTATATAGCCAACCACCAAACCTACTCGGTTAAAGTGCTTAAACAATAAACACACCAGTAACACCCCCACTAAAACAAGCCGCCCAAGCAGTATTGCTTCGGGCGGCTTGTTTGTGATTGAGAGGAGCAAACAATGTGCTCTCTCCCCAAAACAAAACCGCCCCCACAATACTGTATCGGGCTTGTGGGGGCGGTAATGGAGAGTTGTACTTCCTCTTGTATCATTAAATTTTTACCAACCAATTGTGTACATCGGGTTTGATGCCTCTTTTAATGGCTTCCAATTCCGATTTTACCCATATAGAGTGTTTTCGGTTTTCACCCAAAGGAATGGTTAGCAAAGTATCTTTGTAAGCTATTTCTTCTATAGGCGTAATGGTAGCCGCAGTACCGGCACCAAAAGCATCAAACAAGATACCTTTTTGTTGAGCGTCAATAAGGTCATCAATGCTTATGCGGCGCTCGGTTACTGTAACGCCCTTTTCTGAAAGCAGATGAATAATGCTGTCGCGGGTAATACCTCTTAAAATAGTGCCGTCTAACGAAGGCGTAACCACTTCATCGCCAATAACAAAAAACACGTTCATAGTGCCAATTTCTTCTAAATAACGGTGTTCTCTGCTATCTGTCCAAAGCACTTGGTCATATCCGCGTTTTTTAGCTAAGGAGGTAGGATACATAGCGCCGCCGTAATTACCGGCAGCTTTAGCCTCGCCGGTTCCACCATCGGCGGCACGCACGTATTTATCAGCCACTACTACCTTAATGGGTTTGGAGTAGTAAGGACCCACCGGCGAGGTCATGATAAGAAATTTGTAATTTTCTGAAGTGCGCACACCCACACAGTCATCGGTAGAAAACATAACGGGGCGTATATATAGTGAAGAATTTTCAGTTGTGGGCACCCATTGGTGGTCTAACTTAATCAGCTCTTTAATAGCTTCCACAAAAATTTCTTCGTCTATTTCGGGCATATCCATGCGGTGAGCAGAGAGGTTAAAGCGGCGGGCGTTGTCATAAGGTCTAAAAACCAATATCTCGCCGGTATTTTGGTTTCTATTGGCTTTAATGCCCTCAAAAATAGCTTGCCCGTAATGCAACGCTGCGGTTGCAGGGCTCAACTCTAATTTTCCGTAGGCTTTAACAACTCCTCTTTTCCATTGCCCATTTTGATAATCCATTTCAAACATGTGGTCAGAAAAAAAACGACCGAATGGCAAATTATTGAAATCTATTTCATTGATTCGGGAGCGTTTGGTTTTGTGAATTTCAAAACTGATTTTTTGGGGAATGAATGGCAAAGAAGTCATAAGCAACTATAATTTGTGGTTAGAAAAATAAGCCTAATTTAACAAAATTTCAAGTAAAGTAGGGGTTACAGTATTTCGCACTATGCTATTTTGTTTTGCCTCAAAGGTAACAAAAAAATGGGGTAAAATAAACAAGGTATAAGAACTTAACCCCTAAAATGCCTTGTTGGTTTACCTGCTGCACACATTTTACCGAACTTTACTTGTTACTGCTTGTTTATTTGGTTGTTTTATTACGTGCAACCAATATAAAAACGCTGTTTTCATGAATTTATTAGCTATTGATACGCTGGGTCAGCTAAAAGCATCGGGCTACAGGTCAAAATCGGTTAAAGAAGAGCTTCGCACCAATTTGATTGAAAAACTGAAAAAGCGGGAGCCAATTTTTGACGGCATCATAGGTTATGATAAAACGGTAATTCCCGATTTGGAACGCGCCCTGCTGTCTAAACACAACATTATTCTGCTGGGCTTGCGTGGGCAGGCTAAAACCCGAATGGCAAGGCTGATGGTACACCTGCTTGATGAGTATATACCGGTGGTTAAAGATGCCGAATTAAATGATGACCCCTTTCACCCCGTATCGCGCTATGCCAATGACCTCATAAACCAATTGGGCGATGATACACCCATTACATGGTGGCACAGAAGCCAACGTTATACCGAAAAATTAGCTACCCCAGATGTTACTGTTGCCGATATTATAGGCGATGCCGATCCCATTAAAGCGGCTAACCTTAGGTTGCCTTACTCCGATGAAAGGGTTATCCATTTTGGGCTGGTGCCCCGTGCCAATAGAGGCATTTTTGTTATTAACGAATTACCCGATTTACAGGCACGTATTCAGGTTTCGCTATTCAACATTTTGCAAGAGGGCGATATTCAAATAAGAGGATTTAAAATTAGGTTACCATTAGATATACAGTTTGTTTTTACCGCCAATCCCGAAGATTATACCAACCGAGGCAGCATTGTTACCCCGCTCAAAGACCGTATTGAGAGCCAAATTTTAACCCACTATCCGCCCACCATAGAAATTGCCCGCGCCATAACCGAGCAAGAAGCCCACCTGCCCCCCGAACAACAAACCAATATCACCATTAACAACCTTGCCAAAGACCTGATTGAGCAAATTGCCTTTGAAGCCCGAAATAGTGAATTTGTTGATGCCAAAAGTGGCGTTTCTGCCCGATTAACCATTTCTGCTATGGAAAACCTTGCCAGCGCCGCCGAAAGACGTATGCTCATTAACGCCGAAGCAAGTACGCATGTGCGCGTGGGCGATTTTTGGGGCGTTATTCCGGCTATTACCGGAAAAATAGAGCTGGTTTATGAGGGCGAACAAGAAGGACCTTTTATTGTGGCGCAAAACTTAATTGGCAAAGCCATTAGAGCCTTGTTTGTAAAGTATTTTCCAAACCCCGAGCATATTAAACGAAAAAAACAACGCAGCATTTACCAACCCATTATTGACTGGTTTGGCGAAGGAAACGACCTGCACCTTTACGGCGATTTAACCAATAACCACTACAACCGCCTATTATCCGGTGTGCCGGGGTTAATTGATGTGGTTGAAAAATTTTACCCGCAACTTACCGCTTCCGAAAAATTCTTCCTCATGGAATTTTTGCTGCATGGCTTGGCAGAATATTCACTGCTGGGTAAAGCGCCTGTTCAATCGGGGTTTGCTTTTAAAGACCTTATGAACAGCATGTTTAAATTTGACGACAATATTGACGAAGACGATTTGTAAACCCAATCGGACAAAACTATATTTCCGGTAAATAACTCAATTTTACCTTTATTTACTAACTTTGCCTCATAATGGGTCATTAGCTCAGTTGGTTCAGAGCGCTACCTTGACAGGGTAGAGGTCACTGGTTCGAGCCCAGTATGACCCACATTTCTTTGTATGGGTGAATGGTGAAGTGATTAGTTACAGGGATTTAGCGCCGACTACGCGCTACCAAATACTATCTACCAAAACTACCGTCTAATGAAAACGGGGGAAATGGTAAAATAAACAACTCTTTTACCACATAAACCAAACATCGGGCGTTTTTGGCGCAAAATTTGAATAGTATGATAAGTATTTCTTTAAGTTGAAGATTTACCCATCAGCTCATTCAAGATTTTACTGCATGAATTTATACCAAATTGCGTTTATTATTGGCATTTGTTTTTTTTACTCCTGCATTTTTCAGGCTCATAAAGAAAACAAACATGCAGACAAAACTTTTTTTGCCCCCGAAAATCAGCCCGAAGCAGAGCCTTATTACCAATTTGCACGCCGGTTAGAAAACTCCATTAAGGAGGGTAATCCTAATTTTTTTAACGACAATTTTGACCTTAATCTGCTCGTGTCTAACCTGCTGCGCAAAACGGGTGTGCCTACTAAAACCGGACATATTTTTGCACAGGAAGTGTTGGCAAATATTGATGCCGGCACCCAAATAGTAACCCTGCTACAGGGCGAAAGTAATTACAAGCTGTTGGGCATCAGCAATTTACCCAGCCAACCTACTGTATGGTTCAGAATAACTTTAAACGGCGTGCCTGATTACCATAGGATACAACTCACCGTAGCCCCTACTGTGGACTTGGTAAGAATACAAGATTTTTGTATTTTATCGGGAGGACTTTCTTTTTCTGAAACCCTTAAAATGGTATTGCTGGGAATTATAGCACAAAATGACATGGAAGAAGAAGACCTCAATCAATTAAATGCTGCCGATTTAGCCGCAGTAAAACATGCAGCATTGCTGGATAAAATTAACATAGCCCTTCACGAAAAAGCCTTTGGCAGGGCAAATAAATTGGTTAAGCAATTACCCAATGAGCTTGAAGGAAACAAAATGCTGTTATTGCAACAGTTAAATATGGGTTATCACTTTAAAAACAAGCTATTACCCCAAACATTGCAAATTTATGAGCAAACTTTTCCGCATGATGCCGCTGCCAGATTTAGCTTGTTAAAATTGTCTATTGAACAAGGCGATAACATAAGTATAGAGAAGTATGCCCAAGATTTTGCCCAATTACTGCCCGATGCCGGTTATCTCAACGTACTTAGAACTCAGGCGCTTTACAATTTGGGGCAGGAGCAACAAGCAGCATCTATTATTGGGGAAATGATGCTGAGTACTCCAAATGATACAGATGTGTGTAAGGCAATTATGGTTTACCTGCTGAACGAAGAGCGTTTTGCCGATGTGGTGAACCTCTTAGAACAGATGCAGGGCAATAATAACATTGACCCGATTAAATTAGTACCTGCCCATGCCGGTTTTTTGAATTCAGAAACATACAAAGAATGGATAGAGGGAGTTAGTAATCCTAAAGCGGGAAGCAAACCTTAATATGGCAAGTAGTGTAAATGTAAATTGGAGAGGCAAAAAACTTCGGGGAGGCTAAAAAAGACACTCCCCGAAGGATAAATACTAACCTCCTAAATGTTTATACACATCCAATTCTTTCTTCAATTCTTTGCGGGCAAAAAATATGCGACTTTTAACAGTGCCCAGTGGCAACTGAAGGTCTTGGGCTATTTCTTGATACTTGTAACCCTCATAGTGCATCATAAATGGCACTTTGTAATCGTCGCTAAGTTTGTTGATAGCGCCAAATGCGTTTTCCATTATGAAAGTACTTTCCGAACCGTTTGTTACAGTTTGTCGTCCCGAGTTAAGGTAAAACATGTTGTCTGTACTATCGGTAACGGTGTTTTGTTTAGCTTTTCGGCGGTAACTGTTAATAAATATGTTGCGCATGATGGTGAAAAGCCATGCCTTTAAATTAGTGCCATCGGCATACTTTTCCTGATTCACCAAAGCCCTATAGATGGTTTCCTGCAACAGATCCTTTGCATCATCGGCATCTTTGGTAAGGTTAATAGCGTAAGGCTTTAAAGTCTTTGTAAGAGATACAACTGCACGATTAAAATCTAGTGTTCCCATAGCCAATTGTGTTTTATTGTTACGGTACAAAGATAAGGCAACTTTTTGAAACCGCCAAACTTTTGTGTAACTTTTTTAGAAAAAAGTTAAACAGATTGTATTTTAGTGTTCCTTTTTGTAAAGATAGTATTACTTTCAAAATTTCATACAAAGAACGTAAAAAAATCTTTTTTGGTTGTATAAAGAGGCACTTTTTTTGAAATTTTTTTTTCTGGCTGTAAAATGTATGGTTTTGTCGTTTGGTTTTATTAAGTAAATGTTAAACAGAGCAGCAGTATTTGCAGTACTGTGTGTGGGCAGATACATTGGTAACATGATTTATACTCCAACAGGAAAACAAAAACGCCTCATCGGGTAATAAACCGATGAGGCGCATTGCAGTTAAACAGCGTAAGCCGATTTACTTGGCGGTAAATCGTTTATGTATGTTTCGGGGCACTAATTGCACTTTAAAACCGGCTTCGGGACCCAAAGTGGGTATGGTTTGCATTTTAAGTTCGTAGTTAGCGGGGGTTAATTTAAAATCAACCATGTGTATCAATGTTGCCATAGTGAGCATCATTTGCAATTCACCCAATTGAAAACCGAGGCATTTATGTGCGCCCAAACCGTAGGGGCTCAAAGCGCCCTTTTGGCGGTATTCGTTTCGGGGGGGGAGGTGGCGGTCTATGTCAAACTCATACGGATTAGGAAACAATTCGGGTAGGAAGTGGGTAACACCTTGTGCCATGTAAACAGTTTGTCCTTTTTCGAACCGATATCCGGCAAACTCAAAGGGCTCGCCCACTGTGCGCGGCACCATAGGCGCTACCGGATAGCGGCGCAGGGTTTCCATAAGAGTGGCGTGCATAATGGGCATATTGTTGAGGTCTTTTACCTCCGGCAAACCATTGGCAAACAGGTCATCTACCTCTTTTTGCAGCCTTTTCAGCACATCGCGGTGTTTGGCTAAGGCATAAATCATAGTAGCCAGCGTATTGGTAACAGTATCCATACCTGCCAAAAACGGACCAATTACCGCCAGCAGCAGTTCGGGCCGGGTAAGTTCTAAACCCTCCTCATAAACAGCTTGCAAGAGGTCATCAATTAAATCGGGCGCTTCGGGTTTGGGTGCGGTAAGATGTTCGTAAATAATTTTTTCACCAAATTTATTGGCACGTTCCTGGGCAATCAAAAATTTGGGTCGGTACAAAGCCACACGTGGCCACATGCGTACTATGTTTACGTTTAGCAGGGTACGCACATAAAAGGCAAGTGGTTTGTAGTATTTACCCGGCGCTTTATTGGCAAGCAAAATGCCTAATTGCTCACAAACTAAACGTTGTATAAAGGAAGTAACCTTAATTTCGCCTTTGTTTTTGAGTTTTTTAAGTACCATTTTTCGGGTAAGTTCTGCCACAGCAGGGATGCGGTTGGTTAACATTCGGGGCGAAAAGCCGCGCATCATTATTTTGCGCATTTTAAAATGCTCTTCGCCGTCAAGGGCTACCAAAAATTTTTCAGCGCCAATTGATTTACCAAAACCGCCCCAAATTTCTTTGGTTATGAGGTAGTCATTAGCAGCTCTTGATAGGAATTGGTTTGCCTCGTGCCCTGCTATAAAAATAATTTGCTGGTTTACCGTATTAATTTTAAATACCGGACCCAGTTTGTGGTACTGCTCCACAATAAAATCGATGGGAGCATTAATCATGTTGAGGGTATTGCCCAATATAGGTAATCCCTGCACCAATGGCGGTTGGTTGGTTTGATTGGTGGTAGTTGCGTTCATTGTTGGTTAAATGTAGGTTGATTTTTGTACTTAGTGCGGTTTGAGTGGATTTTATTATATGGGCAAGGCTTAATTACCCACTAAAAAACGTTTTCTTTGTACTTTTATTACGTAAAAGATAGCAAACGGGCATAAAATTAACTACTATTTAGTTTGAGCAAGAATTAATTAAGTTTGCGGCTACAGCCATTTGTGTAACAATGCACTTAACATAAAAACAAACTGATAACGCTGAAGGAATGATGAACACTGTTTTTTTAGCAAAAACCGACAATAAACAGGCAATTAAATGCACTTGTTTTTAATTAAATGAATATGCAAATTTCCAAAACCGTTAAACTCTGGACATTCCAATCGGGTAAAGTTGTTGAAGTGCTCAAAATGAAAGGTATCCTTACATGCAACTGGAGCAGGTATCTGCCTTCCAACCCTTTTACATTGGCATATTTGTGGATGGCAGCAGAAATGGCAAAGCGCAATGTGCCTTGTAATCCATACGCTCCAATTTGGGCTTGGCATTCTTGTGGCGGCTACCAAGAGCCCCCCAAATTGTTAGATGCAAGAATGCTGCTGAGCGATGTGCAGCTCATGGACGGCATTTGGGTTTTTGAGTTTTGGTGCCCCCAAAAATTGACGCTGCTAAGTAATTACAGGGAATGGGGCAATATATTAGATGAATTTATTGATTATGGGGAGGAAACCCAGCCATTCTCGCTATTAAAGAGG
>DDVC01000164.1 GCA_002345145.1 Bacteroidetes bacterium UBA2322
TTTGAGATGATTTTTGGCGTGGGGTTCAGGGGTTAAGATGCCGGGGCTACGCCCCTTTACCACCCGGTTTATTCGGTTTTTCTGCCAAGATTAAAGGGCTGCGCCCCGTTAACTTGTTAATTTTTAGGGGTGTAGCCAAAACATCGTTTTTTACCTAAATTAGGCTTCTCCTAAGTTTTCAGCATTTACACAAATGTCCAAAATTTGACCCTATAGCCATTATCTTGTTTGTTGTTATTACCAACCCTAAAAACCCCAACGGGCTTTAAAAGTAAATACAACCTAAATTGTTACAAAAAATTAACAAAATACCGCCGCAGATTGCCCAATATACTTGCACAAGTGTATCTTTGTGCAATACTGCCGTTTATTTTACCACTTTTTACCGCTCACAAACATGAAAACACCGCTATACTATTATATTTTTCTGCTGTTATTGCTGGGCTGCATTTACCCGCGCACTACCATTTTTGCTGCCGATATTACCTGGCAGGGCGGCATAAGCAACAACTGGAACACCGCCGCCAACTGGGTGGGCGGCAACATACCGGGCGCTGCCGATAGGGTGTTTATTCCGCAGGTGAGCGGCACGCAGGTTTACCCGGTGGTAAGCGCCGCAGTGGCTTCGGTGCGGTATGTAGAGGCGCTGAACAATGCCCAAATTACCATAGCATCGGGCGGAAATTTGACCATTAATGGCACAGGTTGCAGCGGCTCTACCTGTTATGGGTTGTATCTTCGCAATAATGCTACCTGCACCATAAACGCGGGCGGCGCCCTTGCGGTGCAAAATACCGGCAGCTACGGCATTTACTCCAACAAAGGGCATTTTGTAAACAATGGCGCTGTTTCGGTTACTAATATCGCCGATAGAGGACTGTTTATTACCACCAACGGCACATCGGGATATAACCCTACCTTTACCAATACCGGCAACCTTTCGCTTTCTAACATTAGCAGCACCGGCATTTATACCAATATAGAAAACGACACCCTGCTCTTTAATAACACCGGCAGCCTTAGCCTTAGTAACATTGGGGCATCGGGCATGTATCATTACAGCTACCGCACCAATAGCCGCATAGTGTTTACCAATAACGGCAGTATCAACATTTTTTTGTGTGCCAACAGGGGTATTGTAAACGAGTGTCGCCCCGATGTAAATACGGGCGCCGCCTACTTTGTGTTTGACAACTACGGCTCTATAACCATAGACAGCACCGGTCAGCATGGCATATACCACTATAACAACAAAGGTACTTTTTACTTTTACAACCGAAGCGGCGCACAAATTACCGTGCGCAAAGTGGGCAACAATGCCAACCTTTACCAGCGCGGCATTTACAACCACAACCGGCAAGACGACCTCAGCTTTAACCCTTATTTTGAGGCGCACAACTGGGGTACTATTACCGTGCGGCAAACCAACTCGCAGGGCATTCGCAATGAGAGCATGAAACATGAGCTTAGGTTTACCAATCACCACATGATACGCACCGCCCGAACGGCAGATAGCGGAGTAATGAACTACTGCAACAATACGTTCTCAAAGGTCATTTTTAACAATGCCCCATCGGGCAATATCTACATTGATACGGTTTCGGTGTATGGATTGTATAACACCGTTGCCCTTAACCAAACTGCCGATACTACTGCCATTCTCACCTTTTCTAACGACGGGTTAATTAAGATAGACAGCACCACCTCTCATGCTGTTTACAACAATACCGATAACGGGCAGCTCTCCTTTACCAACAACGGCAACCTTACGGTGCGCCGAGCCGGTTCGAGGGGCATTTTTAACCGTCAAAACAAATTGGCAGGTAATTTTGCCTGTGGGTTTTTGTTCAGCAATTTTGGCGTCATTGATATTGATTTTGCCCAACAACAGGGCATTTACCATTACAGCAACCGCCACCTTATGGAGTGCGTTAATTTTAACAACATCATAGTGAAACGGGTAAACCAAAGCGACGGGCTGCGCTGCACCGCCGAAAACAACGGACAGGTAACGCATACCAATTACGGAAACATCAATATACAACAAATAAACCGACAGGGCATTTACATTAGCACTGCCACCGGCGGCGCGGTAACTTTTAACAACCAAAGCGCGCTAAACATAACCCAATGCAGCATAAACGGACTAAACATTTATGCCCTAAACGGCACGGTGAGTTTTACCAACGCCGCTACCCTAAACATTAGCAACATTACCGCCGATGGCGTTTATAACGAAGCGGTAAAAAACAACAATGCCTATCCTACGCAGGTTACCTTTACCCACCAAGCAGGCGCTACCCTAAACATTAGCAACTGTGCCGATGACGGCTGGACGGCACTGAGCAACAATGCCATTCATACAGTTCATTTTTCGGGCGCAGTGAATCTGTTTAACGCTTCCGATATTGGGCTGATAAACAGTACTACCAACAACGGACTGCTTACCATGAATGTAAATGCCCCGATGGATATTTACAACTGCACCAACCAGGGGCTCTACAACATAACCGACAACGGCGCTGCCATTACCTTTAACAACTATGCCAACATAGAAATTGAAAACACGGGTAAAGCCGGTATTTACAACCAAAGCCGCGATGGACTGGTAAATTTTAACAACTACTTGTTTATATCTACCGCCAACACCCTTACCGAAGCCGGCATTTACAACTACAACCGCCAGGAGGAAGCCCCTTATCCGGCAGCCTTGCAGTTTAATAATCCGGGGCAAATATGGATTACCGGCTGCAATAATCACGGGTTAATTTTTAATAATGCCAACGGAGCAATAACTGCCCAAAACGGCGGTAATATAACCATTACCAACGTAGGGCAGCAGGGATTGTACTGTTACAATCGGGCTTCTAATGAATCGTTTCCGCTTTCGCTCAATTTTACCAATTCAGGCGCTATTCAGATAGACAGCGCTTTGGAGCGCGGCATTTACAACTATACCTACCGAGGACAACCCCTTACCTTTACCAACAATGGCAACATAGACATCAGCAGTACCCGATGGCGGGGCATCTTTAATTTTTCCGAAAACAATTTGGCTATCTTGAATTTCATTAACAACGGCAGCATTGCCATAGACAGCGCCCGCGAAGAGGGCATTTATAACCAAGTTACCCAAACCAACCCCGCCCAAACTGCACAACTCCATTTTACCAACAACGGCAGTATTGCCATAGACAGTACCAAATTAGACGGACTGCAAAATTTTGGCAACCGCGGTAACCTTACTTTTACCAACACCGCCAACGGCAGCATCAACATTACGCGCACCCGCGAGTATGGCATCATTAACCAAAACCGCGAAGACCAAGCCGCTTACAACACCGCCATGAACTTTACCAACAACGGCAGCATCAGCATTACCGATGCCCTGTTTGCCGGCTGGTACAATTTTAATGAACGGGGCAATGCCCTTGCGGTGCAAAACAACGGCACGGTAAACATAGCCCAATGCGCCCAATACGGCATGTATAACCGATGCTTTAACAGTACCCCCAATCCGCCCGATTACAACTACGAAATTACCAACCTCAATTTTGCCAATGCCGGCACGCTCAACATAACCAATACCACCCAAGCAGGCATTTACAACTACGCCGATGCCGGCGACAACGTAAACTTTACCAATAACGGCAACCTTACCATCAGCAATACTGCCGAACAAGGTATTTACAACCGAAGCCGAAAATCGGGCACATTTACCCCCGTGGTTACTTTCCAAAACAACGGCGGTACGGTATCGGTAGCCAATACTGCGCTTTCATCGGTTTACAACTACGCCAATAACGATTCGCTGTATTTTTACAACAATGCCGCTTTAAACCTGCAAGCATCGGGCGCTCATGGCATTTACAACTATGTAGAAAATAATACCAGCGTTATTCAGTTTCAGAATCAGGTAAACGGTAATATCCACATCCAAAACACCACCCAGCACGGCATTTACAACCACACCACCCGAAGCGCATCTACCCAAACCAACGCCTTGCAGTTTACCAACTCCGGCGGCATTACCATAGGCAACCTGCAAGGGCGCGGCATTTACAACTACGATTACCGATGCAACTTTTTTACCTTTACCAATGCCGCCACCGGCAGCATTACCCTCCAAAACCTGTCGCAACACGCCCTGTATAACGAAACCGCCACCACCAGCGCAGCCTACCCCATGTCGAACTTGGTGTTTAATAACCAAGGAAGTGTGCTTATCCAAAATCTGCTTGCCGATGCACAGGCTATTTACAACAACAATACCAACAGCCTGCTCCAATTTGCCAACAGTGGCAGCATAAACGTACAAAACATACCCGGCGCTAACGGCATCATTAGCCAAAGTACCTATACCAATGCCACCGATTATGCCGCCACCGCCCTCACCTTTAACACATCGGGCAGTATAAATATCCGCAATACCGGCGAGGAAGGACTTAAAAACATCAATTACGGCGGCGCTTATTCGTTTACCAATACCGGAAACATCAGCATAACCGCCACCGGCAGAGAGGGAATTGAAAATGCCGGCTACGCCAATGTGTTTACCTTTGCCAACAGTGGCAACATTAGCCTTTTCCAAAACACGTTTGATTCGTTTTACAATACCAATGCCAGCGCCACCGCCCTGCAATGCACCAACCAAGCCTGCGGCTTGCTGCGCACCGATGGCAGAATAAAAAACAATGCCAACTGCACCCTCACCAATGCAGGCATTATAGAAACTACCTATGGGTTTAACCACAGCAATCAGGGCAGTTTTATCAACAACGGCATTATAGAGTCATCGGGCAGTTTTAATACCACGCCGGTTGCGCTGCAAAACAATGCTACCATTTTGCCCTATATAGTTACACAGCCCATCAATGTATGCGGGTATCAGCCGGTAAGCCCGGCGCTGTATAATTTTGGCGGCGTTTACAGCGTTGGCGGGTGGTTTACTGCTCCCACCGGCACTCAGTCTGCCGGCACGTATAACAGCGCTACCAATACGTTTACCCCTTTGGCAAGCCTTCCGTTTGGCGAACAAACCCTGTATGTGCAAACTACCGATAACATAACCGGCTGCAATAGGCGCCGCCCGATAACCGTAACGGTTTATGCCCTGCCGGTGGTGAACCCGCAGCCCGATACCCAAATTTGTGCCGGCGACCCCCTGCCCACCCTTGCCATTACCGATAGCCTGCCCAATATGCTCTACTACTGGTATCCCGATGCCGTAGGCGGCGTACCCCTGCACTCGGGTGCTGCCTTTACCCCGCCGGTAAATGCCGAAACTGCCGGCGCTTATACCTGGCACATAGAAGCCCAAATGCTTACAGGAGGCTGCCTAAGCAATGCCCGAACCCCCATAACCCTTACCGTGCTGCCCCTGCCCGATTTGCCCATTCCTGCCAACAATACCTATACCATAAACGAGGGCGACCCCGTGCCGCCGCTTACCATACAAAATACCTTGCCCAATGTGCAATACCTGTGGTTTACCCAACTCACCGGCGGAACACCCGTATTTACAGGCAATGCCTACACCCCGGCGCCGCCTGCCGCCTATGGCGCTTTTGTATGGTACGTAGAAGCCCAAAACACCCAAACCGGCTGCACTACCCGAAGCCGCACTCCGGTAACCTTGGTTATTATTGACCTGCCTTATACGCCCTTTAAAGCTAAGGTGCTGCTGCAAGGAGCTTACAACCCAGCCACCGACCTTATGACCACTCAGCTACAAACCGGCAATTTGCTGCCCTATTTCCAACCGTTTTACGAAGCGCCCTGGTTGTATGACGGCTCGGTAGAAGATGTGTTAAATACCAACAATATCCCACCCAATACTACCGACTGGGTACTCATAGAAGCCCGAAGCGCCAATAACCCCGACATGATTATGGAGCAAAGGGCAGTGTTTTTGCGAAACGACGGCGCTCTGATAGACATGGACGGCACCGAAGGCGTGCAGTTTTTTGACCTCAGCCCCAATACGGCTTATTATTTTATAGTGCGCAGTCGAAACCACCTGGCAGTAGTGAGCAACACGCCGGTGCAAATTCCCAATACTGCCCCCTACAATTTTACCAACCCCGCCAACATTATGGGTGGGCAAGCACAGGTAGCCGCCGTAGGCAGTGGCATTTTTGCCTTAGCCGCCGGCGATATGAACGCCGATGGCATCATCTCCGTTGCCGATTTTAACCGATACGCCCAACAAGCAGCCCTTACCAACCAATACCGCCCCGCCGACCTTAACCTTGACAAAAACGTTACTACTGCCGATTTTAACATCCTCCAACCCAATATGAGCCGCATAGGGCTGCCTATGGTAAGGTATTGACGTTTGTTAGTGGTTAGTGGTTAGTGGCAATTCGCAACTCATAATTCATAACTCCTAACTCACAACTCCTAACTTTTCACTCCCCCGCTTATGTTTCCATTAGTAGGCATTATTATGGGCAGTAAATCTGACCTGCCGGTTATGCAAGCCGCCGCCGATGTATTACAGCAATTTGACGTGCCGTTTGAAATAACCATTGTATCAGCACACCGCACGCCACTGCGCATGGTAGAGTATGCCCAAAACGCATATAACCGAGGCATCAAAGTTATTATTGCCGGTGCAGGAGGGGCAGCACATTTACCCGGCATGACGGCTTCTCTTACCGCACTGCCGGTAATTGGGGTGCCGGTAAAATCGAGCAATTCTATTGACGGGTGGGACTCCCTACTCTCTATTCTTCAAATGCCCAACGGTGTGCCGGTGGCTACCGTGGCGCTCAATGCCGCCAAAAATGCCGGCTTACTTGCCGTGCAAATTTTAGCAGCCCACAATGCCGAACTATACCAAAAACTGCTCAACTATAAATCAGAACAAGCTAACACCGTACTGCAACAGGCAAATGAGCTATTAAACAGCGGTAATACTGCTAATAAGTAGCCCAATAATTCCTGCATTATTGGAAGCGCCCCTTCACTTTCTGCCTCCTGTTTCCTGATTTTTGGTGATTATTTTTTAAAACTTATCAATATATCTTGGTCTTAACTAAATTCCTCTTTTCTTTGCGTTCTTTGCGCAAAATCTTATCCATTAGCCTGCTAATACGCCATAAATTTGAACAGCAGGCAGTACCTAAGTAGATGCCCAAAAATCCGTGCTAATCAGCCGCAACCGTGTTATCCGTGTGCTAATTGCTGTCGGTTTTTCGCTCATACCGGAAAAAAGGTCTTTGTGGCAAAGTATGGGCAACCAAACAATTCCTACCCATTACCGCAAACCCCCAAACCCGCATCTTTGTTTACCATGTTCTACCCGCAGTTGCCAACAAAAACAGCCCCGCCTTAACCACAATAGCCCACCCAAACCATGAACCCCACCCCGCACACCCACAAAAACACCGATGTAGCAAACCTAAACCCGCTCCAATACATCATAATAAAAGGCGCACGGCTTCACAACCTCAAAAATGTAGATGTAGCCATACCCCGAAACAAATTGGTAGTAATTACCGGCGTATCGGGCAGCGGCAAGTCCACCCTTACCATAGACACCCTGTATGCCGAAGGGCAACGCCGCTATGTAGAAAGCCTTTCGTCTTATGCAAGGCAGTTTCTTACCCGAATGAACAAACCCGATGTAGATTACATTAAAGGAATAAGCCCCGCCATTGCCGTTGAGCAAAAAGTGGTAACCCGCACTACCCGCTCCACCGTAGGCACCCTTACCGAAATTTACGACTACCTGCGACTGCTCTACGCCCGCATAGGAAAAACCTACTCCCCGGTTTCGGGCAAATTGGTACAAAAAGATGAAGTGGCAGATGTGGTTGATTATATTTTTACCCTTCAGCCCGGCACAGTAGCCTTTATTTACATTCCCCTGCGCCTGCATACCAAAGGTAAAGACGCCGTACAAAAAGAACTCGACCTGCTTTTGCAAAAAGGATTTACCCGATTGCAATACGGCGGTAATCTCCTCAAAATTGAAGACATTGACCCCCATGAGTTTGACGCCTCTATGCCCGATATTAGGATACTTATTGACCGAATTTTGGTGAAACCCGATGACAATGAAACCCAAACCCGATGTGCCGACTCAGTTAATACCGCTTTTTTTGAGAGCATGGGCGAGTGTATCATAGAGGCAACTAACACGCCTACCCGCCATTTTTCTAATCGGTTTGAGTTAGACGGCATCACCTTTGAAGAGCCAAACGCCCATTTTTTTAATTTTAACAGCCCCTTTGGAGCATGCCCCGTGTGCGAAGGTTTCGGGCAGGTAATTGGTATTGACGAAAACTTAGTTTTTCCCGATAAAAGCCTTTCGGTTTACCAAGGCGCTGTTGCACCATGGAAAGGCGATAAAATGAGCCTCTGGAACGATGAACTTATCCGCCATAGCCACAAATTTGATTTCCCCATACACCGCCCTATATCCGACCTAACACCCCAGCAGTACAACCTGCTATGGACAGGCAACGAGCATTTTGAAGGGTTAGATAACTTTTTTAAATTTTTAGACGAGCAAACCTTTAAAATTCAGTACCGCGTAATGCTGGCAAAATACCGCGGACGTACCAACTGCCGAAACTGCAAAGGTACACGCCTGCGCCCCGATGCCCAACATGTAAAAGTAGCCGGCAAAGCCATAACCGATTTGGTAAACCTGCCCATAAAAGAGGTAAAAACATTTTTTGACCAACTCAGCCTATCGCCCCATGATTTTCAAATTTGCCGCCGCATTCTTACCGAAATAACCAACCGGCTTACCGTAATGAACAATATAGGCTTAGGTTATCTTACCCTAAACCGCATATCGGCTACCCTTTCGGGCGGCGAAACGCAGCGCATTAACCTTACCCGCTCATTAGGCAGCAACCTTACCAACTCTATGTATATTTTAGACGAACCCAGCATAGGGCTGCACCCTAAAAACACCGAGCAACTCATAGCCGTACTTAAACAACTGCGTAACCTTGGCAATACTGTAATTATTGTAGAACACGACGAAGAAATAATGCGCTCGGCAGATTACCTCATTGATATGGGTCCGCTTGCCGGCAGATTGGGCGGCGAAGTGGTTTTTGCCGGAAACCCCGCCCTGCTGCCCCACTACCCCAATAGCCTTACCGCACAATACCTTACCGGCATTAAACAAGTAGAAATACCACAAAAAAAACGGGTTAAACAGGAGTTTATTACCGTAGAAAATGCCCAACACCATAACCTTAAAAACATTACCGCCCGTTTTCCGCTCCAAGCCCTTACCGTAGTTACGGGGGTTAGCGGCTCCGGCAAAACTACATTGGTAAAAGAAATTTTGTACCGAGCCATAAAACAACACCTTAAAGAACCTACCGATGCCCCGGGCATGTTTGGTAAACTAAGCGGCAATGTGAGCCGCATAACCAAAATAGAACTCATAGACCAAAACCCGCTCGGTAAATCATCGCGCTCCAATCCGGTTACCTACATTAAGGCATTTGATGCTATACGGGAGCTGTTTGCCGCACAACCGCTGGCAAAAATACGCGGTTTTACCGCCGGTCATTTTTCTTTTAACGTGCCGGGCGGACGCTGCGAAGCCTGCGAGGGCGAAGGTGAAACCGTAGTAGAAATGCAGTTTCTTGCCGATGTGCGCCTTATATGCGAAGATTGCAACGGTAAACGCTTTAAACAAGAAACCTTAGACGTGCAGTATCACGAAAAATCTATTTTTGATGTGCTGGATATGACCGTTGATGAAGCCCTTGCTTTTTTTACCAACCACAAAGAGGTAGCCGCCAAACTACAGCCCCTTGCCGATGTAGGATTGGGGTACGTAAAACTGGGGCAATCATCAAGCACCCTCAGCGGCGGCGAAGCACAGCGCGTAAAACTTGCCTCCTACTTAGGCAAAGGTAAAACCCCCAACCCCGTGCTGTTTATTTTTGATGAGCCTTCTACCGGCTTGCATTTTAATGATATTAACAAACTCCTTCTGTCTTTTAACTCCCTTATCGAAAACGGACATACCATAGTGGTGGTAGAACACAACTTAGATATTGTGCAGTGTGCCGATTGGGTAATAGACCTTGGACCCGATGGAGGCAATGAAGGCGGGCAATTGTTGTTTGAAGGCTTGCCCGATGACCTTTTGCAATGCCCGCACTCCTATACCGCCGCCTTTATGCGCCAAAAAGTAGCCGCTATAAAACCGTAGGCGTTTTTGCAATGATGCACATCGGGCTGTTTGGTTTCTTACTTTGGTAGTAACTACTTAGGTACTGTCTGCAATTCAAATTTATGGCGTATTTGCAGACTAAATTGGTAAGATTTTGCACAATACATTATCTCACGCAAAGACGCAAAGGCGCAAATTAGTTGCTATTTCTTAGTACCCACCACCCACTCTGGCAGTAATTAGCACACGGATAACACGGATGCGGCTGATTTACACAGATTTTTGAAAAAAAAGGATTAAGTAACGTGAAGTTGGAATTAAAATGAGCGCCCGATAGTGGGGCAAAATCTACATAAGGTTTAAGTGTGTTTGTTAAAATGGGTAACAGATTTCGGTGCGCTGCATCTGATAATAGTACAGTTTGTTGCTGTTCTACCAAGATTACGGGGCGCTGCCCCTTGCCCTTGTATGTTACCTACCAACACCCATAAATTGAGGTATTGGGTTGTGCAAAGGTGCAGCGCATCGAAATATATCACCCCACCTGTTTGAAATCCTTTTGTGGTAAGCCTTTGAGTATGCTCATAACTCCACCCTCGCGTTAAAAACGGTTTTGGGCATTGCTACGCCCGCAGTTTGCCCAATAGGATTAAGCAAATTGGAGTTTTTGGATGGCTTCATGCAGAGCTTCTTTGCAAAGGGGGTGTTGTTCTACTTGTAACCGATGTTGCAAGTGAGGTATGGCGCGGGTGTCATTTAAATCAGAAAGCAGCAATATAGCATAATGTCGGGTTAAAATGGCTTGGCAATTCAGAGCCATAATGAGGGGCTCTACTGCGGCAGCGCCCATTTTTATAAGGCTATCTGCGGCGGCTCTGCGGGTATATTTGTGTGTACTATTGAGGGCGTCAATGAATACCTCGGTGCTATCTGAATGCTTAAAACACCCCAGCGCTGTTAGGGCATACGCTCTAAGTTGCTGATTGTTGTGGGTGGTTATTTGTTTTAATGGCTCAATAGCGCGGGTATCGCCAATTGTACCCAGTATTGTAGCTGTAGTTTGTCTTACTTGTGTGTCATGGTCGTTCAGCAAAACTTGTATCAACGGCTCAACTATACGAGCATCGGCAAATGCACCTAAAGCAGTAACGGCGGCGCGGCGCACTTTGTAATAATCGTCTTTGAGCAAGTGCAGGAGTGGTTCTATGGCGCGGGTATCGGCTATTTTTGCCAATACTTCTATAGCAGCAATACGCAACCAATAAAATGGGTCATTTAGGGCGTCTATTACAAATGGAGCTACACTATGGTTGCCTATAATTTGCAGGGTTTCCAGCACACATTGCCGCACATCTCTGTTTTGGTCGTATAAAGCGTTTGCTAAAACAGGCAATACTGTAGATGTATTTTTTGTGTATTTAAGGTAATAAGCAGCAGTAGAACGCAAATAAGGCATTTTGGAGGCTTGCAGAAAATATACCCATACCGGCATAGACAACCATTTGGGATAATACTTATTTTTTAAAGCGCCCATATTATTTCCGATAATGGCATTTACCAACTCCATTTCGTACTGTTTTCTTGCCGGCTTAAGCCATCTTGCAAAGAGTTGGGTAAACGGCTGACATTTAGGGTAGGGTAAGTACTTAGGAACAGAGCCCCCTCTGAGCCACAGTAATTGCTGCATAATGGGCTGCCATGGGTTGGGCAAATACTTGCCTAAGATGGGCATATAAGCCATAAAGGTAAGCCTATAGGGTAAAAAATTAATTTCGGCATTAATAACCTGCATACCGGCTTTACCAAAGGTAAGCCTCAGAGCCGCTTCGGGCATTTCTAACTCAGGGCAGTGGTATTCCAGCAATTCGCCAAATACAGTAAACCGAAGGTGTATTTGGAAAGTCAATCGGTAAATGGGCAACACAACTGTGGCATCGCCTATATATTGCGGGGGCAGGGTACTGGAGAGTAGGGTGGGCATGGTTTTAAGGTAAAGTGTAATTTTTGCGTTTCCCAAACAAGTTAGCTGCTCAATGTTAAACATTTATATCGGGTTGTTTTGTTCCTTTTTGCTTTATTGGTTTACTTTGTTGCGTTAGTTAGGTTATTACCCTGCTTTTAGTACCCAAATCATGGCTCACAAAATACTATGAGCTAAAACCCGCCAACAATACAGATGCTGCTGATTAGCGCCGATTATTGAAAAGTAAAGGCTCAAGTAGTGAATGGTGAAAAGTAGTGAATTACAAATGAGTTTAGTACACCCTAACCACTAACCCCAGCCAACCGTTGGTAATAAAATTTCGTCTATATGCGTAGTAAACAAAGAGTTCACTAAAAAAAG
>DDVC01000201.1:0-3302 GCA_002345145.1 Bacteroidetes bacterium UBA2322
GCCCATTAATAGCGAGAATGGCTGTCAGTCCCTACTATCTATTACAACAAACAAGATTATTTTACCTGTGCATCCATAGGGTTGCGCAAGCCGCTAAAATCGGTAAGATATACTTTTACCGAACCAACCGAAAGGGGCGACTCTATATACAGAGGTAGCCTATTGGCATCATCGGTAACCCAAACGGTCATGTGTTCGCCTCCTTTAAATACATCACCTTGCAACAAAAGCGGGGCAAATTTTACGCATCGGAACTTGCCAAAATCGGTTTTAAGAACATCTTTGCCTAAGTATCGGGCATGGATGGGGTAAATTTCGCCGTCTAAAAACAGCTCCACCTCAAAAACATCGCCTTTTTTCATGTTGCTGTAATCAATACAGCGGGCGGCATACACGGCAGAGAGCAGGTCTTGGGTACAAGCCGTTATGGGTACGGTTTTATTTTGGATTTGCGTTTTACCCTTGCGTTTGTGGTAGTGTATAAGGGCTTCCTTTTTGGTATGGTCAAAACTGTAAAGATGGTTAATGGTAAATCCGCCCTCGTTTACATCGCGCACAAATTTGAGGGGTTTTAGCGTTGCGGGGTCAATATAGGTTTCGTAGCGGTCGCGCACTTTAAAAAACCAGTCAAACGTGCGGTGGGTTCTGCCCTCTGTAACAACGTGGTAAACGGTTTTGCCGTTAAGGTTGGCAGTTTTTAGCTCAAAGGTAGCTTTTCCGGCATTCATCCATACCGCCGTCCAGTTGTAATAAACGGTATAGGTAGCTTTTTCGCCCACCTGAAAAGTGGTGTTAGAGAGCTGGCAAACGAGCTGGTCTTCTAATGCAGTGGTATTGGTGAGTGGGCTACGGTTGGGGGTGGCAGTGGTAGAGCTTAAAAACAAGAACCAGCCGGCGAGTAGGAAAATATAGGGTTTCATAAGTGCGTTTTAGGGGTATTTTGGGGTAAAGGGTTTTAAGGTGAAACGATTTTTAGCATTGGGTAAATGTGTTTTTGCAACGCATTTTTGAGGCATACACATATAACTGACCTTTGCATGATAGTTTAGTTTAAAAATAGGAGCAACTATTTACCCTCTTGCCTGCAAACAAACAACCTGCGCTGCTACATTATTGCCTTACAAAGATACGGAACGCAACCTTTTATTGTGTTTTGATAGTGATTTTTTGAACGTAAACAAGATGATTTGCCAAACAGTGTAGTGGCAGCACGCTATGAACAACTGAGGTAGCGGGTTGTTTTTTTATTTCATAAACGGTAAAAATACCAACCCGCAGATGTAGCTTTGTGCCCCCCAACAAATTGTATTGTTATTGGTAAATAACCATTTTCATGCCCTACAACTTACACCCTGCCATACCGCGACTGCCCATGAAAGATGCCCAAGCCACGCTGTGCTACTACACAGAGGCGCTGGGTTTTGCTGTTTTAAACAATTATGCCAATGAATACCTCTTGTTTACCAAAGACCAAGCCGAAATACACCTCTTTTTATATCCCGATTTAAGTTTACCCGATAACTACGGCATGTGTTATGTGCGGGTAGAAAACATAGGGTTGTTATATGAGCAACTAAAAGCCAATCCGCTGGTGGTGTTTCCGGAAAAGGGGCATTTACAGGAAAAACCATGGGGGCAAAAGGAATTTTCTGTTATTGACAATAACCACAACCTCCTAACCTTTGGCGAAGAGGTAAACCATGCCTAAACACGCTTGCAGGCTTTTGAAAAATGGCGGTTATTTGCCGGTTTTATAAAATGCTTAACCAAGAAGAACGGTAAAAAGTAATGAAATTACAATTAGAGAGTTTAAAATATCAGGACATTGCCGTTCAATTGGTGGTAAAAGTGTTTGACGGAACTGAGAAAAACACTTTTGACAATGCTTGTATTGAAGGCATCCGCTCTAATGTTTGCAAACTTATGGTAGAGCAAATTAAAGACAACATTAAAGGTGTTTTGGCTGAAAACGGTATTGACGAACAAACCGCCAAACTTTCGGCAGACAACGACCTTTGTATTGAAATGGAAACGGGAACGGGTAAAACACTCGTTTACATCAAAACCATTTATGAACTATTCAAACATTACGGATTTACCAAGTTCATCATCTTAGTTCCTTCGGTTGCTATCCGTCAAGGTGTTTTAAGTGCCTTTAAAATATTTGACAAGCAACTTGAAAATATTTACGGCTTCACTCCCAAAGCATTTGAGTACGACAGTAAGCGATTGAATAAAGTAACCAACTTTATTGAAGAACAGCATCCGCAAGTTATGGTAATGACACTTGCTTCGTTCAATTCGGAAGACAAAATTTTAAATCAGGCACAAAGAGAAGATTTGTTTGCAAACATTCCTTTCATTGATGCAATCGGAAAAACAAACCCGATTATCATAATGGACGAGCCACAGGAAGGAATGGACACGGAAAACTCCATTAAACAAATTGCCAAACTCAAACCATTATACAAACTTCGTTATTCAGCTACACACAAAGTATTGAAAAATTTGGTTTACCGCCTAACACCTTATGATAGTTACAAGCTGAACTAGAATACAGCTACTTTAAAACAGAAGCTACCAAAACCATTAATTCAATAATTGAACAATGAACGAAAACGAAATATCTTATATCATTCGGGGGGGTATATATGAGGTATATAACACTTTGGGTGCAGGTCTATTGGAGTCTGTTTATGTTGCAGCTCTTGAATATGAGTTGACAGAAAAAGGACTGAATGTAAGAAGAGAAGTTCCATTGCCTGTTCACTATAAAACAATAAAAATGGACTTGGGCTTTAGACTGGATTTATTGGTGAATGATATTGTCATCATTGAAGTAAAATCAGTAGAAAATTTAGCTGAAGTGCATCACAAACAAGTATTGACCTATTTAAAAATTACCGGTTTAAAACTCGGAATCCTGGTCAATTTTAATGTAGCTCAGATAAATAACGGAATTTTTAGAAAAGTAAATGGTTTGTAAACTCCCGCAGATAATGCAAATTTTCGCAGACTTAAATCAGCGCCTATCAGCGAAATCTGGGTGCTAAAAAATAAAGAAATGGAAAACATTAACGATTACATGCCATTGAGCAACGACTGGAACAAAGAGCGTTTGGAAACTTTGAAGCAACTATTTCCCAACCTTTTTACCAACGAAGGCAAGTTGAACATCAATGAACTCAAAAAAGTAGTTGACCCCGAAAGCGTAAGCGAAACGGAACGCTACGAATTTAGGTGGTTTGGTAAAAGTGCAGCCAAACGCAACGCCTTTTCGCCGAGCAAGCCATCAGCATGAT
>DDVC01000201.1:3498-3689 GCA_002345145.1 Bacteroidetes bacterium UBA2322
AGCCAAACGCAACGCCTTTTCGCCAAGCAATGCCACATTAATTTTTGAAGAAAAAAGAAGTGTTAATCCAACAGAAACCGAAAACCTGATTATTGAAGGTGAAAATTTAGAAGTGCTGAAACTACTGAGCACAGCATACAGGGAAAAAGTAAAGTGTATTTACATTGACCCACCCTACAACACCGGAAAAG
>DDVC01000201.1:4056-4912 GCA_002345145.1 Bacteroidetes bacterium UBA2322
TTCAATTGATGATAATGAAGTTCACCATTTGAGAAAAATATGTGATGAAGTATTTGGCGAAGAAAACTTTATCAGTGACATCATTTGGGAAAAAAGATATGGCAGAAATAATGATGCAAGATTAATGGCTTCCGTAATTGACCACATTATTTTGTATAGAAAATCAGAAGAAGTTCAAATTTTAAGAGAGCCAAGAAGTGAAGAAAATAATGGAATATACTCAAACCCTGATAACGACCCAAGAGGAAATTGGACAAGCGTTTCATTTGCAAGTCAAAGAACTAAAGACCAAAGACCTAATCTTGCTTATAAAATAACCAATCCCTTTACAAACGAAGAAGTCGAACACCCTACAAATGCTTGGAAGTTCAGTAAAGAAAAATATGATGAATTAAGTGCCGATAATAGGTTTTATTGGGGAAAGGATGGAACTCAAAAATTTCCAAGAATTAAACGGTTTTTATCTGAATTACCTGAAGATTTAGCTCCAGTAAACCTATGGAAATTTCAAGATGTTGGAACTGGTGACGAAGGAACTAAGGAGGTTAACGAGCTTGTTGGCAAAGACATTTTTTCTTACCCTAAACCATCCCGATTAATAAAGCGGATTATAAATTTAGCACTTGCACATAATTTTGATGAAAGTGAAGAAAGCATCATTCTTGATTTCTTCGGAGGTTCTGGCTCAACAGGTCAAGCAGTATTTGAACTAAACAAAGAAGATGACGGAAATAGAAAATTTATCTTAGTCCAAATTCCCGAAGCAACAGACCCCAGTAGCGAAGCCTACAAAGCAGGATACAAAAAAATCAGCGACATTACCATAGAGCGCAACAAAAGGGTGATAGAAAATCTG
>DDVC01000088.1 GCA_002345145.1 Bacteroidetes bacterium UBA2322
CTCTTACCCTACACGACTCTCTTCCGATCTATACTACCGATGCGGTGCAACATCTTAAATCCGAAGGTTATACCATAATAGCCATAGAGCAAGCCGATGCAAGTGTGCCTCTACACCGGTTTATGCCCGATACAACCCAACAGCGTTATGCCCTTGTGTTTGGGCACGAGGTAGAGGGCGTAAGCGAGGCGGTAATGGCTCTTGCCGATGAGTGCGTAGAAATACCGCAATTGGGGGTTAAACACTCGCTCAATATAGCCGTGAGTGTGGGGGTGGTATTGTGGGAGTTTGTGCGCGGCAATATGCCCTAACGCGCCGGTTGTTACTCGTCAAAATGGGCAAAGGTACGCCACAGCTGCTCTCGGTCGTTTACGTAGGCGTAAAGGGTAACGGGTTGGCTATTGTGTGGATGCACAAAACTGAGGGTACGCAAATGCACAAAAACAATTTTAGCTGCGGCAGTTTTGGTATCGCCGTATTTTTTGTCGCCACGTGCGGGGCAACCAATACGGGCAAGCTGAGCGCGTACTTGCTGGGGAATGTTGGTATGGGAGTTAATGACCAACAAATTGCTATTGCCCAAGGCGGCAAGCAGTTCATAGCGCAACGTTGCTTTTTGGGTGCCGGGTTGGTTGTTGGTAAAAACTTGCATGGCATCTTGGGCGTAAGCATAGCGCAGGTAGTGTACCAAATTACCCTGTTCTAATTTAGGGCGGCTGGCGGTAAGAGCCCAAAATTGAAAGTTAAAGGAGCGTTTTTCTAAGCCCGTTTTCAAAAATCGGGCAGCGGAGGTAGTTTTGGCAAACAAGGCTACGCCGGAGGTTTCGGTATCGGGGTAGGTAATAGCCGAAAGGTAAATGGCATCTGCATTGGGCAGTTTATAGCGCTTGGCAAGGTATTTTTTTACCTCGTCTTCTAAGGTTACGGGTTTAGGCGCTTTGGCGGCTTCTTTGGGCGGGGGTGGCGGAGCCACCGGCATTAAACCCGCCGGTTTGTTAATGGCAATAAGGTAGTCGTCGTCTTGAATAATGTCTAACATGGGCAGTTATTGGCTGATAGGGCATGATTGTTTAGTACATGCCTTCCGGTACAGTAAAAGCATTAAACCTTATGAGCATGGTAAAAGGTTGGTTAAAAGCCAAACAAAATGCGCTTGGTGTTTTTATCTATGCGGTTTTCTTGGTAAACGATATTAAAATTGTACTTTACCGTGCCCAATGTGCGCTGAATATGGCTGAAGATATTGGCATTATCGCGCGATACAACGGAGCAAACATCGGCATTCATTTGGCGTTGTTTTTCAACAAATTTTTCGTACAGCCCTATAAAGTCGTTAATTTCGAGCAGAATTAGCTCATATTCATTAAGGTAAAACTTTACTTGCTCCACATAAAACTGCACATTATCATCTTGGTCGGTTTCAAAATTGGTAATGCCTATTTTGTCCACATTGGTAAGCAGGGAGTTAAAGTAGCGTTGTCGTTGCTGCTGCATAAAATCAAAAGAAAGGGTGTTTCGGTCTCTGATGTACTTTTCGTAACCGCCGGCATATTCAATGGCTTCCAAATACTCGGAAAAGAAATTTCGGGAAGCATCTCTGAAAGCATCAAGGCGGGCATTGAGGTTGCGCAAACCCGATGCTACAATCTGGTAATCGGTTTTTACCTGATTAGTATAATCTAAAATACAGGTAAGCCGGTTAAAGTTATCGGTACGCATGCGCTCCTTTTTATGGTAACTTGCCAAAAAGAAAGAAACCATTGAAAAACTGGTAGAAATAATGGGGTTTGCCATAACCGGGGTAAGCTGTTTTAGCTCATCAATATTAAACAGACTGGTAAACATACCTAATTTGCGCTCGCCCAGGGTTTCTATGGCTTGGTTTACGGAGCGGTTAAAATCGGCATAGTTAGTAGGGTCGGCAAGGTTTGCAAACTCATTTTGCAGCAGCAACTGGCTAAACGAAAGGTTAAACTGGTTGGTTTCTTTAATAATGTGGTTAATAACCTGCTCGCCGGCTCTGTATCTGTTAGAAAGATTATTTACCGATGACCGGTATTTTTCCTTATTGGCATTGCTGAGTATAGTAGTTATGTCGTTTCGGTTAATGGCATCGCGTTCCAGCGTTGAAAGCCTTTCGGAAAGTTTTCTGTTTTCCTGCAAAATTTCGTTCGATATTTTTTCTATGTTGTTTTTATTAAAGACTTCCACCCTAAACGTATCGGGTCGGGCAGATACGAGCATGTCGGTTTGGGCATGGCTGTTTAAAAGGCTAAACACTAACAGGCTCAACAAAGCAAAACAGTAGGTTATTTTCATTGGATAAAGGATAAGGTTTTTAGTGTTTAAATAGGGTAAATAAAAAAGTGTATTATTTTTGTTTAATGAAAAACTCAAAACTGCCCCGAAAAACAAATTTGCCTACTAACGTTTACATAGGGGTAAAAATTACCCAACTCACCTTCAAACGAACAAATCGAGATAAATACAAAAACATCGGATAGCCAACCTTGGTATCCGATGTTTTACAGTAAGGGCATAAATTGGGTTACACAAACCGGTAATATCTGCCGGGGAAGTAGGCGCTATTGCCCAGTTCTTCTTCTATGCGCAGGAGTTGGTTGTATTTGGCAATACGGTCGGAGCGTGAGGCGGAGCCGGTTTTAATTTGACCGGTGTTGAGCGCTACGGCAATATCGGCAATGGTGGTATCTTCGGTTTCGCCAGAGCGGTGGCTGATGATGCTGTTGTAACCGTATCGGGTAGCGGTGCGCACACAGTTAAAGGTTTCGGTAAGCGAGCCTATTTGGTTTACCTTTATCAAAATGGCGTTGGCAATTTCTTTGCTGATGCCTTCGCTCAGTCGGTTTATATTGGTTACAAAAAGGTCATCACCTACCAATTGCACTTTATCGCCAATGGCTTCGGTAAGTTTAGCCCAGCCGTCCCAGTCGTCTTCTGCCATGCCGTCTTCTATAGAAACGATGGGATATTTTTGGCACCATTCAGCCCAGTATTGCACCATTTCGTGCGGGGTAAGTTTGTCGCCGGTTGATTTTTTAAATACATACAAGCCACTTTCTTCTTCGTATAGTTCAGACACGGCGGGGTCAAGTGCAATGGCAATATCTTCGCCGGGTCGGTAGCCGGCTTTTTCTATTGCTTGCAACACAATTTCAATGGCTTCGGTGTTTGATTGGATATTGGGTGCAAAACCGCCCTCATCGCCCACGTTGGTAGAGTAGCCTTTTTTGTGCAGCAGTTTTTTAAGGTGGTGAAACACCTCTACGCCCATTTGCAAGGCATCGGAGAAAAACTCGGCATTGAGGGGCACAATCATAAACTCCTGAAAATCAATGCTGTTATCGGCATGAGCGCCGCCATTAAGTATGTTCATGAGCGGAATGGGCAGTGTGCAGGCATTTACCCCGCCCAAGTAGCGATACAGGGGTTGTTTGGTTTCTTGTGCGGCGGCTTTTGCTACTGCCATAGATACGGCTAAAATGGCATTGGCTCCCATTTTACTTTTGTTTTCGGTGCCGTCTGTTTCGCACATTACCTCATCTATGTAAGCTTGGTCAAAAACGCTCACCCCTTCCAGCTCGTTAAACAAGATGTTTACATTTTCAACGGCGGTAAGTACACCCTTGCCCAAAAAGGCTTCGGGGTCGTTGTCGCGCAGTTCTACAGCTTCGTGCTTACCGGTAGATGCGCCGCTTGGCACGGCGGCTCTACCAATGATGCCGTTTTCGGTAATAACGTCCACCTCTACGGTAGGATTACCGCGTGAGTCTAAAATTTGTCGGGCTTTAATGTCAATAATAATGCTCATGATATAGTAAAAAAGGTGGTAAAAAAAGAGTTTTGAGTTGTGAGTTTTGAGTTTTGAGTTGTGAGTTAGGAGTTTTGAGTTTTGAGTTTACCAATTACCGACAAACCACTAACCACTACCATTCTGCAATTGGGCATAGTTTTTAAAAAAACTTTGCCATTTCATTTTAATCACGCCAAGGGCAGCTTCCTTAAAAATGCTGCTGCTCATTTTAGAAACGCCGTACATTCTGTCGGCAAAGGTAATGGGTATTTCTTTGAGTTTAAAACCCAATTTCCACGAGGCAAATTTCATTTCTATCTGAAAGCCGTAACCTATGGAACGAATTTTACTAAGGTTAAGCGTTTCTAATACTTTTCGGCGGTAGCATACAAAACCGGCGGTGGTATCATATACAGGCATCCAGGTAATGAGCCGCACATATAAAGAAGCAAACCACGATAACAAAATGCGGTCGAGCGGCCAGTTGGCTACGCTGCCTCCTTTTACATATCTTGAACCAATGGCAATATCGGCGTTTTGGTGTGCGCAGGTGTGGTAAAGGCGCATCAAGTCATCGGGATTATGCGAAAAATCGGCATCCATTTCAAAAATATATTCGTACTGTCTTGCCAGCGCCCATTTAAAACCATGAATATAAGCCGTACCCAAGCCTAATTTACCTTGTCGCTCCTCCAGAAAAAGTTTACTCTCGTATTTTTCTGCAATGAGTTGTTTTACAATACCGGCAGTACCATCGGGAGAATTGTCGTCTATTACCAAAAGATGAAATTCTTTGGCAAGCGAAAACACTTTTTCTACCATAGCGGCAATGTTTTCTTTTTCGTTGTAGGTGGGTATGAGTACAATGCTATCAGACACGAGAGCGTAAGTGGGTTCGGGGGAGAAAAGTGAGTAATGCTATAACAAAAAATGTACGAGATTGGTAATAGTTGTGGTTAGTTTCTTACAAAATAGGAGCATCAGTGGGGGCTTTGCCAATGCTGCCTTACTTACCCGATTTAGCTTTTAAGGCATCTTTAATTTCTTTGACCTTTTGCTTGGTATCTTGCAAAAAGTCGCTTTTCATAATCCAGTCGTAGTATTGCGGCTCGTCTTTAAAAACGTCTTCCACCGATTTTCCTTTGTGTTTACCAAAGTTAAATTTAATGGTTCCGTTATCATTAATAAGCCTTCTGCCCGAATCAACAAAAGACTGGTCAGACGAAAACTCGTGCAGATGGTCTATATTAGGGTGTAATGAATCTTTATAGAGCTGTAATTGCCCAATGAGAATTTCGTAGGTAGCTCTTACATCGGCTTGTGCGCTGTGGGCATTTTCCAGTTCTTTGTTGCAGTAAAATTTATAGGCGGCGGCTAAATCGCGGCGTTCCATTTTCTGAAAAATCCTAAAAACGTCCACAAATTTTCGGTTTGGGTTTCTAAAATCGATGTTCACGCGCAAAAATTCTTCCATTAAAATAGGCACATCAAACTGGTTAGAGTTGTACCCGGCAATGTCGGCATCATGCAGCAGGTTAAAAATTTCGTGTGCCACTTGGGCAAAGGTGGGTTCGTTTTTCACATCTTCGTCATAAATGTGATGAATTTCTGATGCCTGCGCGGGTATAGGTATAGTAGGATTTACCCGATAGGTTTTTTCTATCTTAGAGCCATCGGGCAAAATTTTTAAGATGCTTATTTCCACAATACGGTCGGTAGCTAAATTTACGCCGGTAGTTTCAATGTCGAAAAAAGCCAATGGTTTAGATAGGATAAGCATACGCAATTGTTTAAAGAATGGTGAATGATGCCAAAAACCCGATGGCACAAAATTCCGAAGATAAAATGCTAAGAAGTTGCAAAATTAGCAATCTTATTGAGGTTTATACCGCCAAAATTGCCCGAACTCATTAAAAGTAGGTTGGTTTGGTTATAAGACTGATTAAGCAAGTAGTTTTCTAAGTGTGTAGGTTGGGTAAAAACGGTTAGGTTGGGGTGGTTAAAACTGTGTTCAATATCTTGTTTGCTTACCGGAGGCAGTTTTTTTATAGCAAGGGCTTGTGGGTCATAAAAAACAAGCGCTTCGTCTGCCTCATTGAGTGTATGGGCATATTGGTTTAAAAAATGAGCGCTTAAACTACTATAAGTATGCAGTTCTAAACAGGCAATCAGTTTATGTGCCGGATACATTTGTTTAAGGGCGCGGGTAGTAGCAAGGGCTTTTGACGGGGCATGGGCAAAATCTTTGTAAACCGAGCAATTGGCAGATTTTGCCAACAGTTCTAACCTTCGGGCAGCGCCGGTAAACAGTTGAATGGCTTGCATAAACTGCTCATCGGGTATGCCTAATTGGTTGCAAACTAATTTTGCGCCCATGAGGTTTTGAAGGTTATGCTCCCCAAAAATTTGGAGCGGATATAATTGGTTGTGCTGCCGTAAACGCCATGTGTGGTTTACCACCTCATAATTGGGCGTTTGATAGGGTAGCAGAGTTACCCCTGCACAAGTGGCAGCAATTTGACTGAGCAAGCCATCTCCTGCATAATACACTAACGAGCCGCCGGGTTGTATGGTGGCAACAAACTGCTCAAATTGCTGCACGTATTCATTAAACGTTGGGAAAACATTGATGTGGTCCCATGCAATGCCGCTCAACAATGCTATATGTGGTTTGTAGTACAAAAATTTAGGTAGAGGGTGAATAGGAGATGCTAAATACTCATCGCCCTCTATTACAATGATTGGTGCATAAGCAGTTAGGGCAACTGATTGGTTAAAACCCGATACGGCAGCGCCTACCAAATAGTCAAACGCATACCCGCAGTGCCGCAGTACGTGCATAACCATAGCCGTAATGGTAGTTTTACCATGACTACCGGCTATAACCACTCTTTTTTTAGCAGCAGTGTGTTGGTAAATAAACTCCGGATAAGGTAACACCGGCACCCCCAATTGCTGTGCCCTAAGCAGTTCGGGGTTGTCTTTTCGGGCATGCATACCCAGTATAACTGCATCGGTTTGGGCGGTAATTTTGTTGGGAAACCAACCAAATTCATCGGGAAGCAAACCTTCATTAAACAAATTGGTTCGGGCAGGGTCAAATATAGCGTCATCAGAACCACTCACTGCTACACCTTGTTGGTGCATGGCAATAGCAAGTTGGTGCATAACACTGCCCCCGATAGCAATGAAATGGAGGTTTTGGTACATGTATGGTGCTTTTAGGGTGCAAAGTAAGCTAAAAAATACCTTTTTACCCGTTTTTTATCCAACTTAACCCATTATTTGGGTGTTTTACATAATAGAGAACCCAAATTACTCGTTACTTAAACAGATTTTTAACCATCAATATCTTCAGCAAAATGAAACAGTCTTTTGTAAAGCAATTTGTACTTATTGCGTTTACCCTTGTTTTTGTAGGTGGCATGTTCACTTCTTGCCATCGTGGTGCCGGTTGTCCGGGTAAAATTACTGTGGTAGAACAGCCTTATTCAGCAGAACAAGATTGTTAAACATAAACAATGTTTTAACAACATTGCAAAACGGCAGCCCTTTTTTTGGGGGTTGCCGTTTTTTTTGTGCATGTTTTAAGTTTACCCAAAACTGATGCTTTAATAAATAACTAACCTGCTCTTTGGGGCTTTAATTGTCATTGCTCAAAATTTCCCGATAAAGCCGGTAAGTGTGCTGCGCCGTATTTTGTTTAGAAAACTGCTGTATATGCTCTACCCCTGCCCTACTGAGTTGGGTGGCAAGTTGGGGCTGATGTAAAAGGCTCAATACCAATTGGGCAAGTTGGGCGCTGTTGCCAACAGGCGCTACCAAACCCGTTTTTTGGTGCACTACCATTTCGGTTACGCCGCCCGATTGGGTGGCTACTACCGGAATGCCACATGCCATAGCCGCCGCTACCGATGTGCCCAACCCCTCAGCAACAGAGGTGCTGAGGAACAAGTCAAAATTAGGCAATATATCGGGTATATCGGTGCGAAAGCCGGTAAAAATCACCTTTCCCGACAGTCCTTTTTCATTAGCATACCGTTTCAACTCTTTTTCCTGCTCTCCCTGCCCAATGATGAAAAAACGGGCTTTTACCCCCGCATCTAACAGTTGCCGGGCAGTATTTAAAAAGGTATAGTAGTCTTTTTGCGGACTTAATGCGCCGGTGTTGCCAATGATAATTTCATCGGGACTAAGGTTAAACTCGCTGCGCAAAATGCCGCCGGTTTTTTGCGGGTGGTAGCGTTCTAAATCAATACCGCTGTAAATGCGTACCAACTTATTGGGATTTTTCACTACCGACAGCATTACCTGTTTTACCGCCTCCGATACGCAAACAATGCGCTCAATAAGGGGGTGGTTGTACTTGTATAGGGTATATGCGTTGTTTTTTATGGGGTAATCTACCCGCCTTGCAAGAACCATGGGCGTTTTATTGCCAAAAACATCGGCAGCCAATACGCCAAACTGATGGGCGTGGGGGTCGTGCAAGTGTAGCAGGTTGGCTTTAAATTGACAACAAGTTTTTTTGAGTTGGTATGCAAACCAAAGGTTAAAACTAAACCCTTTGCGCAGCGCAACATGGGGGAGTTTTTGCTCTAAACAATAGCGGTGCATAGCCGAGTGGCGGGTGCATACAATACACTGCTCTACCTGCTCATACCGGCTCAACTCGCCGGCAAGGTAGGCTACTTGCTGCTCACCGCCACGCCAGGTGCGTGCAGTAGCAAGGTGTATGATGCGAAGGCTCATGGGGTTTTGTGCCACAGTTCTTTTAGTTTGGCGTACCGCAAAAAAACAGCATAAGCCGAGTTAAGGCTGATGACAAAACCGTAATACCCGTCTAAAAACCCCAGTTTGAGCAAATACGATTTGATAAAACTGACCATCGGTTTCAGGTAAAGGTGATAAAAGCCGGGCTTTACCCCTCTTTTGTACATATCCTCTGCCCTAATACCGGTAAATTTGTTTATCTGCCCAATGTGTCGGGCTATAGAGGTTACGGTGTAGTGGAGCAAATCACCATGTAGTTTACCGGTTTTTACTCCTGCTTGCAATATTACCTTGTCGTGTGGGTTATTGCCGCCCCATTTGCCTATTTGTCTGTTCCAAATGCGTATTTTGCGGTCGGGATACCAAGCGCCGTGGCGTATCCACTTGCCGCAGTAGTTATTGAGGCGGTTGCAGTAGTAGGCATCGTATTGTTTATGTTGTTTTACCGCCAAAATGCTCTGTCTCAGCTCTTCCGATAGCTGCTCATCGGCATCTACCGACAGGATAAAATGGTGTTTTGCCTGCCAAAGGGCGAAGTTTTTTTGTTCTACGTAGCCTTCAAAGGGGTGTTGTATAAACCTCACCTGCATTTGCCGGCAAATATCGGGTGTGGCATCGGTAGAAAAGGAATCCACTACCACTATTTCATCGGCAATGCCTTGTAAGGAGGTTATACATGCTCCAATATGGTTTGCTTCGTTATAGGTGATAATGACCGCCGATAAGGGTGTATAATCCATAAAACGTACTAAACGTATTGCCCGATAGTGGGTTTATGGATAAAATTTTTCGCCCTGTGCGGCGTATTCCAATAAAATGGGTGCGGGGGTAAAGCGGTCGCCGTGTTCGGCTTGGAGTTTTTGCATTACTTTTACCACATTATCCACGCCAAAGCTATCCGTAAAGCGGAACGGACCGCCGCGGAAAGGCGGAAAACCCAGCCCGAAAACAGCGCCTACATCGCCATCAAGGGGCGACTCTACAATGCCTTCTTGCAAGCACAAGGCGGCTTCGTTTACCATAGCCATTGCCATGCGTTGTTGTATATCGGCAGGTTTAAACGGACGGCGGGTTTGAGTGCCGCCAAAATAGTCATAAACGGCGGTGTTTATCTTACCTTTTACTTTGCGTCCGGTTTTGGGGTCGTAGAGGTAAAATCCTTTTCGGTTTTTGCGTCCGTGGTAGCCGTCTTTGTGCATAAACAGGAGCGCCTCGCTAATTTTAAGTCCTTTGCGCTGGCTGATAAAGGCTTTCATCAAATCGCCGCTCATAATATGTGCGCCTACATCTATGCCCACCTCGTCCATTAGGGCAACCGGACCAACGGGGTAGCCAAACTGTTTCATTTGGGAGTCTAACTGATCTATGGTAGCGCCTTCTTCAAGCAGGAGCAGTGCTTCGTTGAGGAAAGGGGCTAAAATGCGGGTGGTGTAAAAACCCGGTCCGTCTTTAACCACTATGCAGGTTTTACCTTGGTTGATGCCCACTTGGAGGCAGGTAGCCACTACCCAATCGGCAGTTTGCGGGGTTTTTACTATTTCTAACAAAGGCATTTTGGGCACGGGCGAAAAATAGTGCATTCCGATAACCAACTCGGGGCGTTTAGCGTTTTTGGCTATTTCCGAAATTGGGAGTGCAGAGGTATTACTGGCAAAAATGGTATCGGGTCGGGCGTTGGCTTCGCAGTCGGCAAGTATGCGTTGTTTGAGGTTAAGGTCTTCAAAAACAGCTTCAATGATTACATCGGCGCGGGTAAAATTGGTGTAGTCTAATTGCGGGGTAATTTTGTTGAGGGTTTGTATAGCCTCTACTTTGCTCATGGCACGGCGTTTTACCCTTTTGCTAAACGTTTCCCAAATACTTTTTTGGGCGGCGGCAAGGGTTTCGGGCTTTATGTCTTTGAGCAGTACGTTCATGTTGTTGGTAATGCTTACCTCAGCAATACCGGCACCCATAAAACCGGCGCCCAGCATGGCAATAGTATTTACCGGACGCACTAAGTCTGTCATCGGGTTTTTCTTTTTTTCCGACATCAGAAAAAAGATGTTGATGAGTTGCTTGCTTTCAGGGCTTAAAATGAGCTGTTCAAATCGTTCTACTTCGGCGGCATAACCGGCTTCCAAGCCTTGGCTCATGCCTATTTCTACACAGTTGATAATTTCAAACGGGGCTGGGTAGTTGCCTTGGGTAAGGCGTTGCACTGTTTTTCGGGCTTGGCTAAAAATGAGTTTTCTGCCAAGGGGGTTACCTTCAAGGGCTTTTTCGGTAAATGTGCGTTTGTCTTTGTGGTAAGTATGGGGTTTAGCTGCCAATTGCAGGGCAAGGTGGCAGGCGGCTTGGTGGAGTTTGTTTTTGTTTACTACGGCATCTGCCAAACCCATTTTAAGGGCTTGGTAGGGGTAAATATTTTTACCGGTTAGCATCATATCTAATGCTTTTTGTATGCCTATGAGGCGGGGTAAGCGCTGTGTACCGCCGCCTCCGGGCAGCAAGCCTAATTTTACTTCGGGCAGGGCGAGCTTAGTGCTGCGGTCATCAGAAACAATGCGGGCATGGCAAGCCAACGACATTTCAACCCCCAAACCGTAACAAGTGCCGCTAATGGCAGCCACTATGGGCTTGGGCGAGCGCTCTATGCGGTTCATAATTTCATGCCCCTTGCGCGAAATGGGCTGAAAATCGCCGGGTTTTTCGGCTTTAAAGGCTTTAATGTCGGCGCCGGCAATAAAATCTTTTTTCCGACTGGTAATGACTACTGCCTTTACCTCATCATCAGCAGCCAGCTCTGCAAACACCAAATCGAACAACCCGATGAGTTCGGGCGAGATAATGTTTTGTTTGTCGTCTTTTTTATCTAACCAAATGGTGGCTACTCCGTTTTGTTTTTCTATGCTGATATAATTGTTGCGATCCATGCTGTTTTTTGTGCTTAGGGTTAATGGTATGAAAGAAAAGGGTGAAGAAATTTTCTAAAAATTTAGCGTTTTTTGCCTATTAGTGGAAATTTCATTCGATATTCTGCATTGGTTTCGCCCTTGCTGATGCGTTCCAAACGTTTTTTGATGAGTTGTTTTTTGAGGGGCGAGAGGTGGTCTGTAAAGAGGATGCCTTCTATGTGGTCATACTCGTGCAAAATAACGCGTGCGGTAAGACCGGTAAAGGTATCGGTATGGGTGTTAAACTGCTCATCGGTGTAGGAGAGGGTAACGGTTTCAGTTCGTTTCACTTGTTCTCGTATGCCGGGAATACTTAGGCAACCTTCGGAATAAGGTATTTGTTTGCCGTTTTTTTCAGTAATTCGGGCATTTAAAAACACCTTTTTCATGGGTTGGTTATTTTTAATTTCGTCGTCATCGGCATCGTCGTAATCTTCATCGGGTTCGTTTACTAATTGCAGGGTATCGATAATAAACAAGCGAATGGGCAAACCTATCTGGGGTGCAGCCAACCCTACGCCGCGGGCATTGTACATGGTTTCAAACATGTTGTTAATGAGGTTTTGCAAATCGGGATAATCGAGCGCAATATCGGTACAGGTTTGGCGCAGTACCGGGTCGCCGTAGGCAACAATGGGTAAAATCATAATTTATGGTAGAGTGAATGATTGAAATGGGTAAAAGTTACAAAAATTCCGAAAAAGGGAACGAAAGCAAACATAACAACTGCTGCCCGAAAAAAAGTTTGCCCGATGTGGGAAACAAGGTGCAAAAATAGCAAATTTGGTTAGGATTTTGGTAATGCTACGGACTACCAAATGCCCTTCCTATACAAATAAGATTGCAGAATAATGGTTGCGCTGATTTTATCGAGCAGTTTTTTGTCTTGTTTTTTCTTTTTGCTTACACCCAGTGTGTGCAGGGTTTGCATAGCCATTTTGGAGGTGTAGGTTTCGTCTTCGCGCTCAATGGGTATGTGGGGAAATTTTTTTTGCAGTTGCAGCACAAACTCGTTGGCGGGCTGGGTTATGTGGGTAGGGTTGCCATCGGCATGGGTGGCTTCGCCTACTACTATGGTGTCAACGGTTTCTTGGCTGAGGTATTTTTCTAAAAAAGGGATAACTTCCTCTGTATAGAGGGTAGTAAGTCCGTTTGCGGTTATTTTTAGGATGTCGGTAGCGGCTATTCCGGTGCGTTTAAGCCCAAAATCTATGGCTATAATTCTTCCCACAGGCTGGTTGCTATTTATGATAGTGGATAATTAGCAGTTGGTTACAATAAAATTAAATTCTTGCGTATGCAAGGTCAAATCAATAGGCTCAGTTTTTTAATTTTACCCGGTTGCGCCCAGTTCATGGTGCCCTGCATTTTTTGCGAAAGCAGGTACTGCTCTATTTTTTTGTTGGTTAACTGATGCAAAACCGAAAGGGCATCGGGTTCAGATTGCACCGGTATATAGGCTTGCAGGGCTTGATTTGCCTGCCAACTGCCAATAAACAGTTTTGGCTTAAAAGTAGTTTTGCCGTATGCCTGCCAAACAATTTTGTAGGGGTAAAAATTATATGCCCCCACCCCCAGCAGCGCCCACCAGTAGCCTCGTTTGAGTAGGGCATTGAGCAGCACACCCTTTCGGTTTTGGAGTAGGTTTTTGTGCAGGTTTAGGTAGTTGTAGGCGGTTGGCAGGTCTTTGAGCTGTTGGGGGGTAAGGGGTTTACCATTTTGGCAGTAGGGCAAAAAAACCCACTTGGCAGGCTGCATATTGGGTTGAGAAAAATTAGCGCCGGTTATGAGCGGATATACTAAAGTATCGGGCAAAGTTACCTGCTTCTGAAACTTATTAGCCACTTTAACCAATCCGTTGCCCAAAGGCTCGCAAGAATCGAAGAAAAAAACATGGTTAGCTCCGCCGGTATTGATACCTTGACGCGGGCAGGATTCTTTTTTTAGGGTGATGAGCGGTCGAGAATCGGCAAAATTTTCTTCCCGATGTTCCAATATGCTTAAAGGATTTGAAGGGTGAAACAATGGCTGTGCAAGGTGTTTTGTAAAGTTGCCCGATTGCGCTATATAATAAGGTATGGGATAACGTGTTTTTTTGTTTCGGACAAACCAACAAAGGCAGTATCGGGTATGAATTCCGGTAAAAACAGGGGTATCGTTAAAATCGTAAACGGTTTCTAAGGCATAATTGCCATCATCTATGCTAAAAGTTCTAAAGTACCTGTTAGCCCCGTCATTGAGCAAAAGCGAAAGTGGCAAAAAAAAGACGGCTTCGCCGTTTGGTTGTAAAAAATCTTGCATTGCCCGTTGAACTATAAGGGCGGCAATATCTATGCGGCTATTACCCAGCAGCAGGTTATGAGCATTGGGCGCTAAATGATAGCGTAAAAAAAAAGGCTTTACTTTTTGCTTGTAAGATTGGGGCAAATCGGCAAAATTTTGCCAAGGCGGGTTGCCAAAAATGAGGTCAAACCGGTGGGCGGGCAGCGTTAGGAAATCGTGATTGGTAAAATTGGTTTCCATTTGCAAGCCGTATTGTTGGTTAAACTTGCAAAGCGCTTGGGTGTAGAATTGGGTGTTTAATTCGTTTCCAAAAAGACATCGGGTAGGCAGTTGGCACAGCTTTTTACCTTCATCTAAACCGGTTTCTATGAGGGCAGCCAGCAAATTACCTTCGCCCATAGTGGGGTCAAATATAGTAGCGCCGTTTAACCATTTTTGGTATAGCCCGGTTTGTTTAACAGCAAATTTTGCCCAAAGAAGCGGGGTAAAAACAGCGCCTATTTGAAGGTGTGCATCTGCCAAATTGATGGTGCAAGGTGAAAATGATAAAATGCCGATAACCCCACAAAAGCAGTAAACTGCCTGCCCGATAATATGATATGACTACAAAGATACGCAATTAGCCCGATATTATATTGTTTCTTGTAAAAACGCGCTTTAGGAGTAGGAGTTATGAATTGCGAATTACCGACTACCAGCCCGATTTTGTTTCTCGCAAAGGCGCAAATTGGTTGTTACTTTGCAGTACCCACTACCCGATACTATCTAATATAGACAAACTACTATCTACCAAAACTACCCACTTTTCACTCTTCACTTTTCACTAACCAAGCCACCCGGCTCATAATCCCGATGCTTTAATTAGTTTATCGGAGCCAAATTTATTTTTAACGGTATCAATAGCTTGGTAAAGGCTGTTGAGTTGTTGGGTAGGTTCAAAAAGGGTAAGTTGCTGCGGGGCATTATGGGTAAAATGGCTAAGTTTTACCCCTATTAAACGCACCGGTTGCAGAAACTCTGCCCTAAGCTGAGCATATAGTTTTAAGGCTGCCTGCGTAAGGGGTAGGTCAAAACAAGTGGCAGGCAGGGTGGTTTGGCGGGTGAGGGTGGTAAAATTGGGCAGGCGAAGTTTAATGGTAACACAAGTGGCAAGGAGGTTATCCTTGCGTATGGTAAATGCTAATTTTTCGGTCATGCGGATAATGGTTTTTTGCAAAAGAGCATCGTTGCTCACATCGGTTTCAAAGGTGTGCTCCTTAGAAACAGATTTGGCTTCCTCATCATAATCATCGGGTTTAATGGCTGTGTCATCTATGCCCTGAGCGCTTTGCCACAGCAGCAGCCCATGTTTATAACCCAACCACCGTTGCAAGTGTTCTACGGGGCAGTTTTGGAGTTGTTTAACCGTTTCTAAACCCATACTCCTAAGTTTGCGGCACGTAACCTCACCTGCCATAGGAATTTTTGCTATGCTGAGGGGGGCTAAAAATTCTTTTTCTTTACCCGGTTCAACGTATAACTGCCCGTTTGGTTTTGCTTCGCCGGTAGCCACTTTGGCAACCAATTTATTGCTTGCCAAACCAAAAGAAATGGGTAAACCGGTTTCTTGTATAATGCGTTGCCTAAGTCTGCCCAGACCATTGGTAACAGCCAAAAAAACGGTCTAAGCCGGTAAGGTCTAAATAAAACTCATCAATAGATGCCTGACGGTAAACCGGCGCTTCCGAGGCTATGATTTGAGCCACCATGAAGGAGTATTTGCTGTAAACCCCGCGTTCATGAGCTACCAGTATTAACTGCGGACATAACCGTTTTGCCATAGCTACCGGCATGGCAGCATGAATACCAAAACGCCGAGCCTCATAACTGCACGATGATACAATACTGCGGTTGCCCTCCTCGCCTACTGCTACCGGCTTGTTTTTTAACAACGGATTTAGCAAACATGCCACTGAAACATAAAATGAATCAAGGTCTAAATGTAATATGTGCCTGTTTTCGGGTTTCATGGCGCTAATTTCGGACTTTTTTTACAAAAAACTAAAAAAATTTGCAGAAAAGTTTGGTTGTTTGCAAAAAATGTTGGTACTTTGCATTGTAATCAAGTAATCACCAAAAAATTTTAGCCATGAGGACACCCCAACGCAGTTTATTGTACCTCAGAACGCAACAGTTTCAACTCACGCAAGCCGAATTTGCAGCGTTGCTGGGCGTAAAAAGAGCCGATATTGGTTCCTACGAAGAAGGCAGAACACAAATACCCAAATCTGTTTTGGAGAGCGTTGTACATGCCTACAACGCCACTTTTGAGCCAAAAATTACCTTAACCAATTTATTAACCATAATCCTGAACTAACCATGAAAATAGCAAATCTTAATTTAAAGTACATCAGAACCGAGAAGTTTAAGCTAAACCAAACCGAGTTTGGCAAAATGCTCGACGTGAAAAGAGGCACCATAGGCTCTTACGAAGAAATGCGCGCAGACGTGCCGCCAGAAACAATGCAAAAATTGGTAAAACTCTACAACGCCACTTTTAGCCCTAAAATTTCTGTGGATATTTTACTGGAACATGACCTACGGCAGGGCGACCTCTTTACCCCCGATGATACAACCACCCCTCCCGGCGCTGCCGATTTGCAGGGGAAAAACCTGCATGTACAACGCAACTTGGTTATTAGTACTGATGAGTCTAACCGCGAATTTATAGAATATGTGGACGCAGAATCTGCCCAAGCAAGCGCCGGTTACTTAGCAGGTTACGATAACCACGAGTTTATTGCCTCTTTGCCTAAGTTTAGACTGCCCTTTTTACCCGAAAATGCCACCTACCGCGCCTTTAAAATTAAGGGCGACTCTATGCTGCCCCTCCCTACCGGCTCTATTGTAGTGGCGGAGTACATTGATAACTGGGAAAACATAAAAAGCGGCGATACCTATATTGTTATTTCGCAGCACGAAGGTATTGTTTACAAACGTGTTACCAACTTACTTAAACAACGCGGCGTGTTGCTGCTTAGTTCCGATAACACCATTTATGAGCCTTATATTATTGGCGGACTCGAAATTAAGGAAGTTTGGAAAGCAAAAGCCTTTATCATTAACGATACTTATGTAGGAGACTCACTCTGGGAACGCCTGTTTGCCGAACTTGCCCACCTGCGGGCAGAGGTAAAAAGACTAAAAGGTAACCATGACGAACTGGTTAACTAAGTATAAGTTGGGGGTTATTTTGCCGGTTTTATTTACACAAAAACCCTACGTACTTACTAAAATTATACGGTTTAACCTGCAAGTCAACCAAAATCAACCCTTAAACAACTGCACATCAATCTATTTGAGTATCTGTTTTTGCAGTAGTCCCCCACCCTATCAGCCATTAAAACCTATCGGGCAAATATACTTAAACCGTATAACCCCAAAACCATTGCCCTTAACCAAAGCAAACGCCTGAACCCTTATTGTTTAACCCCTTATCAAGCCTTGTAACACCCTCTGTATGCTAAGTACGGGGGGTTATTTTTTGGGGTAAGGCGTTATCTATTTTTTACGCTGATTATTTGTAACTACTTACCCTGTGTTTTGGTCTTACTAATTAGCCTGCAAATACGCCATGAACTTGCAGGGTGAGCAGTAAATCAGTAGCTACTGTTTTTAAAAAATCGGTGCCAATCAGCCGCATCTGTGTTATCTGTGTGCTAATTTCTGCCGGAAATCTTACCAATTAGCCTGCAAATACGCCATGAACTTGCAGGGTGGTGGTCAGTACCTAAGTAGATACGATTATTTTTTGGTTAACAAGATGGTAAAATTGAGCGCTGTCTATTACCTTGCATTAGGGCAAAAGCTCGCAAGGTGTGTTTCAGAACATTGGGTTGAAGAAAAAGATAAACCCCTAACTACACACCTTTTTTTGTATCTTTGTGGCTTCAAAAAAACGAAACATTATGACACAGTACCGTAAAGAAAAAGATACTATGGGCATAGTTTTGGTGCCTGCCAACCAATACTGGGGTGCACAAACACAGCGCTCCCTCCAAAACTTTACCATTGGTGGGCAACGTATGCCCTTAGAGGTTATCAGAGCATACGCCATTCTCAAAAAAGCTGCCGCTTATGCCAATGTAACCTGCGACAATTTCAGCCAAGAAAAAGCCAACCTCATAGCCACCGTTTGCGATGAAATTTTGGAAGGCACACTAAACGATGAGTTTCCGCTTGTGGTTTGGCAAACAGGCTCCGGCACACAAACCAATATGAACGTGAATGAGGTAATTGCCAACCGAGCACATGTACTCAGCGGTGGACAACTTTCGGACGAAAAAAAGGTGCTTCACCCAAACGATGATGTAAACAAATCGCAATCCTCTAACGATAGTTTTCCTACTGCCATGCACATAGCCGCCTACTCGCTTATAGTAGAGCATACTATTCCTATGGTAGAACAACTGCGCAACACGCTCAAAGAAAAAAGCGAGGCGTTTATGAATGTGGTTAAAATAGGCAGAACCCATTTTATGGATGCCACTCCGCTCACGTTGGGTCAAGAGTTTTCGGGCTATGTGGCACAGTTAGACCACGGCATTCGCGCCATAAGGCATACCCTGCACCACTTGGCAGAGCTGGCTCTGGGCGGCTCAGCAGTAGGCACCGGTATAAACGTGCCCAAAGGTTATGCACAAGAAGTAGCACAGCAAATAGCCACGCTTACCAAACACCCGTTTGTAACCGCACCAAACAAGTTTGAAGCATTAGCCGCCCACGATGCTATGGTAGAAACATCGGGCGCTTTGAAAACGCTTGCGGTTAGCCTTATGAAAATAGCCAACGATATACGCATGTTGGCATCGGGACCCCGAAGCGGTATTGGCGAAATTATGATACCCGAAAATGAACCCGGCTCTTCAATTATGCCCGGCAAGGTAAACCCCACCCAATCAGAAGCCATGACTATGGTTTGCGCCCAGGTAATGGGAAACGATGTAGCCATAAACATAGGCGGCTGTACCGGTCATTTTGAGCTGAATGTTTTTAAGCCGATGATTATACACAACCTGCTCCAATCTGCCCGATTGCTGGGCGATGCCGCCGACTCGTTTAACAAACATTGCGCCGTAGGCATTGAACCCAACTACCCGGTTATTAAACGCCACTTAGATAACTCGCTCATGTTAGTAACAGCACTCAATACCAAAATAGGGTACGACAATGCCGCTAAAATTGCCAAAACCGCTCACGCACAAGGTAAAACCCTTAAAGAAGTAGCCGTAGAACTGGGCTTGCTTACGCCCGAAGAGTTTGACCAATGGGTAGTACCCGAAAATATGGTGGGCAGGTAACCTTGTATGGAGCAGCAAATTTTTCCCGATTTGTAAAACCTATCTCACCCCTCGCTTTTATATACCACCCTACTCCATCTGTACCAAAGGCAAGAGCAATTGTTCTATTTTTTGCTTCATTTGGCTATTGGTGCAGGTATAGTTATTTACCATAATAGTAAACGCCAGCAAACTGCCCTTATTGGTTTTAATATAACCACAGTAGGCGCGGTTATTGCTGATATAGCCGCTTTTGGCTCGAACTTTTCCGGCGGCGGCGGGCGTGTTCATAAAACTTTTTAGGAAACCGTCATCGGCAGAAGAGCCGGCAAGGGGCAACGATTGGTAAAAATCATCAAAACCGGCATCTTGAGCATAATTAGCCAGCACATCGGTCATCATTTTTGCCGATACTGCATTGAGCGGCGATAATCCACTGCCGTCTTGCATAATAAAACCCGCTACATCAATACCCCGCGCCAGCAGGTTTTGACGCACAGCTTTAATGCCGTTTTCCACTGTGCCGCTGCCGTATTGTTGTTTGCCCATAGCGCGCAGCAGGGTTTCGGCAAACAGGTTTACACTTCGTTTGTTGCACCAGTAAACAATTTTTTTCACAGGTGGCGATGCCTCTAAATGCAGCATAAACCGCTCTTTTTTTGAATAACTACCCAATATGCTCAACTGCCGCACCGATGTTGCGGGTTGGGCAATGGCAATACCTGCCTGTTCTAAGGCAAGTTGAAGGTTATGCGCAGCAAACACAGCCGGCTCCGGCACTGAGCCCCTTATTACATACCCGCTTTGGTTGGGCGGAATGGTGCCCCGTGCTACAGCCGTATTCTGATAAGGCGCACCAAAAATATACCCTTCATCGGTGCTGCCGGCGGCGGTGAGTTGATTGATGAGGGTGAAATTGGGCACGGGTGGAATAATTTTTACCGTTTTTACCACACTACCCGCCTTACCCGATGACAAAACCAAATCATATCGGTTTTCGTGAAAATTGAGCCCGCTTACACCCGCCCCAAAATAGTTGCCAATGTCTTCCCATATCCATTGTCGGGGTATCATATCATCGGGAAAAAAACCGGCATCGCCAATTATAGCGCCTTCCACCCGCTTAATGCCTCTTTTTTGCACAACAGCTACCCATTGTTTCAGTACTACTTCTATGGTAGGAGCAATATCGGAGCGGTTGGTGGCAAGGGTAGGGTCGCCACCACCGGTTATGTATAGGTTGCCGTGCAGGTTGCCGTTGTTATCAATAACGCCATCGTATTCTATTTTGGTGGTAAAGGTTTGTTCTGCCCCCAGCACGGTAAGGGCTGCGGCAGTGGTAATAACTTTAAGGGCTGAGGCGGGTCTAAGCGTTTTTAGCGCATTAGCGGCAGCTATTACTTCACCATTGTTTACCCGTTTTACATAATAGCCCCATGAGGCAGTTTGTAAATCGGCATCGTTGTCAAACCGGTCAAGGGCGGCTTGTACTGTGGGGTACTTTACAGGCTTGGGTTGGCACAGAGCAGACTGCACCCAAAATACCCATACTGCCAGCGCAATAATTAGTAAGCCTGTTTTGGGTAGCACAAAGTGTTTGGGCAATATCATGGTTATTCATTAGAACCGGCAACATGCAGTTACACAACACATCAATAATAAGGTGTTTACAATATACCTATTACTCTCCTATACGGTCAAATGAGAGGTAGGGGTGCAAAGCAGCCGGTATGGTAATGCCGGTTTCGGTTTGGTTGTTTTCTAAAAGCGCCGCCATTATGCGCGGGAGTGCAAGAGCGCTGCCATTAAGGGTGTGCAGCAGGCGGTTTTTTTTGGTTTCGGGGTCTTTGTAGCGCAGTTTGAGGCGGTTTGCCTGAAAAGTTTCAAAATTAGAAACCGAGCTTACTTCTAACCAGCGCTGCTGTGCAGCAGAATATACCTCAAAATCATAGGTAAGCGCTGAGGCAAATGACATATCGCCGCCGCAAAGACGCAGTATGCGGTAGGGCAACTGCAACTGCTGCAATAATCCTGCTACATGGCGCACCATGTATTCTAAGGTATTGTAAGAGGCATCGGGGTGTTGAATTTGCACTATTTCTACCTTGTCAAACTGGTGTAGGCGGTTTAGCCCGCGCACATCTTTACCATAACTTCCGGCTTCGCGCCTAAAACAGGGCGTATAACCACACACTTTTACCGGCAATTCGTCTTCCCTTAAAATTTCGTCCCTATATAAATTGGTAAGCGGCACTTCGGCAGTAGGAATGAGGTAAAAACCATCTAACCCTATGTGGTACATTTGCCCTTCTTTATCGGGCAACTGACCGGTGGCATAAGCGCTGGCTTCGTTTACCACATGCGGCACCTGTATTTCTGTATAACCCGCCGCGTTGGCTTCGCGCAAAAAGAAGTTGATTAGCGCTCGTTGCAGTTGTGCGCCTTTGCCCATATACACCGGAAACCCCGCTCCGGTTATTTTATTACCTAATTCAAAGTTAATGAGTTGGTATTTACTTGCCAAATCCCAGTGCGGCAGGGCATTTTTGGGCAGTTGGGGTGTATTGCCCCAAGTGGTTACTACTTCGTTGTCATCGGGTGTTTTTCCTTTTGGCACCGATTGGTGGGGTAAATTGGGCAGTTGCACCAGTGTATCTTGCAGGGTTTCTTCGTTTTGTTTTGCCTCTGCTTCAAGAGTGGTTATGGTTTCTTTTAGCGTGGAGGTTTGTGCTTTAAGCGCTTCGGCTTCGTCTTTTTTACCTGCTTTAAATGCTGCGCCTACCTCTTTTGAGAGATTGTTTAGCTGATTGAGCGCTGCGTCTAATTTGTGTTGTATTTGCTTGCGTTGTTCATCTAACTGCAAGGCAGTGTCTATGAGCGATAAATGGGCAAAGTTTTTAACCGAGAGGCGTTCTTTTATAAAATCGGGATTTGCCCTTATTACGTTAATTTCCAGCATAATTGCTAAGTTTTATTTTGAAGCCGCAAAGATAGGGAATAAGGAGAAACGAAGGTATGAAAGTTTGGTATCTACTTAGGTACTGCAAACACTGCAAGTTCATGGCATATTTTCAGGCTAATTGGTAAGATTTCCGGCAGAAATTAGCACACGGATAACACGGATGGAGCTGATTTGCACAGATTTTTGAAAATAGTAGCTACTTAGGTACTGCCTACCATGCAGGTTCATGGCGTATTTGAAGGCTAATTTGTAAGATTGCACAAAGAAAAACCGCAGAGAGTGCAAAGGCTTTGGCACCATTGCGCTAACCGTTGCAAGCTTTGCGGTTATCACAAGGAATTTAGTTAAAACCAAAACACAGGATAAGAGTTACGAAATTTACATGACCATGCGTTTGCTCTATAGTAAAAAGCCCCGATGTGTGTAGGTTCTTGTCCACACACATCGGGGATTATATATAAAGGGAGTTGTAAGAAAAAATCGGGGTAATTACAGCTCGGCAGCAGTTTCGGCTAAAACCACCACATTATTATTGAGTATTTCGGCAAACCCGCTGCTTATGGTTATGTATTTAACGGCATTGCCTGAGGTAATTTTTACCTTCCCCTCTTTTAGAGCCGATATTAGCGGGGCGTGGCGGTCTAATACTTCAAACATGCCATCTATGCCGGGCAGTTGAATGCGGTCAGCATCGCCGGTAAATACTTTTTGCTCTGGGGTGATGAGTTCTATGTGCATGGTTTAGAATAAATGAAAATTTAACAAACTGCTCTTAACTTACCGGCAGCATTACTTAGCGGCTTCTTCAATGAGTTTTTTACCTTTTTCAACCGCATCTTCAATAGTACCTACTAAGTTAAAGGCGGCTTCGGGCAGGTAATCCAATTCACCGTCCATAATCATGTTAAAGCCGCGGATAGTTTCTTCAATAGGCACAAACACACCTTTTAAGCCGGTAAATTGCTCTGCCACAAAGAAAGGCTGCGACAAGAAACGCTGCACACGGCGGGCGCGGTGTACTACTAATTTGTCTTCTTCGCTCAATTCGTCCATACCCAAAATGGCAATAATATCTTGCAGTTCTTTATAGCGTTGCAAAATAGCTTTTACCCTTTGAGCGGTATTGTAATGTTCTTCGCCCACCACGCGAGGGGTTAAAATGCGTGAGGTGGATTCCAGCGGGTCAACAGCAGGGTAAATACCCAATGCGGCTAATTTACGGCTAAGTACCGTAGTAGCGTCAAGGTGGGCAAAGGTAGTAGCGGGTGCGGGGTCGGTAAGGTCATCGGCAGGAACATAAACCGCTTGCACTGAGGTAATAGAGCCGCGTTTAGTAGAGGTAATGCGCTCCTGCATTAAACCCATTTCGGTAGCTAAGGTAGGCTGATAACCTACTGCTGAGGGCATACGCCCCAAAAGTGCAGACACCTCAGAACCGGCTTGGGTAAAGCGGAAAATATTGTCAATAAAGAAGAGAATATCTTTTCCTTTGCTGTCGCCCTCATCACCATCGCGGAAATACTCGGCAACAGTTAATCCTGATAAAGCTACGCGGGCACGAGAGCCGGGCGGTTCGTTCATTTGCCCAAATACCATGGTAATAAAGGACTCTTCTAAGGCTTTTTTGTCCACCTTACTCAAATCCCATGCACCGGTTTCTTCCAAATTATGAAGAAAATCTTTGCCATATTTTACTACATTGGCTTCTACCATTTCACGCAAAAGGTCATTTCCTTCGCGGGTGCGCTCGCCTACGCCGGCAAATACCGATAAACCGGAGTAACCAAGAGCAATGTTGTTGATAAGCTCCATGATTAGTACCGTTTTACCTACGCCTGCACCACCAAACAACCCAATTTTACCACCACGAAGGTAGGGCTCTAAAAGGTCAATTACTTTAATACCGGTAAACAGGGGTTCGGCTTCGGTAGTTAAGTCTTCGTATGCGGGCGGCTGGCGGTGAATGGGGTAAAACTTTTTAGCCTCAATTTCGCCTACACCGTCAATAGTGCTGCCTGTTACGTTAAACAACCTGCCTCTTATATTATTGCCTACGGGCATTCTGATGGGCTGTCCGGTATCGGTTACGGGCATACCGCGCAGCAAACCATCGGTAGAGTCCATGGCTATGGTGCGTACACTGTCTTCGCCTAAGTGTTGCTGACATTCTAATACTAAAGTAGAACCGTCTTCGCGCTTTACTTCTAATGCGCTCAAAATTTCGGGTAAATGACCGCTGGGAAACGCTACGTCTATTACCGCGCCAATTATTTGCTTGATTTTACCTGCTTTCGACATTTTTTTGGGGTCTTAAAGTGGTCTTTTAAAATTTGCCGCAAAGATAAGGGTTTGTGCTTAACAAACCCAATTTTGACGGTTTTTTATGAAGAATTGGTAGATAGTAGATAGTAGATGGTACTAAACTCATTCCTAATCAGCAATCCTTCACTTTTCATTCTTCACTTTTCACTCACCCCTACCCGCCAACCAAGTTATGTGCCATGAGGTACTCTGCTATTTGAATGGCGTTGGTAGCGGCGCCCTTGCGAAGGTTATCGGATACTATCCACATATTAAGGGTATTGGGCTGCGATTCGTCTTTTCGGATTCTGCCTACAAATACCTCGTCTTTGTTTTGCTGATACAGGGGCATGGGGTAAATGTTTTGTTCTATGTTGTCCATTACTACTACGCCGGGCATTTGGCTCATCAATTGTCGGGCATTTTCTACACTGCCAAAATCGCGCTCAAATTCCACATTTACCGATTCGGAGTGCCCTCCAATAACCGGTACGCGCACGGCTGTGGCGGTTACCTGTATGCTGTAATCGCTCAGAATTTTTCGGGTTTCGTTTACCAATTTCATTTCTTCTTTGGTGTAGCCGTTATCGGTAAACACATCGCACTGGGGCAGGCAGTTGAGGTCTATATTATAAGGATACACTTTTTCGCCTTCAATGCCGCTGCGCTCGCTGCGCAGTTGTGCTACAGCTTCTTTACCGGTGCCGGTTACTGCTTGGTAGGTGCTTACTACTATGCGTTTAATTTTAAAAGCGTTGTGCAGTGGGCTGAGCGCCATTACCATTTGAATGGTAGAGCAGTTAGGGTTGGCTATAATTTTGTCTTGGGACGTAAGTACTGAGCCGTTAATTTCAGGCACTATTAGTTTTATGTTTTCGTGCATACGCCACGCTGAGGAGTTGTCTATAACGGTAGAGCCCATTTCGGCAAACTGGGGCGCCCATTTGAGCGATACGCCTGCACCGGCAGAAAATAAGGCAATATCGGGTTTATTGTACAAGCCTACTTCCATGCTTACCACCGATGCTTCTTTGCCGCCATACAGTACTTTATTGCCTACCGATGCCTCTGATGCTATGGGTATAATTTGCGATACCGGAAAGTTGCGCTCTTGTAATACCTGAAGCATTACCTTGCCTACCAAACCGGTAGCGCCTACTACTGCTACTTTCATGTTACTTTGTTTTTAGGGGATTTAACTGATGTTAGAATTTTAGGTAAAACACTTCTTATTGCCCGATGATTACCCATGAAGGCTGCTTGGGCAAAATAAGCCGCAAAGGTAGTATTTCTTGCCCGATGTGCAGTGCAATAAAGGAGCTTTTTTTACATACTGCATGGTAAGCCGGTGCAAGAGCAAGGGTAAAGATGGGTAATAAACCCTAATGCCCTATATTGCCATTCCATTCGTTTTCGGTAGTGGCGCCGGGGTTAAAGCCGCGCAGTTGTACAGCTCGGGCAAGGGCATCGGGGCTTACATGCCAGCGCAGAGGCGGCATATTGTGGGCAAGGGTAAACAGGTATTGGTTGGTTTGGCTTGCAGTTTCGTTAAAGGCTACCTGATGCAGTTGCTGTGCAGGAGCGGCGGTAAAACTAATTACCAAATTACCTTGTTGTGTGTAAACCGAAACCTTGCCGTTTTGTCCGGCTGTGGCTATGTAGCGGGCATCGGGCGAAAATGCAGCATCGTACAGTTCGCCGTTATATGGGGCAAAAATGGTTTGTAAGGTAGGGTTATCTGGTTTAGTTATGTTCCACAAAAAAGCTCTACCGTCTTTTGATGCGGTAACTATGTGGGTATTTTGCTTAGAAAAACGGGCGGTCGTTACGGTTCGGGCATGGCCGGGCAGGGTAGCCAGCAGCAAACCGTTGGTATTCCACAACTTGGCGGTACGGTCGTAAGAGGCAGTAGCCAGCAGTTGGGCATCGGGAGCAAAATCGGCGTTGGTAAGCCAGTCGGTATGGGCATTAAACTGGGCAAGTTGTTTACCGCTGTAATCCCAAAGCCGGGCATTACCATTGGGGTCGGCAGATAATACGTTTGCCATTTTGCCTCCTGCAAACCACACATTAAACCCTTTGGCAGAATTACCGTTAAGCACTATTACGGGGCTGCCGTTGTGGTCATAAACTCGGGTAAAATAGTTATTTTGTGAGGCGTAATACAGTTTATCGGGCTTGGTAAAGCTAAAAGAAGTTGTATTTGCCGGCAATGATACGTTGGTAATAATGTTTCCGTCTGTATTCCAAATCTGTGCGGTTTGGTTGGCGGTAATGGTGTATAACAACTGGTTTTGGGTATCAAAAGATGACTGCAAAACGGGGTTATAGGTAAGGGGTACAATTTTACCCGATTTCCAAGCCCAGCTTCGGGCAGTGCCGTCTTCGGAGGTGGTGTAAATGTGTTGGCTGTCGGCCGAAAATCGGGCTTGGTAAAGCGGCGCCCAATGCCCGCTAAGTGTTGTTACTAAACTGCCAAAGGTATGCCAAACGGTGGCGGTTTTATCGGTAGAGGCCGTTAGCAGCAGTTTGCCATCGGGCGAAAAAGCTATTTTTCTGATAGGCGCATTGTGAGGAGTTATACTGCGCAGGAGTTTACCTTGCAGGTCGTATTGTTCTATCGTGCCATTTTTAGTGGCGGCGGCAATCATTTTTTCGGCAGGCGAAAAATGGGCATCGGTATAAACATCGGCATTTTGGTTAATCACAAAAATGGGTTTTGCAGTTTTGGCAAGGTCAAAAGAGGCTAATTTTACTCCGTCAGACAGGAGCAGGTGTTTGCCGTCGGGGGCAAAGCGCACTATGGTAAGCATTTCCATATTATTGCCTGCGGTTATGGTTTGAAGCAGTTTGCCGTTCCAGTCCCACAGTCGGGCGGTACCGTCCCAGCCGGCAGTGGCAAAGGTATTGCCATCGGGCGAAAGGTGGAGGTCATAAACCGGCGCTGTATGTCCTTTTAGTTGCACATTGGGGTTGCCGCTATCGTCCCAAATAATGGCAGTAAAATCTTCGGAGGTGGTATAGGCGTACTGCCTGTTGGGTAAAAACCCTACGCTGTAAATGTTGGCTGTATGTTTACTTAGCGTATCCATTTTGCCACTTATGGTATTAATAAGTAAGGCATTTTTTCCTGCATCGGCAACCACATACCCGCCGTTTGCCGAAAAAGCAGCATTGTAAATGGTTTGGCTAAAGGTATGTATTTTGTGGTAAAATGGGGTGGTATGGTAAGCGCCTTCCCATTCAAACACCTGGTGGTAGTAGGCTTTCAGAAGCAGGTCGGCGGTGGCGGGTTCGCGGCGCAAATTCCAAGCCTGCAAAGCCAACCTAAAACTCTCGGTGGGGTTGTTTTGCTCATATAAAGTGTAAGCGGCATGGGCATTTATTTGAAGCGCTTCGGTATATAATTTGCCGGCTTCTAAATCTTGCCGGCAGGTTTGCAGCAGTTCTTTTGAATGACCACAGGAGCTAACCAGCCCAATGAATAAACCAATTAAAAGGAAGGAATAAACCCAATTAACCATTGTATGTGCTTTCATAAATAATAGGTGTAAGGGAAATGATGCAAGGAAACAATGGGGTAAAATTACGCTTTTTTACCTATACCGATACATAAAAAAACGCCCACCGAAAACCGATGAGCGTTTTTTAGAGAAAAAAACAGGCAGTTTAGTGATGATGATGATGCCCGTCAGGACCATGTACATGCCCGTGTTCAATTTCGGAGGGCGAGGCTTCTCTTACCGATAGTACTGTGCCGCTGAAAAAGAGGTCTATACCTGCCATAGGGTGGTTAAAATCCATAGTAACAGTATTAAGGTCAAAACTAACCACTTTACCGTGCATCAAGTGACCTTGGTCGTTGCGCATAGGAATTACGTTGCCAATTTGGAGTAAATCACCGGCAAGTTGTCCGTCTATGATAAAAATATCAATAGGCAGTTGCACAACGGCATCGGGGTCAGCTTCGCCGTAAGCATTGGCGCTGTCTATGTTAAACGCAAACGAATCGCCTTCTTTTAAACCTGCTAAATTGTCTTCAAACTCGGGTAGCAAATTACCTGCGCCAAACAAAAACTCAAAAGGCGCATCAGTTTCTGTTGCTTCTACCACTTCGCCTTGGGCGTTGTCTTGGCGCAAAACATAGCTTACGCCCACAACTTTGTCTTTAGAAATAATCATTGATGGAGAAATTGATGAGTTAATTTGGAGAAATAAACCGCAATGCAAACAATTTAGTTCGCAATTACCCTATTTTGCCCGAAATTTGCCGCCGTTTTTTAGTTCCCTGTTCTATTTATTCCACTAAACCTTGGCACCTTCTGTTTGTTTTAACTTTGTTACATTAGAACGCCTTTATTCATATTTTGCTTACTTTGCAATTCACCTCACTCATGCATAATATTGACCATCTCTACTCCTCCTTTTTGCAATGTACCGGTGTGGTAATAGACAGCCGAAAAGCCTCATTGGGCAGCATGTTTTTTGCACTGAAAGGCAATCATACCGATGGCAACCGTTTTGCCGCAACTGCATTAGAATCGGGCGCTAAATATGCGGTAATAGACAACCCCGATTTTGACACAAAAGACGGACGCTGCATAGTAGCGCCCGATGTGCTTGATGCCCTACAAACCCTTGCCCGGCACCACCGTAAACACTGCAAAATACCTTTTATTGGCATTACCGGCAGCAATGGTAAAACTACTACTAAGGAGTTGGTGGCAGCAGTGCTTGCCACTACTTACCAAACCTATGCCACTCAGGGCAACCTGAACAACCATATAGGCGTGCCGCTTACCCTGCTTGCCGTAACTCCTCAAACCCAAATGGCGGTAATAGAAATGGGCGCCAACAAACAGGGCGATATAAACGAGCTGTGCAGTTTTGCCCTACCCAATTTTGGACTCATTACCGGCATAGGTAAAGCGCACTTAGAAGGGTTTGGCGGTATTGAGGGCGTTAAAAAGGGTAAGGGTGAGTTGTTTGAGTTTTTAGATGCCATAGAAGGCAGAGCCTTTGTTAATTTTAACGATTTTAGGGTGGCAGAGTTGGCTTATTTTTTACAAAAGGCTACTACCTACGGCAATACCAAAAGGGCTAAAATTTTTGTAGAGCCTTTGAGCTGTAACCCGTTTTTGAGCGTTAGGTGGCACTTGCCTAAAACGCTTAAACAAGACCTTGAAACCGATTTTTTAGATATAAACACCCAACTTACCGGCGCTTACAACTTAGATAACGTAACGGCTGCCATTGCCATTGGTGCACATTTTAAGGTAGATCCCTTTAACATTGCCCGCGCCATAGAAGGTTATGTGCCACAAAACAACCGATCGCAAATGGTACAAATTGGGAGCAACACCCTTATCTTAGATGCTTACAATGCCAACCCCACCAGTATGCAAAACGCCTTGCAAAACTTTACCCAACTTGCCGCAACTAATAAAGTAGTTATTTTAGGCGATATGCTGGAAATGGGTGAGTTTAGCACACAAGAACACAGCGCTGTTTTAGAAATTTTACAAAATATGCCCCTGCAACTTGCTGTTTTGATTGGTACTGAATTTGAAAAGGTGAAAATACGCCAAAACAACTTTTTATATTTTCCCGATGCGCAGGCAGCCAAACAGTGGTATGCCCAACAGCATTTGCAAAACACCCATATCTTACTCAAAGGATCGCGCGGCATGGCTTTGGAAACCATCTTCCAATAACCCGTATAAATCCGGCACAATAGGAAAAATTGGTAAACAACAAAGGCAAGGAACAGCATAATGCAAGCAGTTATGCTGTCCCCAGCCCTACTTGTTATCTAATCAGCGTAACATTGCCTTTGTAGGTTTCGGTTTCGCCGTTGGTAAAGGTAATGTTGGCATAATAAACATACACGCCTATTTCCTGGTCGGTGCCTTTATAGGTGCCGTCCCAGGCAAGGTTAGGCGCGCCGGAGGCGGCAAACATCTCCACACCCCAGCGGTTGTAAATAAACAGCTCCACACTTTCTACATTTACCCCGCTCACCCTAAATAAGTCGTTCACCCCATCACCATTGGGCGAAAAAGCGTTAGGAATAAGTACCACATTACCCTGCGGCAACACCACCACCTGCACCGATGCCGTGGCTGAACAGCCAAAACTATCCTGCGCCGTAACGGTGAACAAAATGGTTTGCGAAACACTCACCTGCGGATTAGGGCAATCGGTACAAGATAGCGCATCGGGTCCCGATGTTGTCCATACGTAAGAGGTAATTGTTCCAAGCGTTGAAGCAGCGGTGGCAGTAAGTTGTACCGTTCCGCCGGTGGCGGTGGCAGTGGGGTTAGCAGTCAGGGTTACACTAACCAAATCCGATTGCAGCGTGGCAGGGGTAAAAGTACTCACACAGGTGGGGTCGGCAAGGGTAGCGGTTTGAGCATAGTAGGTACCGGGCGTTGCAGGAACATAGTCGGCACCCGTACCCAGCAGTGTGCCACCGGTGGGAGCATTGTACCAGTTAATAACCATACCCGCAGCAGCAGTGGCAGTAAAAGCTGTTGTGTTTACCTCGCCCGCACACACCGTAAGGTTGCCCGATACAATGGGCGCATTGGGCGGTGTACAAGTGCTGCAATCAATAGCAACAAGGTCAAAACTATCTGTTCCTGTGCAACCATTGGCATCGGTAACGGTTACGCTATACGTGCCCGATGTGGTGGCATCAAGGGTTTGCCCATTACTGCCATCGCCCCATAGGTAAGCAGTATAACCTGCGCCGGCGTTGAGCGTAGCCGTTTCACCTATACAGATGCTTGCAGGTCCGCTAACATCGGGTACAGGGTTATTGTTTACCGTTACCACAGCGCTTGCCGTGCCGGTACAGCCCCCGGCATCCGATACCGTTACCGTGTAAGCGCCCGATGTGCTAACCGCAGTAGTTTGCCC
>DDVC01000047.1:0-2601 GCA_002345145.1 Bacteroidetes bacterium UBA2322
TCCCAATCCATCGCACTCGGCTGTGTAATCTGAGGCCTCAACAGCAATGTATAAGGATGCTAAGGATTTTATGCTTTGCTCCGAAACGGCAATTTCGGGGTGAACCGTTTCTTGACTCCACCCCACATGCAGTTGCCCCCATTTACCTGATTCTACATTTATATTATCCTCTGCTTTATGGGAGGAAAAAAGAGCAAGTACTTTTTTATGCGGGGTAATTGCAGAGCTGCTGTGTATCTGCTTTGCAGGAATACTGTTTGGCTGCACTTCGTTTATTGCTTTAACCGTTTCATTAAAAGTGCTGGAAGTAGCCGTGGCTATCTGCACATAAAAAACGGTTAAACATGCAATGGCAAGTAACTTTCTGTTCATTTTGCGCTTATTTTCAGTTAGGAAGACAATTGGATTATTTCTGTCGGATTTAAAATTTGAAACACAAGACAGATTTAATAAGGGGGCAAAATTTATTGAACTTGCTTTTAAAATATAAGTTATCGGCTCACCTGTTAGGCGTATAGGCATTTTTTTGTTCTTTTCAGCCTATGGTTAAACAAAGAAAACCAATGAGATTAGCACCTAAAAAATGGAACAATAATTCTTGCCTAAATAGTTGGTCAAAAATTGAGCCAGTTTTTTTGCTCCCCCTATTCCATTTCCAATTACCATTTAGTTTGGCTGGGAATAAATAGGGCAGAGCATTCCTGCTCTAAAAAATAGTCATGCAACCAAATAGCAATTTAATAACAATTTACCCGATGACTGTTGCACAAGTAGAAAGCCCCGAAAGCGCTTATCTTAAAGCAATAGCGTTAGCCCGATTGGCTACAAACCACCCACCGGCAAACCAATACCTGCACTTTCTGTTAACTAAATTGCATAATAATAATTCACTTACTAAGCCAAAACAACTTACGCAAAGCGATTACTTTTTTTTTACAGAAAGATGACTGTAAAGGCAGCGCCACCTCATTTGAAGCTGAATTTTCAAAAAAACTTGAACAAATCACATACAGTTTTTCTAAAAATGCAGCAACACACCAAAGATATAATTGGACACAAAAAACCTATCCGGTATTAACGTGAGGTTGGAATTAAAATGAACGCCCGATAGGGGTAAAGCCTGTGTGTGGTTTAGCTGCACTTGATAAAACGGGCAACAGATTACGGTGCGCTGCCCCTTTTAATAGCATGGTTTGTAGGTGTTTTACCAAGATTGAAGGTCGCTGCCACTTGTGTGTTACTCACCAACAGCTATAAAATGGCGCATTTGGTTTTGGATAGGTGCAGCGCACCAAAATATGGGTAGTAACCATGTTAAATGCCCGATTAAAAAGGTGCAGCACACCGAAAAATATCACCCCACCTGTCTGAAATCCTTTTGCGGTAAGCCTTTGCGCAAGCTCACAACTCCTACCTCACGAGGTATTAGCATGTTTTACCCCCCTAACCCAACTCAGCCAAATTTTGGCGTGAGGGTTATTGATTGAGTAAGAATGAGGTTTATTAGTAGAAGAGAGCAACCCCTATAAACTGGTGTAATTACCGAATAGGCGTGCCGTATGATGTCTAAGTAGGCAAAAGACATATCGCAAGTAGTTACCTGAAATTTAACCGATAACAACTTTAAATACTGCCTTACCCCATTTCCTGCTTGTCTTCACTACCCAAACTGTTTGAGTATTTCACCACTGAAAAGTAACGGAAGCAACGTTTTTACCGATGGTACAACAACCGTTTTCTCGGCTCGTCCAAGCAAATAAATGGTTATATCGTGCCCAAATTTCATTTCATACTCAGCAGCTACCTGCCTACATGCCCCACAAGGAGCTACCACTTCATCAAAATCGGTATCACCATAATTCACCGTAATAGCCATGGCTTTTACCGGCACATCGGGATACGTAGCTCCGGCATAAAAAAGCGCTACCCTTTCGGCACAAAGCCCGCTGGGGTAAGCGGCGTTTTCCTGATTATTGCCGGCTATTACCACCCCATTGGCAAGTAATACCGCCGCTCCAACCTGAAACCGCGAATAAGGCGAGTAGGCATTAAGGCAGGCTGTTTTTGCCGTTTCAAACAGGCGTATGGTTTGTTCGGTAAAATCATGGTGGGTATGATGCAGCTCAAATTCGGTATGGATACTAATTTTTTTCATGTAGGCGTATAATGAGTATTGGAGGATTTACCCGCCTGTTAGTTTAATTCAGCCATTTTTACCACCCGATAAGGGGTATCGTCAAGGCTTCCGGCAATAGCATCGGCCCCTATCAGTTCGGGGTCAAAGGTTACAGTGGCGGTGCCATCTTGCAAACTCATTTCAGTATTTATTACACCGTTTAACTCGTTAAGGGTGTTTTTTACAAAATTGGTGCAGTGGTTACAAGTCATTGTTTCCACGTTTAAAATCAGGCGTTTCTCGCTCATGGTTGATATATTTTTTTGATTAACAGGATTAAGCAAAACAACAGTCATTCTTATATAATACAATTAGCAACTGAAATTTTGCCTAAAAACAAGAGGCAAAGGTACATAAAATAAACAAATGCACAAGTTTGGGTAGATTGTAGTGGTTAGTGATTAGTGGGCATTAAGAAAAAACAA
>DDVC01000047.1:2902-31291 GCA_002345145.1 Bacteroidetes bacterium UBA2322
TGCGTCTTTGCGTGAAACAAAATCGGGCAAGGTTTTTTAGGAAAGCACAATTTTTCACTTTTCACTTTTTCACTACCGCACCTCATTCACGCCTATTATGCCGGCGTTTTGCCTAAACAGGGTAAAATCTTGCAGGTTAACCACCCCGTCAAGGTTGCAGTCGGCAGATAGGTAAGGTTGTGCAGGGGCGGCAAATTGTGTGGCATACATTGTAAAATCATGCACATTTATGACACCGTTGGCATTTATATCGGCAGCCCAAAGGGCGTGGTAGCCTGCGCCCATGTTTACCAACTGCTGTGCGCCCATGTTTACTACTGCCGGATTACCAAAATTAAATGGTGCGGCATTAGGCAGCAGCAGCGGAGCGGCACTTATAACGGGCAGGTGGTTTCGGGTTTTCAGGCATAGGTGGTAGGGGGCATTTGGGGCAAGAGAGGTAAACAGTACCCCATCGGGCGAGTTATCTATATCCACTATATCGCCATTTTGCAGCAAAAAAGCGGCGCGGCGTTCTACCACTTGGGTGGGGTTGGCAGGGTGGCGCACTTCCAGCAGCACCCAGTCGGTAGTGTTGGCAGGTATATCGGTAAGGCTGTTCAGGCTTTCGGTGCCGGCGTAGTTCCAAGGGGCTTGGTTAAAGGGTTGTTGTAGGGGCAGTAGGTTATTGGCTCTAAGTATGTTGTGCATTGCGCCCGCGCCGGTGTATGCACCCTGCAAAAATGCCTGCGCCCGCACCCTCACCGGCGGAATATGCAGGGGGCAAACTGTTTGCTCGCCGGCTACAAAACGCGCCCGCGCCGGATTGGTGCCGCTGTTAAGCGGATTAGGTATGCCAATGGTGGGCAACACACCGGTTATGTTCCAAAAATCGGGCGGCTGGGTAAGGTAGTACGATACATCGGCAAGCGTACCCGTACCCGATGGGGTAATTGTTCCCTTTATGTTGTTGCCATGTTGTATATGATTGCTGCCGGTTATGGTGTAAAAGCCCTGCAAAAAGGCAGTGCTGGTTACTTCGTTGCCTACAAAATGCTGCATATTAGAGCCCGATGAGGTCATATAAATGCCGTAGGTGGTAAACCGGTTTCGGAATATAGTATTATAAGGACCCGATGGACCCCAATAGTCGTCTATCCAAAACAGTTCGCAGATATTGCCTTCAAACAGGTTGGCGTAGGCATAGTGCCCATGCAGGTTAATATCGGCGGCAAAATTATTCGGAAACTCGCTTCGGTAGCCGTCAAATGCATAATTATATGCCAGCACATTACCATTTGCCCCCTGTTTTACCGACATAGCATGACGCAGCCGTTCAAACACATTGTTAGCCACCAAGCACTGCCCGCTGTGATGATTGAGCATTACCCCGTAGCCGCGTGTGCCACTGCCATCGTAGGTAAAGGCATGATGAATATAACAACCGGTAACCTCTATATCAGTACTGGCGGTAATGGATATATGCGCCCCTACGCTTTTATTGCTGTGAATGCCCTTTACCCAACAATTAGTCGCAAAATTGAAACTTATGTTGTAACCGGCACCCGTATTACTATCGGCAAGGCGTTCCACATATAAACATTCAATACCCGCATTGGTGGCAGGGTTAATAGGACGTATTCGGGGCGAAAAAGTGGCATCATAATCAATGCGCAAAGGGTAAGCCAACAGCAGCGTATTACCCTCACCTTTGCCCGATATTTTTACAATTTGCCCCTTAGAGTTGGCAGCCCAAGTGGCGGGGTTGGTATCCCATGCAGGGTTGTTGTCTTCTAACAGCTCGGCATAACTACCTACGGTAAAAGCGGTGGCATCGGAAACGGTAATGGCGGTAGAACCTTTGGTGAAACCCGATACAACAGGGGTAAAACTGCCCGTTGCAGAGCCGCTTACATTAATGCCATACGTACCCGAACTGGGTTGGTCAAACAACAATCGGGCAGTTTGTGCGCTTTCGCCCCGCAGCACCACACCCGATGGCAGGGTAATAGTGCCCGTTAGCCGGTAATTGCCCGCCGGAAAATACACCACACCCGCCACTCCGCCCAAGGCAGCAATGGCAGCCGCCACAGCAGGCGAGTCGTTGGTAGTGGCATTGCCCGTAGCGCCGTAATCCAGCACATTCACCACCGTTGGCGGATTGGGCAGTAGATAATCTAAACCGGCTAAATACCACTCCACCTGTCGGTTTTGCGGTATTACCTGTCCGCACAATTGTATCCAGCAAAAATAAAAAATAAGAGCGCTACATACCTTTTTCATAGTGGCTGCGTTAAACGTTCTGGACTGCAAGTTGATTTATGACCATTTGCTGCAAAATGCTGTTTGCGTTTTGGGGCAATTTTAGGTAATTAGCAGCAAAAATTACCACTTTACAGGTTGAAAATAAGCAACTGTTGCTTATTTTTACATTTCCTTTCAAACAATTTCCTTTTTTGCACATGAAAATCCTTCCTTTCTTTCAAAAAACTGCCCTTTTGTGCAGTGTTTTGGTGTTTTTTTCGTTTACCAACCTTGGTCAGAACGACTGGCAGTTGGCAAAAGAGCAAAGCGGTATTAAGGTTTTTACCAGAAGTGGTAAAGCCGAAATGAAAGAATACCGCGGCGAAGCTGTTATTGAAGCTCCGGTAGAGGAGGTTTTTGCCGTACTTAATAAATTTGACGAGTACAGTACCTGGATGCCCAGCTGTTTAGAAAACAAGATAATTAAGCGCGTTTCAGATGCTGAATTTTACCAATACAACGTTACCGATGCCCCCTGGCCCGTAAGCGACCGAGATAGCGTAATGAAAACCAAAATCACCAAACAAGCATCGGGCGTTATCACCATAGAACTCACCGCCGTGCCCGATTATATTCCCGAAAAAAAAGGCAGAATTCGGGTTCCTACCTTTAAAGGTTTGTGGAAACTCACACCCAAAAACGGTAAAACTGAAGTAATCTATGAGGGCAAACCCAGCACCGGCGGCAATATTCCTACTTGGTTGGCAAATTCTTCGGTAGTGGATATTCCGCTCAATACGCTCACAAATCTCAAATCATTAGTTATCGGAAAATAACAAAACGAGAGCGCTCAGTTCAGGAGGATACCAACTACTCTATACCACGGGTGCAGCCCTTGTTTGATGTATAGATGGAGATATTCAACCCCTTTTCAGCAAAAAAAGTACACAGATAACGCGGATTAAACGGATAAACGCGGGTAAAAGGATAGTTTGTACAGATACAAAACAACAACAAGCCCGAAAGTGGTTTAGCCTCAAAATCCCAAAATCAAAGCAATCCGAAATCAAAGCAATCCCGAATTGACGTTATTTTTTAATAATCAGCATTCATCAGCTCCATCCGTGTTATTTGTGTGCTAATGGCCGGCGGCTTTTAGCTCATGCCGGCAGCACGGAACTTATGTGCCATTTTACATCAAACCGGGGTTACACCCCTATACCACTACCCACTAAAAACTAACAGCTAAAAACCAAACATGATATTCAACCACCTCCACTGCCACACCCAGTACTCCCTTTTAGACGGAGCCGCAAGCATATCTCGCCTGTTCAAAAAAGCCGCCGCCGATGGTATGCGCGGCATGGCTATTACCGACCATGGCAATATGCTGGGCGTGTTTCAGTTTGTTGCTGAATCGGCAAAACACAACAACGGGCAGGTAAAACCCATTGTGGGCTGCGAGTTCTACTTAGTAGCCGACCGCCACAAACGACAGTTTACCAAAGACGACAAAGACCGCCGTTACCACCAGCTTTTCCTTGCCAAAAATGCCCAAGGTTACCAAAACCTCACCAAAATGTGTTCGCTCGGATACATAGAAGGACTCTACGGCAAGTACCCCCGCATAGACAAAGAGCTGGTGCTACAATACCATACCGGGCTCATTGCCACCACCTGCTGTTTAGGAGCCGAAGTGCCCCAAGCCATCTTAAACAAAGGGGAAGCCGAAGCCCGAAAAGTGTTTGAGTGGTGGCTCAATATCTTTGGCGAGGATTATTATGTAGAACTCCAACGCCACCACCTTAAAGAACAAGAAGAGGTAAACCGAGTATTGCTCAAATTTGCCAAAGATTACAACGTAAAAATTATTGCTACCAACGACTCGCACTACGTTGACCGACAAGATGCCAATGCACACGATATTTTGCTCTGCATCAACACCGGCGAAAAACAAAGCACCCCAAAAGCCGATGAGTTTATAGATGATAGCTCGCAAATGAAAAACCGCCGTTTTGCCTTTCCTAACGACGAGTTTTTCTTCAAAACCACCAACGAAATGAGCGCCCTCTTTGCCGACTTGCCCCAGGCAATAGACAATACCAACGAAATTGTAGATAAGATAGAACCCCTAAAACTTAAACAAGACATACTCCTGCCCAACTACCAAGTGCCCGAAGGGTTTGCCACACAAGACGATTACCTGGAACACCTTACCTACCAGGGCGCAAAAAAACGATACAAAGACATAACGCCCGAAATAGACGAGCGCCTCCGTTTTGAATTATTTACCATAAAAACCATGGGGTTTGCCGGCTACTTCCTCATTGTTGCCGATTTTATCCAAGCCGGGCGAAACTTGGGCGTTCTTGTAGGTCCCGGCAGAGGCTCAGCAGCAGGCTCAGCAGTGGCTTATTGCATTGGCATCACCAATATAGACCCCATTCACTACAACCTCCTATTTGAGCGATTCCTGAACCCCGACCGCAAATCAATGCCCGATATTGATACCGATTTTGATGACGAGGGCAGGCAAAAGGTAATAGATTACGTAGTAGAAAAGTATGGTAAACAACAGGTAGCTCACATTGTAACCTACGGCACTATGGCTGCCAAAATGAGCATTAAAGACGTAGCCCGTGTAATGGATTTACCCCTTGCCGATGCCAACGCCCTTGCCAAATTAGTGCCCGAAAAACCCGGCATTAAGCTAGACCGCGTGCTCAATGCACCCATCACCGGCGATAACAGCCTGTCTGATAAGGAAGGGTTGCAGCCCGATGATGTAGAAAACGCCAAACAACTCCGCGAAATTATGAACGGAGCCGACCTCCGCGCAAAAGTGCTTAAAGAAGCCTTAGTGCTTGAAGGCTCCGTTAGAGGCACCGGTATTCACGCCGCAGGCATCATCATTGCACCCAAAGACCTTACCCAAATTATTCCCGTTTGCACCTCCAAAGAAACACAACTCCTCATTACCCAATACGAAGGCAGCATTATTGAAGATGCCGGCGTTATTAAAATGGACTTACTGGGGCTCAAAACCCTTTCCATAGTGCGCGATGCCCTCGCCCTTATTAAACAAAACCACGGTATTACCATAGATATAGACAACATTCCACTCGGCGATATAAAAACCTACGAACTTTACCAGCGCGGCGATACCAACGGCACCTTCCAGTTTGAAAGCCCGGGTATGCAAAAACACCTGCGCGACCTTAAACCCGACTGTTTTGATGACCTTATAGCCATGAACGCCCTTTACCGACCCGGTCCGTTAGAATACATACCTAATTATATAGCCCGAAAACACGGCAGAGAAAAAGTAACCTTTGACCTGCCCGAAATGGAGGAACACCTAAAAAGTACCTACGGCATTACCGTGTATCAGGAGCAGGTGATGCTCCTATCCCAAAAATTAGCCAATTTTACCAAAGGCGATGCCGATGTGCTCCGAAAAGCTATGGGTAAAAAACAAATTGCCGTACTCAATAAAATGAAAACCCAATTTATTGAGGGCGCTGCCCAAAACGGACACCCAAAAGATAAATGCGAAAAAATATGGACCGACTGGGAAGCCTTTGCCTCCTACGCCTTTAATAAATCGCACTCCACCTGCTATGCTTTTGTGGCTTACCAAACCGCCTACCTAAAAGCACACTACCCCGCTGAGTACATGGCAGCAGTGCTTACCCACAACCAAAACAATATAGACAAAATAACCTTTTTTATGGAAGAATGCCGCCGAATGGGTATTCCGGTAAAAGGTCCTGATATTAACGAAAGCAACATCTTATTTGCCGTAAACAAAAAAGGCGAAATACGCTTTGCCCTCTCTGCCATTAAAGGCGTAGGCGAGGCGGCAGTGGCAGAAATCATTAAAGAACGCATTAAAAACGGCAACTTTACCGGCATTTTTGATTTTGCCAAGCGCGTAAACCTGCGAACGGTAAACAAAAAATCGTTCGAAAGCCTTGCCTATGCCGGCGCTTTTGACGGATTTGGGCTCAAACGCGCACAATTTTTTTACACCCCCGCCGCCGACCAAACAAACCTCATAGAAAAAGCACAGCGCTTTGGCAACCAATACCAATCTACACAACAAAACACCATGGCTACCCTTTTTGGCGATGCCAATGACATAGCTCTGGAAGAACCCAAAATACCCGATTGCGAAGAGTTCCCACTACTTGAACGACTCAATTACGAGCGCGATGCCATAGGTATTTACCTCACCGGGCACCCACTCGATGACTACAAAGTGGCTATCCAAAACTTTTGCAACTGCCAACTCTCCGAGTTAGATAAATTTAAAAACAAAGACCTTTCTATAGGTTGTATGGTTATAGAAGCCGACCACCGCATGTCTAAAAATGGTAAAGCCTTTGGGCGTTTTGTGCTGGAAGACTACAACAGCACCTACGAGCTTACCCTGTTTGGCAATGACTACATCACCCACAAAAACTTTTTTGAAAAAGGTAGATTCCTCTACGTCAGAGGCAGAATGGAGCCTAACTGGAAACGCACCGGCGATGAGTTTAAGGTTACACAGGTAAAACTCTTAGCCACCGTGCTCGAAGAAATGACCAAAACCATCACCCTGCAAGTACCCCTACATACCATTACCGACCGGTTTATTGCCCAGTTAGAAGAGCTTTGCCTCCGCCACCCGGGCAAGGTTGCCCTTCAACTAAAAATTACCGACCAGCACAATAACTACGCTATAGACCTCCACTCCACCAAGTTTCAACTTGCCCCCGACCATCGGGTTATTGATACCATTAACCAATGGGAGGACGTAGGCTATAAACTCAATTAAAACTTGATATTGTTTCCTGACTTTGACAGTTAAAATCAACTTATATTCTTATTATTCACAACCCACATCCTGCTTTAAACGCAAGCGGAGGGGCATGCGCCTTTACGTCATTACTCACCACTAACCACTTGTACTGCGTTTTTGAGGCGTTGCACTTGGCTGAGGAGGTGGTTAACATCGGTATCTAAGAGGGTTATATGCCCCATTTTTCGGCCGGGTTTGGTTAATTGTTTACCATATAGGTGAATGTAAGCGCGGGGAGTTTGCAAAACGGTATCCATACCCACATAACGGGCAACCCCGTTGTAACCGTTTGCACCAATGAGGTTGAGCATGGCGGCGGGGCATTTTATGTCGGTATTGCCCAATGGTAAACCCAAAATGGCGCGCCAGTGCTGTTCGTATTGCGAGGTAAAATTAGCCTTAATGGTTTGGTGTCCGCTGTTGTGAGGGCGGGGCGCTACTTCGTTTACCAAAATTTGCCCATCGGGGGTTAAAAACATTTCTACCGCTAAAATGCCTACCATGTTCAGCTCTTTGAGCACTTGCAGGGCAATTTGTTGGGCTTGGTACTCAGTTTGCGGACTAATTCGGGCAGGCTGGAGCAGGTAATCTACTAAATTATACTTGGGGTCAAAAACCAATTCTACTGCCGGAAAAGCAGCCGTTTCGCCCTGCACGTTTTTTGCCACTATAACAGCAAGTTCTTTATATACGGGCACGGTTTTTTCCAGCACACAAGGTTGGTCAAAGGCGTTTTGAATATCGGCAGGCGAGTTTAGGGGCATTACGCCGCGTCCGTCATACCCATCTTTACCCAGTTTGAGGAAGGCGGGCAAAAAATGGGCATATTGGTAAATATCGGCTTGGTTATCGGTAAGTCTGAAATCGGCGGTAGGAATGTGGTGGGTTTGGTAAAACTGTTTCTGCGTTCTTTTGTCTTGAATAAGTTTAATAACATCGGGCTGCGGGTAAACTGCTACGCCTTCGGAAGCTAATTTAGCTAAGGCATCGGTATTTACCTTTTCAATTTCAATGGTGAGCAGGTCTAAACCTTTGCCAAATTGGTACACCGTGTCGTAATCTTGCAAAGAACCGCAAACAAATCGGGCTGCTAAGTGGCGGCAGGGGGCATGCGCATCGGGGTCTAAAACATGTACTTCTATATCAAAATCAATTCCGGCTTGTATTAACATGCGTCCTAATTGTCCGCCGCCTAAAATGCCTGCTTTTTTCATGGTGGTGAAAAGTAAATGGGGTTATTTGGCAGTTGTTGCCTAAATTGTTTGCTTAAAAACAGATAAAGAACGGTAAAATAATAGCCGCAAAAGTACGCAATAACCCTTAGCCAAACCCATAGTTGCATTACAAACTGTTTATTTCGGTTTGTATATTTTGCCTTGCCTGTGTTTCGAGGGGCGCTCTAAAAGCATGGCTATAATACAAAAACGGTTTTTGTAGCAGTTGTTCCAGCACTTTGCGTCTGCCGGGTTTATATAGCATATCGGGAATTAATCGGTATTCGTTTCTAATTGCTAAGGCATATTGTTGGTAAACAGCAGGCGGTTGGCCTAAAATGGCTAAATCGGCATCTAAAAAGTAGTAAAAATCAACCAAAGCATCATTGGGGGCAAGGTGGTATTGGGTAGCTAATATGAGTTGTTGGGTAAGGTGAATGGTTTGGGGCAAAACATGGCAGTTTTGCATTATTTTTTGGGCAAATCGGGCGCTTTTTGCTTCGTTGTCTTTGCGTAGGGGGTTATATACAATATCGTGGTAAAAAACTGCCCATATTACCGCATCGGGTTGGTTCATTATTTCCATGTAGGGGGTTAAACTGCTAAACAGGTGGGCTAAGTGGGTGGTATTGTGATAGTATCGGGCAGGGGCGCTGTAGCGTTTTAGTAAATCAACAAACATAGCCTCTGTTTGTGGCTTTGTTTCATCTTTTTGCACTACCTTTGACCACCATTTTTGCAGATATTGGTTTGTTTCTTGCATAAGTACAACTGCTTTAATGCACAATGGGTGAGGCAACAAGGTAAAACCATTTTTTGACTTTTATTCTACCTTTTTATGCAAAAAGTAGCAATTACCGGCGCAGGTTTGGTGGGTTCATTGCTGGCTATGTTTCTTGCCAAGCGCGGGTTAGCGGTAAACATTTTTGAACGCCGCCCCGATATGCGCAAGCAAACCGTTGATGGGGGCAGGTCTATTAACTTAGCCCTTAGCGATAGGGGCTGGAAAGCGCTTGAAGAAGTGGGGGTAGCAGATGCTATAAGGCAAATAGCTATTCCTATGTATGGAAGAATGGTGCATAATATAGATGGCACGCTTTCTTTTCAGCCCTACGGCAAAGAAGGACAGGCTATTTATTCGGTTTCGAGGGCTGAACTAAACCGCACCCTAATGAACTGTGCCGATACTTTTGACCATGTAAATATGTACTTTAACCAACGCTGCACCCGCATTGATTTAGATAACACTACCCTTTACCTGCAAGACATAACCACCGGCGAAAATTCTAAAGCAGAAGCCGACCTTATTTTTGGAGCAGACGGCGCTTTTTCGGCAGTGCGCAGTAGTATGCAGTTTACCGACCGTTTTGACTATGCACAAGACTATATTGAACACGGCTACAAAGAACTCACCATTCCGCCCGCACCCAATGGCGCTTGGCTCTTAGAAAAAAACGCCCTCCATATTTGGCCCCGAAAAAACTTTATGCTCATTGCCCTGCCTAATTTAGACGGCAGTTTTACCTGTACCCTGTTTTTAGAGTACGAAGGCAACCCGGCTTTTGAACACCTGCAAACGCCCGATGCGGTAAATGCTTTTTTTGACCGCTATTTTCCCGATGCCAAAGCCCTTATGCCAACCCTTATAGAAGACTTTTTTCATAACCCCACCCCTTCTTTAGTGCTTATTCGGTGCAACCCCTGGGTGTATAAAAACAAAGTTGCCCTTATAGGCGATGCCGCCCACGCTATTGTGCCTTTTTACGGACAGGGTATGAACTGCGGGTTTGAGGATTGCAGCGTACTGAACCAAATTTTAGACCATAATACCCAAAATGGCGCTATAAACTGGGAAAACGCCCTGCAAACCTACCAAAAAAGCCGTATCCCCGATGCCAATGCCATTGCAGAGCTGGCGCTCAGAAATTTTATAGAAATGCGCGATTTGGTTGCCGACCCCCATTTTTTGTTCCGAAAAGAAATAGAAAAACGCTTTTACGAACGCTACCCCAACCAATACATTCCGCTGTATTCTATGGTTACTTTTAGCAGCCATATACGCTACTCCGATGCCCTGCGCATAGGTAAACTGCAAGACCAACTGTTTGAAAAAATAATGGCTATTCCGCAGGTGGAAGAAAAATGGGATAAAGGCGAACTGAACGATGAGTTAGATTTGTACTTGCAAAATTACCTTGCCCAAATGTAGGGGTAAACTCACCGCTTTACTCCTACCCTAACCCAATTGCCCGTATTGACAAAGCCGTCAAGTTATACCTGTAAACAGTCGCGTGGCATTAAATTTGCACACTGCTACGCAAGGTAAATGGTATAATTGCCCAATGTAAAATTGTTTTTGCACATTTGCATAGTTGTATCCTTGCTTCCCATTTTTATAACCCGCTTATGTGGCTTTAAACCACACCTAAAACGTATTATTGCATGTTTGATATTCTGCTTGTAGAAGATAGCCCCGGCGATATAAGACTTACCCAAGAAGCGCTCAAAGAGGTAAATGTAAACCACATACTACACGTAGTAACCGATGGTGAAGAGGCATTAAAATACCTTTTCAGAGAAGAGCCCTATACCCATGCCTCACTGCCCGATATTATTATGCTGGATTTAAACCTGCCTAAAATAAACGGAAAAGAGGTGCTTGCCCGCATAAAAGAGTTTCCCGAACTTAAACGCATACCGGTTATAGTACTCAGCACCTCAAACGCCGAAACCGATATTATGAAAATGTATGACCTACATGCCAACTGCTACATCACCAAACCGGTTGATTTTGCCAGTTATATTGAAGTCATTGCCTCTATAGAAAAATTTTGGCTCAATATTGTAAGACTTCCTACTCGTTTGTAATGAATGCCTTATGTATAGGTGGTTTGAGCAAACACTTTAAGGCAATTGAGTGTAACCATTGACACTTGCTTTTATCCTAAGGAACGGATTTTAAAAAAAGCAACCATCGTTTTACCGCCAAGATTCGCAAAATTCTGTACAAGCAGTAAACCTTGGGCGTTCTACTATTGGTGTAAAATTACAACAAGTTGCACCAACATATACACTATCTTTGGATAAAACATGCGGCATATACACCCGTTAAGGTTTTAGGTGGTTGGGGCTCTGCTAAACAGAGCCCCAACCACCTTTTTTAATACCACTGACAAAAAATGAAAAAAAATTGCCCCAAACTGAAAAAGTTCATGAAAAAACCCTATCTTAGCTTACGCTTAGTAAAAACCAACCATTTATAGTCAAAAAATCAACTAAAAACAAAATGCAAACACCTAAACTATCCAATTATGAAAAAATGCTACTCCCTTTTGTTATGCCTCGGTTTGCTCTGTGCGGTAAACCTTTCTGCCCAAAACATCTCACTTGAAGTAGATGGTGATGACCTTTATTATTCTGAAAGTGGTTGCGGCGACTGCACGGGCTTGTTTGGTGATGCCCCCGACCCGCGCTGGCGCGCCCGATTATTTGTTGGCAGTTCCAATTATGATTGGAATGTGGACAGAAGCAACGTTAGCTGCGGCTGGCAAAACATTACCAACTTTTCATGGTACAACCCCACAACAGTTGGGTACAGCACCAATGTTTCCATGCAGTTGAATGGCTTTGAGTTTGACGATGAATTTAGCTGTCTTTTTAATGCCAACGATGCTTCCTGCGGTGGCTATGGAACTGTTAATAGCGCTGTAGCAGCAACAAACTCACCACCCTGCCAATGGAATTACTTTACCGGCACCCGCAACTGTACATCTGACGGGGTTACCGGCACGTGGGGTATTTACTGGAGTATTTACTGGCGGTATCAGTTTTCGCCCACGCTTAGCACCGAAACACCGCTCAATCAGGTGCGCTGCAACGGCGCTGCTCCGGCAACCCTAAGCGTTACCTCCAATGCCGATGCCAACAGCCGCGTATTAACCCGATTTTACAAATGGCAAATATCCAATACCCCTACCGGTCCTTGGTCTGATATAGGCACGCCTTCTGCCAACAGTGCTGCCACCATTACCTTTACCCCCGGTCAAATATCGGGCACCCGATACTACCGTATGTTGGCTACTTCCAACTGCTCGGCAGATTTTGGCAGTAATACCGCCATTTCAAATGTATTTACCGTAACTTATGCCTTTATAGCATCGGGACCCTACACCAACCAACCCGGTTGGACGTATGGAGCAGGCGATGGAGCGCCGCAACCCGTTAGTGGAGTTTGTGGTGGCACAGTTTTGCCCGGTCAGTTAGTGCCATTTAGCGCTCTACAGTCGCCCAATGCGGGAGCGGCGGTAAATGTAACCTCTTTTACATGGGCAGCATCGGGCGGCTCTCCAACATCGGGTACCGGTACCACTTTTAACTGGACAGCCCCTACCACCGCCGGAGCTTATTCGGTTAGTATTACCTATAATTATAGCGGTTGCTCCTCGCCTGCAACAGCAGTATGTGCGGTAAATGTAGGCGCACCCAATTGCGATTTTGCTTATGTAGCGCCGGGCGGCTCCAATGTTACCACTGCCGGCGGTCCTAATAATCCTTATGCAACCATTAGTTATGCCCTCAGCCAGTTGGGTAGCCGCAATTACATACGGGTAGCAAGTGGCACCATTACCGAAACAGCACCAGTATCTATTCCTGCTAATGTTATCATTGAAGGCGGGTATCAAGTAAGCAGCGGCAACTGGATAAAAAGCTCCGGAGCAACCACTACCGTAAGTTGTAGTGGTACAGAAACCATTAATGCTGATATAGCACATACCATAGGCTTTAAATCGAGCGGCTCTAATGGTTGGACACTGCAAGACCTTACCATAAACACCGCCAACGCATCGGGTACAGCTAGTTCAGGCATGGGGCGTTCTAATTATGCTTTGTGGATACTAAACTCTACAGGCTATACCATAAACCGATGCAATATAACTGCTGGTTCTGCCAGTAATGGCGCTAACGGTAGTGGTTATGTAAACAACGGTGGCGGTGGCGGCACAGGAGGCAACGGTGGTAGTGGCGCTAATGGAAACGGCAATCCGGGCGGCGGCGCTAATGGTACCGCCGGTAGTAACGGTGGCAGTGGTTACAGTGGCGCTCCTACCAACCAAGATGGTACCGGCGGCACCGGTGGCACGGGCACAGATAATTGTGGAGGCGGTAGTGGCGGGTGTCCTATTGGTAACAGCGGCGGCTGTAACGGCAGCGCTGGCAGTAACGGCTCAAACGGAGAAAGCGGAGCTGCTTGGCCTGCCAACAATAGACCCACCGTTGCTATTCCTAATGATAGTTATTTTCTGCCCGGCGGTCAGGCAGAAAACGGCGGCGGCGGCGGCGGCGGCGGCGGCGGCGCGGGTGGCGCAGGCGCAAGAGGCGGAAGGTCATTTTGTATTGACTGCACAGGTTACAGTGGTGGTCGTGGCGGCAACGGCGGCTCTGGCGGACGCGGTGGTTTAGGAGGTTTTGGAGCGGGTAGCGCTTTTGCCATTTGGCAAAGAAATGCAACCGGCAGTATTACCGATGTAGTTACCGGCATACCCGGCAGTGTAGCCACAGGAGGCAGTGGCAATAGTGGTGAAACTGCTCCCAATACCGGCTTAAATGACGGTCGCACCAACGGAAGTTGCAATAGTTGTGTAGCAGGTTCTCGATGTTCGGGTAATGGCGGTAATGGTGGTAATGGTGGTAATGGCGGCAGAGGCAGAGATGGCGCTAATGGTATAAATGCTCATGTTGTTACTAATGGCGTTTCATCGGGATCACCTTCGGGTTCTGTTCCTAATAGCACCACCGTTGCTATCAATTACAACAATACCCGCGCCTGCCCTTATTCTCAAATTGAGATGACAAAGGGTGCCGGTTCATGGAGTTTTCCGGCAGGGGTAAACTTGGTTAATAACCTTACCAACTCAACCTCCTCATACTCCGTTAGCTCATCGCCCGTTTATGTTTATACAACTGCCAGTGGCACACACAACATTACCGCCAATGGCGCTTTGTATAGAAATTTTCTGAGAGTACTAACATCGGGCAGAACACACCCTACTATTTCCCTCAATTACAATACCGTTTGTACTGGCGGGTCGGTAGTTGCTTCTTTTACCGAAAGTAGTTACGGGCAAACCAATGTAGCGTTTTTATGGGAAGTATTCAGCGGCACACAAGCATCGGGCGTTCCGGTGTTTACCGCTTCTACCCAATCGGCAACTTTTGGTCCTTTTACTACATCGGGTACTTATACCGTTAGGTTTAGCGTACAAGAACAGTGCTGCGGTTGGTCTATTCCTGCCTTTGCCACCATTACCGTTAATCCCGACCCTACACCGCCCACTATTATCAACTTTGCTAATGCTGCTGTGGTGTGTGTGGGCGAAACCATTAACACACTTAGCGCATCGGGAGCCACCGGTGGCATAACGCCCTATACCTATGAGTGGGATTACAACAACCTAAACAACACTTTTGGTGCCTATACAGGCACACCGCCCTCTTTTGCCGCTACGCTGGGCGTTAATACGGTGCGGGTACGCACAGCTGCCGATGTGCTTAGGGGCTGCGATGCTTCTGATATTTACGAGCAACCCATAACAGGCGCTCCGTACCCTATTAGCGACAGCGCTGCTACAGGTATATGCAGTGGCGAAACGATAAATTATGCGCTTACCACTACCAACAGCGTAAGCGGAACTACTTTTGAAATTGTTACCCAGTCGTCTAATCCCAATATATCAGGCACGGGCAGCATTAGCGGTGGCACAAACCTTGTTGGCACCCTTACTAATACCGCTCTTACCAACCAAACGGTGGTATTTACGCTCAAACCCATAGGTCCGGCACCGTCTGACTGCGAAGGCGCTAATTTTACCATTACCGTTACGGTGGCGCCTCTGCCCGCACAGTTTGCCGTTACGGGTGGCGGCAGCTACTGCGATGGCGATAGCGGGCTTTCGGTTGGTTTGGCAAACTCCCAAACCGGCGTAAGTTATGAATTGTACCGAAACGGCTTGCCTACCGGCGTGCTGTTTTTGGGCACCGGCGCTGCGTTTAATTTTGCCACCCTGCAAACCGTAGTCAGCAGCTATACCGTAGAAGCCACTAACCAGCTCACCGGCTGTAAACAAATGATGATGGGTAGCGTAAATATAAACATCAATCCGCTGCCCAATAATATTACCCTTGCTGCACAAGACCCGCTAATATGCAATGGCACAAGTACCCATGTGCAAGTGCTAAGTTCCGAGAGCGGCATCAGCTACCAATTGCGCAATAATGCCGATAATAGCCTTGTGGGTGCGCCGGTATCAGGCAACGGTTTTACCATTAACCTACCCACCGGTACGCTTACCTCTGCTACCACCTTTAATGTTTTGGCAACCAATATCCTCACCGGCTGTTTCAGGCAGGTAGGCAGTACGGTAACAGTTTCTGTACTACCCAATCCTAATGGCGGCAGCATAGCAACCGTTGAGTTTTGTGCCGAAAGTTCTAATACGGCATTTGTAACCGGTGTGGGTAATGCTACCCAATACCAGTGGAGCTTACCCCCCGAATTATCGGGCAGCTCTACTACGGCAAGCATCTTGTTATCGGGTACCATAGCCGGCGAATATACCATTACCGTTACTCCGCAAAACGTATCGGGCATAGTTACTTGCAATGGCACACCCATTACCGGAACCGTTACCGTAAAACCATTGCCCACTGTATCGGCAACTAATAACACGCCCGAAATTTGCTCTGCCGTATTTACTGATATACAACTCAGCCCTGCATCGGCAAACGTGAGTGGCACCACTTTCAGCTACACGCGCAATAACGTTGCCAACGTAAGCGGTACAACTGCCGAGTCTGGTATTACCGGACCTATTGCCATACAACTTACTAATAATACCAACACTCCGCAAACGGTGGTATTTACCATTACACCTGCCGCCAATGGTTGCAATGGGTCATCAGTTACTACTTCGGTTGTGGTGTATCCTACGCCCACCCTTACAGCTACTAACACCGCGCCCGTTATTTGCAGTGGCGAAAACAGCAATATAACGCTCTCTGCTTTGCCACAAGACGTAGCGGGAACCACCTATAACTGGACACGCAACAATACTACCAACATTACCGGAACCGATAGCCAAACCGGTGTTACCGGCAGCATAATGGTAACGCTAACCAATGCCACAGCCACTAACCAAACCACACAGTTTACCATTACCCCCGTAGCCAACGGCTGCCCGGGCAATCAGGTTACGGTAAACGTGCAAGTAGGCGCTATACCCACAGCTACCTCAGGCGTTTCGGCAATTTCGCCGGTTTGCTTGGGCAATCTTACTGTGCTTACCATTAGCGCGCCCACCCAATCGGGCTATACCTATCAGGTATTGCGTTCCGATGATACGCCCATTACCGGCGCCAGTACATCGGCAGCGGGTACCGGCGCTAAAAACATTAATATACCCGCCATAGAACTTGGTTTTTCGGGCAGCCCGCATACCTTTAAGGTAAGAGCTACCAGCCCGGCACCGTTTAACTGTACCACTATCCTCACCAATACGGCATCGGTTACAGTATATCAGCCATCGGTAGCTCCCACCGGCGCAACTGCCAATGGTGAAGCCGATTTGCTGATTTGTCCCAACTCATCAGACAATATCACGCTTGCCGCAGTGGGCGGTTTTATAGGTACAGCCGCCAATGCTTACTGGTACGAAGATGCCTGTTTTACCACACCCATAGGCACAGGCGCTGCCTTGGTTATTCCGGCACCGGCTGTTACTACTACGTACTATGTAAACTACTTTGATATCACCTGTGGACCTACATCTTGCGCATCAGTAACCGTAACGGTAGAAGATGTAACCCCGCCCAATGCCGTTTGTCAAGATGTAACGGTGCAATTAAACGCATCGGGCATCGGCGCTACCTCTGCGGCTGCGGTAGATAACGGCAGTACCGATTTCTGCGGTATAGCCAATCTTGAACTTGATAGCACCAATTTTACTTGCTCCGATGTTGGCAATGTTACCGTAACGCTAACAGTAACCGACAACAACGGCTTAAGCGCCGATTGTACTGCCTTAGTAACTGTTGAAGACAATGTACCGCCCGATGCCAAATGCAAAACCGAAATTACCGTACAGTTAGACGAATACGGAGAGGGATTTGCAACTGCCGAAGACGCTGATGATAACAGCTCCGATGCATGTGGTATTGCCAATTTAGAGCTAAGCCAAACGTATTTTACCTGTGCCGATGTGGGTACTACTGCCCAAACCCTTACGGTTACCGATATAAACGACAATGTAAGCGCCTGTACGGTAAACGTTACCGTGGAAGACAATGTTGCCCCCGAAGCAGTGTGTCAGGAGATATTGGTAGTGATAGATGAGAGTGGCATGGTAGAGATGTTTGGTGAATATATAGACGGCGGCAGTTATGATGCCTGTGGTATTGCGATGCTTGATGCTACACCGCCTGTACTTACCTGTGCCGACCTTGGCGAAGTTACCCTTACCCTTACCGTTACCGATGCAAATGGACAAACTGCTACATGCAATGCGTTGGCATGGGTAATTCCGCACTTTGTGCCCGAAATTACCCCCAGCGGACCTACTACCTTCTGCCGGGGCGAGAGCATTACCCTTGATGCCGGCGATTATGCTGCTTTTCAATGGAATAGTGCTGCCCAAAATGCTACCACCCAAACTATTGTAGCGGCAAACAGTGGCACTTATGCTGTTACAGTTACCGATATAAATGGCTGTACGGCTGAAACAGCTATAAATATTACGGTAAATATTGTGCCAGTAGTGGATATTACACCCAACGGACCCACCACTTTCTGCGAAGGGTACAACGTAATTTTAGATGCCGGTATGCACGAGGCGTATCAATGGAACAACCTTGGCGGTAATGCTACATCACAGTTTATCAGCGCTACGGAGAGCGGCACTTATACCGTAACCGTTACCAATGAGTATAACTGCACATCGGCAGCCAGTATGAACGTAACGGTTATTCCGGCGCCCACTGTTACCATTACTGCACCCAACAATATTTGTGCCGGCAGTACACTGTATGCCATAGCCACAGGCGGCAATATATACCAATGGAGCGGACCCAACGGCTATAACAATGTGGGCAACAGTATTACTCGTCCTGGGGCGCACCCGGGCATGTCGGGTATTTACACTGTTACAGTTACCGATAATACGGGTTGTGTAACCATTAGCAGCATACCCATTACTGTTCACCCCATACCGGCTGCCACCATAACCGGCAGTAATGCCGTATGTGTAGGCAATGCAATTGCATTAACCGCAGCGCCCGGCGGCACTGCTTATGCGTGGAGTGGTCCTAACGGATTTACCGCCTCCGAACAAACGCTTACCCGAAACAATGCCACAACTGCCATGAGCGGCACTTACACTGTAACCGTAACGGGTTCGGGCGGTTGTACTGCCACTTCAAATATGGTGGTAAATGTAGTACCAATATCGGCTGGCATTACGGGGGGTAACAGTTTTTGTGTACAAGGGTCAATAACCCTTACAGCTACCGGTGGCGGCACTTATAACTGGAGTGGACCCGATGGCTTTAACTCTTCCGATGCAAGTATTAACATTACCGATGCCACAACCAATATGAGCGGTACTTATACAGTAACCGTTACCAATACTGCCGGCTGCACAGCTACTGCTGCTAAGAGTGTAGTGGTAAACAGCAATCCTACCCCTGTAATAATGGGCAATACCGGCTACTGTGCCGGCAGCGCTATTAACCTGATAGCATCGGGTGGTAACACTTACACGTGGAGCGGTCCTAATGGTTATACTAATACAGGACACAGTATTTCCCGAAATGGTTCTCATGCGGGTATGAGTGGCACTTACACTGTAACGGTGGGCGATGCCAATGGCTGCACCGGCGTAGCCAGTGTAGAGGTTACGGTACATGCCAATCCTGTTGTTGCTATATCGGGTAGCAGTACAGTTTGTGTAGGTAGCGCCATCAGCATCACTGCATCGGGCGGAGAGAGCTACGTATGGAGCGGACCGGGCGGGTTTACCGCAAACAGCGCCACCGCCACCCGAAATAATGCCACTACTGCCATGAGCGGAACCTACCTTGTAACCGTAACCGGAGCAGGCGGCTGCACAGCTACGGCAACCCGATATGTGAATGTGGTAAACTCCTTAACAGCTACCATTACCGGTGGTCCTACCTTCTGCTCCGGCAATGCTATTACCCTTACCGCATCGGGCGGCAGTAATTATACATGGAGCGGACCGGGCGGGTTTACCTCAACCGATGCCACCATAATTATAGCCAATGCCACCTCGGCAATGAACGGTGTTTATGTAGTAACAGTAACCGGTGGAGCAGGTTGCTCGGCAACGGCATCGCGCAATATAACGGTAAATACCACCCCCACTGCAACCATTACCGGCAATACCAACGTGTGCGCTACAAAGGTTATAAGCTTAATAGCATCGGGAGGGAACAGTTATACATGGAGTGGTCCAAACGGATTTACATCAACCGGTTCCAGCATTACCCGAACCAATGCCACTGTAGCCATGAGCGGTATTTATACAGTAACGGTTACTTCAAACGGCTGTAGCGCTACTGCCGGTACGGTAGTAACGGTAAGTCCGCTACCGGTTGTTACCATTACCGGCGCTACGTCGGTTTGTGTTAACGGAGAGCTAAGCCTTACAGCATCGGGCGGCAGTACTTACGCATGGAGCGGACCGGGCGGGTTTACCTCCGGCAGCGCTACCATAACCCGCAGCCCTGTTACTACTGCCATGGGGGGCAATTACTATGTAACTGTAACCAGCAGCGCCGGCTGTACCAGCACCGCCAGCCGATTGGTGTCGGTTCTGGCAGCGCCTAATGCCGCTATTAGTGGAAGCAGCACTTTGTGTGCCGGCAGCACTATAAATCTTACGGCATCGGGCGGCGTGAGTTATGCATGGAGTTTTCCCGATGGAGGAACGGCAATTGGAGCAGCCGTTACCCGAACCAATGCTACCACAGCCATGGGGGGCATTTATACGGTAACCGTAACAGGTTTTAATGGTTGCACCTCATCGGCTATTCGAACAGTTACGGTAAATAACTGCTCACTCAAAACCGGCGAACCTCTTGCTGAAAACCTGATAGCTGCACCTAACCCTACCGCAACACAAACTACCATTAGCTTTACCGCTGCTGCCGGTGAGTGGGTAAAACTATCGGTATTTGCCATAGACGGAAAAGAAGTGGGCTTGTTGTATGAGGGTTTTGTAGAGCAAAGCGCTACTTATGACTTTATCTTTGACCTTACCGCCCTGCCTTCGGCTACTTACTTTGCTGTGTTGCGCAAGGCTGACGGCTCTACCGTACAATTGCCAATAATGCTGACTAAATAGATATTTGAACTGATTTGTTGTAAAAACTCCCATACACAGCTATGGCGTATGGGAGTTTTTTTTGTACGTATCGGGTCGCTTTGTTGCGCAAGTAAAAGCAAAACAAATGTACTGTTTTAAATCGGTTATAGACTATTTATCGGATACTCCTTGTTGGAGCAGGTTTTTATGTGCCATTTGTCAAATAATTGTATTTATTTCCTGTTTTCTTTACCTTTTTGTTGGCATAAAGCCCTAACTTTGCAGGCGTTTTAGCCTTTTGTTTTACTGAGTAACATCACTTTGTTCTATCCTCATTACATTACCTCCGACTTAAACGGTATTTCCTCTATATATGGGACTTTTTAGTTTTTTTGACCTCACACACGATATTGCCATTGACTTAGGCACAGCCAATACGCTCATTGCCTATAAAGACCGCGTAGTAGTAGATGAACCATCTATTGTTGCACGAGATAAAACTACCTCCAAAGTAATAGCTGTGGGAAAACGTGCCATGCAAATGCACGAAAAAACCCACGATAATATAAAAACCATCAGACCGCTCAAGGATGGAGTTATTGCCAATTTTGAGGCTGCCGAAGCCATGATACGAGAAATGATTAAAATGCTTTATCCTAATAAGCGCTGGTTTACCCCGCAGTATCGTATGGTTATATGTATCCCATCGGGCATTACGGAGGTAGAGAAAAAAGCGGTTTTTAACTCTGCCGAAGCAGCAGGCGCAAAAGAGCGCTACCTCATACATGAACCTATGGCGGCAGCATTGGGCATAGGCATAGATGTAAGCGAGCCGGTGGGTAATATGGTAATAGATATTGGAGGCGGCACTACCGAAATAGCCGTTATAGCCCTTATGGGTATAGTTTGCGACCAATCTATAAGGGTTGCCGGCGATGAGTTTACCAATGATATTGTGGACTATATGCGCCGCGAACATAATATCCTGATTGGTGAACGAACGGCTGAAAATATCAAAATAAATGTGGGCGCTGCTCTTACCGATTTAGATACGCCACCCGATGATTATCCGGTAAATGGTCGTGACCTCATAACCGGCATACCGAAACAAGTAACGGTTAATTATGCCGAAATTGCAGGCTGTTTAGATAAATCAATTGCCAAAATTGAAGAGGCTGTGATGAAAACCTTAGAAATTACCCCGCCTGAACTTGCCGCAGATATCTATAAAACCGGCATCTACCTTACCGGAGGCGGAGCGCTCCTGAGAGGTTTGGATAAACGCATATCTAAAAAAACAAACCTTACGGTGCACGTTGCCGAAGACCCCTTGCGGGCAGTAGTGCGTGGCACAGCGCTGGCATTAAAAAATATATCTAAATACCCATTCCTGATGAGCAAATAAGAACCGGTTTCTTTTTTGCCAACTGTGTAATACCCTAACTGTTCGCACATAATATGCGAAACTTGCTTTACTTTTTGCTCCGCTACAATGCTACCATAACCTTTGTTTTGCTGCAATTGGTTTGCTGGGCACTTATTATAAGATATAATAATTTTCAGCGTGCCGCTGTGATCAGCTCGGCTAATATGGTTTCGGGTACGCTGTTGGATAAAACAGTAAAAGCAAAAAATTTTTTACAATTGCGGCAAATTAATGATAGCCTCATTAACGAAAATGCCCGATTGTATGCCCAACTAAAATCGGTACAAGAGCAGATGTTGCTTCAAGAAATTGGCGCTAATTGCCAGCCAAACGAAGTGCGTATTTTACCCACCGATTCAGTTACCGGAAAATTGAGCTTTAATTGTATTCCGGCTATGGTTATTAATAGTTCAACCAACAGAGCCAATAACATTATTACCATTAACAAAGGTGAACTGAATGGTATTAAACCCGAAATGGGTGTGGTAAGCAGCGCCGGTTTAGTGGGTGTGGTGGATAGAACCAGCGACAATTTTGCTATTATTGTACCTATAATTAACAAGGGACTTAGAGTAAGCGCCAAGGTTAAACGCACTAATTTTAAGGGCTCACTGCAATGGGACGATTTAAACCCGCTTAAAGCTACCCTGCACGAAGTGCCAAAACATGCCAGCGTACAGGTAGGTGATACGGTGCTTACAACAGGTTATTCCGATTTTTTTCCGCCCGATACTTTTATTGGCGTAATAGACAAGTGGACACTATCGGAAGGCAGCAATTTTTACACCTGCTATGTTAAATTGGCTACCAACTTTACCAATCTGAAATATGTTTACGTAATAGACTACCTTAGCCAAGGCGAGCAAAAACAATTAGAATCCAAATCAAGAAAATAAACAAAACAAGGTAAAATGCACAGTTTTTACCCAAGCAAATACAATGCTAAACCGCGCCGCCGCCATCAATAGCCCTTTTACCACTTGACACTTTAAAATGAAAGAAAATTTATATACCAGTGTTTTCAGGTTAGTGATGCTGTTGCTCTTTCAAGTTTTTTTATTAAACTTCATTAAATTATATGGGGTGGTAACACCGTATATTTACCCGCTTGGCATACTGCTGCTGCCGTTTGAAACACCGCGCTGGCTTTTGATGGTTTTAGCGTTTTTTGCCGGTCTTACCATAGATATGTTTACCGATACGCCGGGGTTTCATGCCTCTGCTATGGTAATAATGGCTTTTGCAAGGCAATATGTTGTTTCGGTAAACCGCCCCGTAGGCGATTACGAACCCTCCCACAAACCTACCATCGGGAGTTTAGGTTTTTATTGGTTTATATTTTATGCCGGTATTTTGGTTGCATTGCACCATTTTTGCTTTTATTTTATTGAAGTATATAGTTTTCATTATATCCCTATAACCCTTCTTAAAGTTGGCGCCGGCTCTTTGGCTTCCTTGATGCTCATGCTGCTGCATGAGTTTTTGTTTTACAAAAGATGAAACTTTATTGCTTCACCCTATTAGTGTTTTACATTTGGTGAAAGGTATTTGACAGATGGTATTGGGTACTAACAACCCCTCTCTCATCACTCAGTTGGGCATAAAATTAGCAAATAAGCCAACACGCTAAACTACTCTATTAGGCTTGGCGAAGTTTTGTTTCTCCACAAAAAACATCATGTTGGAGATTATTGAAGAATAACGTAAGTAGTGCAAGCAAAAACTAAAAAACTCCCCAATTGTTACTAATTTTGCCAACTAAATAAACCATCTTAAACACTTTAAATACAATGGACCTATCTGCCGAACTGTTGAGCCCCCATTTTGGCTTTACCGAAGATCAACTCCTGATTGCCGCCTCTGTGCGCGACTTTGCAGAAAAACATATCCGTCCGCATGTGATGGACTGGGACGAAGCCCAACATTTTCCGCGCGAACTTTTTACCAAAATGGGAGAACTGGGTTTTATGGGCGTTTTAGTGCCGCATGAATACGGCGGTGCCGGATTGGGTTATATTGAATATGTATCGGTTATTTCAGAAATAGCTCAGGTTTGCGGCTCCATCGGCTTATCGGTAGCAGCACATAACTCGCTTTGCACCGGACATATCTTGCAGTTTGGCAACCAAGATCAAAAACGCCAATGGCTGCCCAAATTGGCAAGCGGCGAATATATAGGCGCATGGGGACTTACCGAGCCCAACACCGGTTCTGATGCCGGAAACATGAAAACCGTGGCAGTAAAAGATGGCAACGACTGGATTATTAACGGCGCTAAATGCTGGATTACCCACGGTAAATCATCGGAAGTAATGGTAGTGATTGTGCGCACCGGAAACGTGGGTGACAGCCGCGGTATGACTGCCTTTATCATAGACAAATCATTGCCCGGCGTGTATGCAGGTAAAAAAGAAAACAAACTTGGCATGAGAGCCTCCGAAACTACTGAGGTAATTTTTGATAACTGCCGCATACCCCATAGCGCCATGCTGGGCAACGAAGGAGAAGGCTTTATACAAGCCATGAAAGTATTAGACGGCGGGCGTATTTCTATTGCCGCTTTAGCGTTGGGTATTGCCAAGGGCGCTTATGAAGCATCGGTAAAATATGCCAAAGAACGACACCAGTTTGGGCAGCCCATTGCCGCATTTCAGGCTATTTCTTTTAAACTTGCCGATATGGCAACTAAAATAGAAGCCGCCGAATTGCTTACCCTACAAGCTGCCGACCTCAAAAACCGCCACCTCAAAGTTACCAAACAAGCAGCTATGGCTAAATACTACGCTTCCGAAATTAGCGTACAAGTGGCTACCGACGCCGTACAAATTTTTGGCGGTTATGGTTATACAAAAGACTTTCCGGTAGAAAAATTTTACCGCGATTCAAAACTCTGCACCATTGGCGAAGGCACCTCCGAAATACAAAAATTGGTTATTTCAAGAGATTTATTGCGCTAAAACATACAAGCTATTGCTTTTTTGCCTACATTTGCACTCCAATTTTAAAACCGTTTAAAAAACAAGTATTCCCATGCTCGTAATTGATGCCCGCGAATCTGATTCCATAGACAAAGCGCTCAAAAAGTACAAAAAAAAGTTTGAAAAAGCCGGTATCTTGCGCCAGCTTCGTGCACGCAAGCAATTTTCAAAGCCTTCCGTTGACCGTCGCGCCACTATTTTGCGCGCCAAATACCGCAATGAAATGCTCCTGAAAATGGAAGACTAATCAAAAATTCCACAAGCACCTATTTATCTATACTCCATAATCGCAGGAGGCATTATTTATTTTAATGCCCTCTGCGATTACGTTTATAAATACTTCTCATTTAAATTTTTGCTCCTTGCATGAACCAAGGTAAAAAAAACATTGTTTAAACACTGTTCTATAACCAAAAAACCGAAATATCCCGAAATGAAAAAATTGACCATCTTTATCCTTGTTGCATTGGTTTTTAGCATGGTAGCATGTACCCAAGCACCCGATGCCCCCAAAGCTACGGTATCTGAACCCCAAGCTACCAACCCTGATACCAACAGCGGCGCACAAGGCAACTGGAAAGTAGATTTACAACAAAGCAAAGTAGCTTGGGTAGGTACTAAACCTACCGGCAGACATAACGGCGCTTTTAACCTTAAAGACGGCGCTTTGTCTGTTGCCAACGGACAAATTACCGGCGGCTCTTTTACCATTGACCTTCCCTCTATTGCCGTGTTAGACGAAGGCATGAGCGAAGACAGCCGCACCGATTTAACCGAACACCTGAAAAGCGCCGACTTTTTTGAAGTGAGTAAGTTTCCCGAAGGTAAGTTTGAAATAACCTCCGTACAACCGGCTCCTGCCGATGCCCAAGCTACCGGCAACGCGCCTGCCCCTACCCATATTTTATCGGGCAATCTTACCCTTAAAGGCGTTACCAAAGGCGTTACTTTTCCGGCTACCATTGCCATGTCTGAAAATATGCTCAAAGCCAACGCCAATTTTAACATTGACCGCACCAACTGGGGCATGTCTTACAAAAGCGATAAATCATTGGGCGACAAAATTATTCACCCCGAAGTAAACATCGGTATTACCTTAGTTGCAAACAGTAACTAAATTTTAACCTCATTACTACCTCTACAGCGCCGTTTGCCCTTTACTCGGGTAAACGGCGCTGTTTGTTTTACCCAAGCAAAAGGGTAATTTATTCCTTTTTTCGCTACCTTTACCCCCACTAACCAATAACCCCAAGATGAAAGGAATTGTATTAGCCGGAGGATCGGGTACGCGGCTGCACCCCATTACCTACGCCATCAGCAAACAACTGATGCCCATTTATGATAAACCCATGATTTATTACCCGCTTTCTACCCTTATGATGGCAGGAATAAATGAAATTTTAATCATTTCTACCCCGCAACACCTGCCCATGTTTGCCCAACTTTTGGGCAATGGCGCTGCTTACGGCTGCTCGTTTTCGTATGTTGAGCAAAAAGTGCCAAACGGATTAGCACAAGCCTTTGTGCTGGGTAAGGAGTTTATTGGCAACAGCAAAGTATCGCTGGTACTGGGCGATAATATCTTTTACGGAACCAAGTTTGAAAGCCAGTTAGAAGAGTGCAACGACATAAACGGCGGGCTTATTTTTGCCTACCACGTTTCAGACCCCGAACGATATGGCGTGGTGGAATTTGATGCCCAAAATAAAGCCGTATCAATAGAAGAAAAACCCACACAACCCAAATCAAACTATGCCGTGCCCGGCTTGTATTTTTATGACAATGCCGTGGTAGAAATAGCCCAAAATTTGCAACCCAGCAAACGCGGAGAATACGAAATTACCGATGTAAACCGTGAATACCTGCGCCAAAATAACCTGCACGTGGCAGTGCTTGACCGTGGTACGGCATGGTTAGATACCGGCACCTTTGAATCGCTGATGGAAGCAAGCCAATTTGTATATGTTATTGAAAAACGACAAGGGTTAAAAGTGGGCTGCATTGAAGAAATTGCCTACCGAAAAGGTTTTATTGACCGGGAGCAGCTCAACCGCCTTGCCCAACCCCTGCTTAAAAGTGGCTACGGACAGTATTTAATGGCATTGTAGCTGCAAGCTAATACCACCAACTCAAGCAATTTGGTTATTGTATGTTTGGTGAACTTATAAGCTGTTTTTTCCTAATTGAAAAGACGGCAATCCACAATTTTGCCGATATTATTTACCTGCTGCACGTTTTTTTTAATAAACGATATGCCATAGGCACAAGATATACCAAAGAAAAGCAAGCCTGTATTTTGTCCCGATTGATGACCAAACTTTGTTGGAAGTTGTTTAAGGCTAACCATATCAAAACCCCAACGGGTTTAAATGCTGAGAGTTTTGACTAATAAAAAGTATTGCCCCCATACAACCATACAAAATAACACGTATTATTGTGCCAACTATAAACAAAATACCCTCCTCCCGATGAAGATAGCGACACATACATATAATATTTAACACCTATATATAGCCCACATCGGGCAGTTTGCCGGCGGGTAGGGCATCCGCCGTAGCGCGTTTTTGTGTTTTCCGAAGTTTTACACGCTTTTACTCATTTTTAAAACACAAAACAATTAATTCCCATGAAAAAACTATTCTCTTCTTTATATTTTCAGGTATTGGTGTTTAGCATTGTTGTAGGCGCTATGTTGGGTTGTGGCAGTTGGTTTGGGGGGAGGCAGAAAGACGCGGCATCAGCACAAACCGCTAACACAAATACCCGCCTTGTTCCATTGGACTCCTTGCTGGTTAAAAAAGAGTGTTACTCTATGGAGGTGCTTGGCAGATTGGCATTTAAGAATGATACGCTTAGCCACTGTATATACTATTTTGATACTACTAAGTGCAAACTTAGACCCGATTTAAGCTATACAATAGCCTTTACAAAACCTGAGTTTAAACAATTTTTCAATATACCCCCCGATTTTACAGTAGAATACTGGAAAGACATAACAGGCTACCATCATTACTGGATGTATTACAAAGGCATAAGAATTGATTGCCATAGCCCGATTGGATTATATGAAAGTAAACATAACTCAAGTTGTGCTTTTTCTGCCAGAATTAATTATTTTTATCCCAAAGGCGAACTCGAAAACATACAAGTAAGCCCGGAAGTGGCTATTGATTCGGCAGTAGCATACTACAAGCGTTATTACAAATACCCGTTGCCCCAAACAAAGTACAACACCAAATTAGCATACTACATAGAAAGTGGGGCGAAAAATTACATTTATTTATGCCACAAAGTTGATTTATCAATAATATATTTTTATGTCAGTACA
>DDVC01000092.1:0-2067 GCA_002345145.1 Bacteroidetes bacterium UBA2322
TACTTTTGGTATTACCCAATGGGTGCGTACTTATGGTGGGTATTATGGGGAACAAATAACTAACATTATGCCCTTAGCAGATGGCAATTTTGCCTGTATAGGTAGCGATGTTACGGTAGGCAATGGTTCTGCTGATGCATGGTTGTTTAAAGTGAGCGCTGCCGGCGATAGCCTCTGGAGTAAATCCTACCGCTACTATACAGCCCCAATACACTCTGAGTATTTTTGGGATTTTGCGCCTGCGCCGGAGGGTGGGTTTATGATATGCGGATCTGTCAGCAGACCATTCCCCAATAACCAAGATGCTTGGGTAGTGCGCACAGACAGCCTCGGCAATCCCTGCCCGCCTTACAATGGCTGTGATTGGGCGGTGGGCATAAAAACTCCCACCCTCTATGAGGGGGGGCAAGGGGGGGAGCTACTTGTTTACCCCAACCCCGCCACACACAGCATCAGCATACATGCCGGCTACCCATGGCAAACCCTTACCCTCTACAACTTACATGGGCAAGTGGCAGCTACCTACTACTACGCCGAACAAACCACCTTGCCCCTGCCCCAAAACTTGCAAAATGGTTTATATGTAGCCCGGCTTACCCTAACCAATGGAAACAGCCATACTACTAAATTGCTCATATCTAAATAGCTATGCCATGAAAAATATTTTATATGCAGCACTGCTGTTTGCCTTACATATCCGCCTGCTTGCCCAGCCGTATGATTGTGTGCCGGGTAAAACTTACAACCATTATGGGTTTTACGAAGTACCAAAATCTATTGTTTTGCTCGAAAATGGCGATTATATTATAAGTGGCTCAGCTGGGCACCTCAATCTACCTTATTATAATCATGCTGTAATCTATGCATTAAGGGTTGATGCCTGTGGTGATAGCATTTGGACTATCGTTTCCGGACAGCCTTACGAGTCATTTAATGACGGCGCCCTTTATTATAAGTTGGGGGATAACTTTGTTATATTTGCTTCCTCACACTACGCCCATGATTCAGGCATATACAGCGCATCATTAGTCAAAATAAGTTTAAGTGGTGAAATTATTTGGCTCCGAAACTACGAAAACAGCCTCAAAACCAGCGGAATTAAAGATGTAACACAAACTGCCGATGGCGGTTTTGCCATGGTGGGTTTTTCGCAAAACTTTCCTAACGATTATGCCCGAATATGGTTTATCAAAACCGATAGCGAGGGCAATATAACATGGCAAAAATACTACGGTTCTAACAATTATTCCGAAAGTGCCGAGCATATTCTGCAACTGCCCGATGGCGGCTATCTCATTTTAGGACGAAAGAATTATATCCCTACACAATTTGCAAGAGTTTGGTTATTGCGAACCGACGAACAAGGTAATGTGCTTTGGGAAAAACTTTATGGAAATAATTTTTATACAAGTGGGGCACACATAATTCCTATAAACAGCGGATATGCCATAGTAGGAACTCAGCATCCGGGCAATATATGGGATACAAGTGGCGATGCCTATATTTTAAAGATAGATACTGCCGGCATTGAGCAGTGGTCTCACGCTTATGGTGGCTACTTTTATGAACAATTGGATAAAGTTATACAACTATCCGATGGCAGTTTTATGTGTATGGGAAGCAATTCTACAATGGGAGGGGGCGGCGGTTCTGCCGATGGGTGGTTGTTTAAAGTGAGTGCTGCCGGTGATAGCCTCTGGAGCAAAACCTACCGTTACGAAACAACCTATAACTTACCTGAATACTTTTGGGATTTTCAACCTGCGCCGGAGGGTGGGTTTATGATATGTGGTTCTGCGCTTAGACCTGCTCCCACCAATCAAGATGCTTGGATAATACGCACAGACAGCCTCGGCAATCCCTGCCCGCCTTACAATGGCTGTGATTGGGCGGTGGGGGTTTCGCCTCCACCCCCTTACCCAATAAAGGAAGAAAATGCCGTATATGTATATCCCAACCCCGCCCAAAACACCCTCCACTTCACATTACAAAATACTGCAACTCCCCCGATGAGTGGTTGGCAAATTGCACTTTATAACCCCACCGGTCATCGGGTGTTACACAACA
>DDVC01000092.1:2328-9959 GCA_002345145.1 Bacteroidetes bacterium UBA2322
CCCGTAGGCATCTATTTTTACACCATTGAATGGGGGGGAGTGGCGCTGGCAAGGGGGAAAATAGTAAAGAGTGGGAAGTGAAGAGTGAAAAATTCCCCTCCTTTGGAGGAGTTGGGGGAGGTAGGGAAAGTGTTATGAGTTATGAATTACAAGTGTGTTAGTACCTATTACCGGCTACCCACTACAAATTACCCACTTTTCACTTTTCATTTTTCACTCTTCACCCCTACCCACCATTACCAAAATTCTCCCTATCTTGCCACTCAAAACACCAATGCCATGAACTGCCGTTTTTTGTGCTATACATACACCATTTTACTATGCTTTAATTGGGGCATTTTGCCTATTATTGCCCAATCGGTAACAGATTGCAGCCAGCTTGTGCCCGGCGCTTTTGCGCTGTGCGAAACCTTTACCGATGCCGATTTTACCAACTCCCCTGCATGGAGTGGCGATGACGCCGATTTTGTCATAGATGCCCAGCAGTTGCGCTCTGCCGCCACTTCGCCCTCGCCGGTGCAGCTCACTACACCCGTTGCCCTCAGTATGGCTGACGCCGACCTGCAATGGGAGTTTTTTGCCCGATTGCGCTTTAATACCTCTGCCAATAATTTTGCCGATGTTTACCTGAGTTCTAATACCAACGACCTGAAAGGGGGCAACGTGAGCGGTTATTTTGTGCGCATTGGCGGCACGCCCGATGAGGTGAGCCTGTGGCGAAAAGACGGCACAGCTGCCCCGGTAATGCTCATTGACGGCACAGACGGACTTACCGTTACTACCAATAACCTACTCCGCATTAAAGTGCGCCGCACTGCCGCCGGCGTTTGGACGCTGCAACGCGATTTTGGTCTTACCGGCGTATATGTTACCGAAGGCGCCGCCACCGATGTTACTTATACTGCCGGCACCCAGTTCGGGTTTTTGGTGTATTACACTTCCTCTAACAGCGCCAACTTTCATTTTGACGATATTTACATCGGGCAACCCATTATTGACACCACTCCGCCCACGGTAACCAATGTTTTTACCACCTCCAACAGCGCCGTATCGGTACTTTTTAGCGAGCCGCTGCTGCCGGCTACCGCCCAAAATACTGCCAACTACCTGCTCAATGGCAGCATAAACCCCGCTATGGCAACCCTGCTATCGGGCAGTGAGGTAGCGCTTACCTTTGCCGAGCCGTTTACATCGGGGCAAACATACGCACTCCAAATTTCGGGCATTCAGGATTTATCGGAAAATACCATAATCACTGCCTTGTTTGATTTTTCTTACTTTACCGCACAGCCTGCCGATGTGCTGATTAACGAAATTTTTGCCGACCCTACGCCCGTAGTGGGCTTGCCCGATGCCGAGTTTGTGGAGCTGTATAACCATACCGGTTTTGCCATTAACCTGCAAGGCTGGGGTTTTACCAAAACCTACCCCGCCATAGAGTTTACCCTGCCCGCCGTTTCGCTGCCGCCGGGCGGTTACCTTATTCTTTGCACCACAGCCGGCGCACCGCTCTACCAATCCTTGGGGCAAACATTGGGCATTTTGAGCAGTAGCGCCTACCTTACCAACAGCGGCAGTACGCTCACCTTAGTAAGCCCAACAGGTTTGGTGATAGACCAGGTGGCTTATGCCGATTCATGGTACGGCAGCGCCCAAAAAAAGGAAGGCGGCTGGAGTTTGGAGCGCATCAATCCCGATAATCCTTGCCCGGGCGGCAATAACTGGACGGCTTCTATTGACCCCAGCGGCGGCACGCCCGGCGCACCAAACAGCGTTACCGGCGTACTTGCCGATACCGCACCGCCACAGGTAAGCAGTTTTGAGGTGGTAAACACCAATGCCTTAGAAATTACCTTTTCAGAGCCGGTTATTGGCAGTGAACCGGGCAACCCTGCCAACTACCTCTTATCGGGCTCTGGCGGGGTGCAGGTGGTTTCGGTTTTAGAAGACCAGCAAGCCGTTACCCTGCTTTTTAACAACAACCTTACACAGGGTATCCTTTACAACCTCCAAATTGCACAACTCCAAGACTGCAACGGCAATACGGCTGCCAACCTGCAAATACAGTTTGGATTGGGGCAACCTGCCGACTCGTATGACGTACTTATTAACGAAATTTATGCCGATGTGGATATACCCACACAATACCAAAACCCCAACCTTACCCTGCCCAAAGTGCGCTTTGTGGAACTGTTTAACCGAACCAACAAAGTGATTGACCTGGCACAATGGGAGTTTAGAGATGCCGCCGATACTGCTTACCTTAGCTCTTACCTGCTACTGCCGGGCGCTTATGTTTTGCTTTGCTCCACTACCCAAACCAACCAATTAACGGCATTGGGTATGCCTACATTGGGCGTGAGCGGTTTTCCTACACTTAACGTAACTTCCGATAACCTGAAATTAGTAAACCCCGCCGGGCTTATTATACACGAGGTAAACTACGAAAAAAGCTGGTACGCCAACCCCATTAAAGCCGAAGGCGGCTACTCCCTTGAACTCATAGACCCCAATAACCCCTGCGAAGGCGCAAGAAACTGGCGAGCCTCTAACGCCCCCGGCGGTGGTACACCCGGTTTGCAAAACTCCGTTTACGGCAGCAACCCCGATACTACCTTGCCCGATTTGCTGCGGGCAGAGGTGATAAACCCCACCACCGTGCAGTTGTTTTTTACCGAAACCCTTAACCGACAAAGCGCTACCGATGTAACCCAATACACCATTAGCAACGGCATAGGTAACCCTGCCGCTGCCTTTGTGCCGCTTACCGATTTTAAAACCGTAGCCCTTACCCTTGCCACTCCACTGGCACAAAACACCCTTTACACCCTGAGCGTAGGCACACAAGTAACCGATTGTGCCGGCAACCCTGTTTCTGCCCTTTACCGGCAAGCGCCACTGGGTATAGCCTACCCGCCCCAGCCCAATGACCTGGTTATTAACGAAATACTCTTTAACCCCCAAACCGGCGGCTCCGATTATGTAGAACTCTACAACAAAACCGATAAGGTTATTAGCCTCAATGGTTGGTACATAGCCAATACACAAACCGATGCGCCCGATGCACTTACCAACCATACCCTGCTTACTACCGAACCATACTCGCTTCACCCCGATAGTTATGTGGCGCTTACTCCCAATATAGACGATATTTTTATGCGCTATGGCAACTGCGGTACGCTACTCCAACCTAACCGGTTCATAAAAACAGCCCTCCCCACCCTGCCCGATGACGTAGGCACAGCCGCCATTACCAACCTGCTCTCTACCGTTATCATTGACCGGCTGGATTACACCGACAAATGGCACAACGAAGTCATAGAAACAAAAGATGGCATATCGCTTGAACGCATAAGCCCCGATGCGCCTACCAACAACGCCTCCAACTGGCAATCGGCTGCTGCTACGGTATGTTACGGCACACCCTCCTACAAAAACTCGCAAGCCGCCACAATAGGCATTACCGACCAAACCTTTACCATTGAGCCCAAAGCCTTTTCGCCCGATGACGACGGCTTTAACGATTTTACCATCATCAGCTACCAACTGCCCCAATCGGGTTATACCGGCAACATCACCATTTACGACGAGCGCGGCAGAGAAATGCGCCGCCTTGTGCAAAACGAAATACTGGGCACACAAGGCTTCTATAAATGGAACGGCATGACCGACAAAGCCGAAAAAGCCCCGCTGGGCATTTATGTGGTGTATTTTGAACTGTTTAACCTTACCGGCGATGTGCAAAAACACAAAAAAACCTGCATAGTAGGCGGCAGATTAGAAAAATAAACAAAAAATGTATCTGATTGGTACTGCCTGCTGTTCAAATTTAGGGCTTGTTTGCAGGCTCTTTGGTAACATTTCAAGCAAAGGCTTTACAAGGTAAAACCATAGGGTGCCGCCCAAGTTTGAGGTAAAATGGCACACATCGGGCTTACCGCCGGCATTAAGGTAGCGCAATGCAAACCTTTTGTAGGTTTTACCCCTATCGGGCATTCATTTTAATTTTAAGCCGATGTTTTTTTAGTAAAACAACGTGCCAATAAGGGCAGGGGTAAATCCCTGCCCTTTATTTTTTTTGCCCGATACGCCGTTTTTGGTGCATCTAAACAGGCGTTTTTAGTGTTTATATCCTAAAACGAAGTTCCGAACTTAAAAGGCGAAGTTATAACCTTAATAGTTTGCAAAAGTTTTGCGAGTTTTTGCTAACAATTTGCCAACTTTTGCAAAAGTTTTTCAAACATTTGTAAAGGTTCTTCAAACGTTTGCAAAAGTTTTGCAAACGTTTGCAAACGTTTTGCAAATTTTTGCAAACATTTTGCAAATTTTCGCAAACATTTTACAAATGTTTGCAGCGGTTTTGCAAATTTATGCAGCGGTTTTGCAAATGTCCGCAAACGTTTTGCAAATGTTTGCAAACATTTTGCAAGCTATCAAGGTAAAAACATCGTTTTTGATGCTTTCAACCTAATAAATGAAATAAAACAGTCGTTTATAGGGCTAAAAAAGTACAAAAAGCCACTTTTAAGCACTCAGTAAGCGCTTATTACCCTGCCGCAGGTACATTTTTACCCCGTTTTTGATGTTGTAACCCACACTTTTGCACGGGTAAACAGGGTAAATGATTGGGCACACTTGCCTTTTTAGCAATTTATCCTCCTAAACAGCAGCTAAATTATCGGGATCAAACCTTACCCCTTAGCCTGCAAATACGGCATTAATTTAAATGATAGGCAGTACCTAAACCTAAGTAGTTGCCAAAAAATAACCATTGGGGTATTTGCTTTTAAATTCTGTGTAACTTTGTTGTAAAACCGGGGTTGCAGTAAAAAGCGCCGGTTAATTGCAGCAATAAAGGCATGCTTAACCCCTTCTGCTTATTAGTCATTTTGAGCAACGCAGCTATCAATCCGTACCACACCACCCAACCTCCTCAGTATGTTAAACCAGTGGAAAATAGGCAGAAAGCCCGATAACAATTATGTAATCAATAACCCGGAGGTGAGCAAGCGCCACGCCACACTCACCCAAGTATCGGATAATGCTTTTTTATTGGAAGACCACAACTCTGCTGCCGGCACCCGGGTAAACGGGGTAAAAATAGACCGCATAGTGCTTGGTCTTAACGATGAGTTTCAAGTGGCATCGGTTACCGTTAAAGTAAAGGCAATAGTAAACCCACCCCCAAAACCTGCACCCCTACCCAGCCTGCCATCGGCACAAGCCATTTTTATACAAACAGAATTTTTAAAATTAGAAAGCATCTGGAACGCCCATAAAAAAGTACAAACCATAAGCACGGTTACTACATTAGTTATTACCGCAGCCGGCACCCTTATTGGCGGAACATTGGCGCCCGGTATGGGCGCTTTATTGGGCGGTACTTTTGCTAAACTTGGCACCATGATTATAGATAAGCCCGAAGCCATAAAGGTAATTGAGTACGAGTTTAAAGAAAAATATATCTGCCCAAAGTGCCAGTCTCATTTTGGCAATACCCCTTTTTCCGACCTTAAAAAACAAAATAAATGCCCCAACCCTAGGTGTAAAGTTGTATTTATTACCTAAAATCCCAACCTCGCAGGGTAGCATCGGGGGCAAAAACTTGGCTATCGGGCGCACATTTTGGCTGAATGCCTCTTTTATTGTCATTTTGTAACTACTAATCCTGTATCTTAGTCTTAAATAAATTCCTTGTTTTAACCGCAAATACGCAATGAACCTGTAGTACCTAAATAGCTATTATTTTTCAAAAATCTGTGCAAATCAGCCATATCCGTGGTATCCGTGTGCTAATTGCTGCGTGAAAATTTACCAATTAAGCCTGCAAATACGCCATAAATTTAAAAAATAGGCAGCCCCTAAGTACATAACACCCTCTCTTTTTTCTTTGCGCCTTTGCGCCTTTGCGTGAAATTTTACCAATTTAGCCTGCAAATACGCCATAAATTTGAATTGCAGACAGTACCTAAGTAGTTACGTCATTTTAAAACACTTCCAATGGAAAACAAAACCAAAAAAAATCAACTTTCTCCTTTTAGTCAAAACCTGCGCCGGCAGGGCGAAGTACAAGAAAAACTAAACAACCTTGCTCTGCCGTTTGGGTTTTCGGTAATGGGCGCTTTAACCGGCGCCGGCACATCGCTCTTGGCTACACAGTATGTATGGGCAGATAACAATCAGGCAACCAACCCCGAACTGCCCGAAGACTGCGAGGTTTTACAACAACAACCCCTGCCGCCGCCCAACCCCCAAGTGGGTGTGGCAGATGTATGTTCGCACAATTTAGACCACCTGTCGTTTGGTAAAGCATTTGCCGCCGCCCGAAACGAGTGCGGACCCGGCGCTGTGTTTATTTGGCAAGGCAAACCCTTTAATACCTTTTACAAAGAAGAATGGGCAAACCTAACCAACGATGAAAAAACCGAGTTTAACACCGCCGTTGCCAACCTGAACGGCGAAATTAACCAAGTAATAACCCAAAACGACTACCAAATGGCTGCCGATGTGCAACCCATTTTAACCCAACAACCCTCAGACCAAAGTGATGACCCCGATGACGGCAAAGACTTATCGGAAATTTCACACATGGCTATTGATACCGATGCCGATGGTTATTATGAAACCATTGTTTTCCTTGACCAAAACGGAAACGTGGAGCAAATAGCCATTGATACAGACCACAGCGGCTCTACCGAAACGCATCTTACCAATGACGAAATCATTGGGATACTTACACCAGAAGAACAGGAAGAAGAAGAACAAGAGGCAGACGATACCTTAGAACCCCTTTTTATGGATGGGGAAGACGAACCCGCCAACCTAAACCCGATGCCCACCACCACGCTTACCAATCTTACGCCCGACCCCGATTTTGACCCCAATGCCGATATGAGTGAATTAATTTAAAGCCTCCTCTATTGCCACAAAACAGCATGAATATAGCTATTATTTGCGAAAACTGCCACAGAAAGCAGTACTACAAAGCGCCTGCCACCTTTGATGCCCAAAAAACGGTGGTAATATGCAACTCTTGTAAAAAAAAGACCCGTTGTAACCGGCTTACCTATGAAAGTCCGCCGCCACCTAAACCGCCTGCATTTAAACCCAAACCTGCCGGCGCTGATGATGATGACGACCCTACAATAGTATCGGGAAATATGACTTGTTACAGTATTGCCCGATATCCAAAACTGAGCAAATTGGCTTATTTGGCGTATAAAGATGAGAGTGGCATCATAAGAAAAGCCTTTTTGCCCGATGATAAAAAACTGCTGCTGGTAGGGCGTGTTTCTGCCGAAAAACAATCAGATGTAAAAATACTTACCAAAGACGCCTATCTGAGCAGGCAGCATTTTTACATTGAAGTAGGAGAAAACAACGGCAATTACACCTTTAAACTGAAACAATATAAACCCGACCTTACAACCTACCTAAAAGACAATACCGGCTGGAAAGAGGTAAATGAACAATATGTTCCTTTCTTAGAGCATGGCTCAGTAATAGGTGCCGGTCATACAGAGCTGGTATTTAAGGTTACTTCTTTGGATTAACGCAGTAGGTGGGGGCAGAGATGGTTAATTCTGCAATAATTTTAAAATAAACCTTGTAACCCACTTTCCGCACCCCCA
>DDVC01000108.1 GCA_002345145.1 Bacteroidetes bacterium UBA2322
GGGTGAATAGCTCAATTTATACATCAAACCGAGGCTGCACCCGGTAGCAACCATGTTAAATACCCGATTCACAAGGTGCGGCGCACCGAAATATATCACCCCACCTGTTTAAAATCCTTTTGCGGTAAACCTTTGAGGCATGCTCATAACTCAAAACCTCACGTTGTTTTTAACATCGGGAATTTACCGCACTACTTAATCAGCGTTACATTCCCTTGTGCTTTTGATTGTACCCCACTATCGTCTGTATATTGGGCAAACCAAACATAAACCCCCATAGGCATCTGAAAACCGCTATGCGTGCCGTCCCACCCGTCGTTGGTTTCATCACTCTCAAAGAGCAACTTACCCCATCGGTCATAAACTTGCAGGTTATACGAGGCAATAAATTGGGCAAAGGGGGTAAAAAAGTCATTTACCCCATCGCCATTAGGCGAAAAAGCATTAGGAAACAATAAAACCGATTGGCAAAGCGCCTCTACCGTTGCCGTTGCCGAATTGGTACAGCCAAAAGCATCGGTTACGGTTACACTATACGTGCCGGGTTGTGTTACATTAATTTGCGAAGTAGTTTCGCCATTGGGCTGCCAAACATAAGTTACGCCATCGCCCGCATTAAGGGTTAAACTCTCATTCAGAATGGTGCAAATAGATAAGTTAGCGCCCAAGTCAATGGCTGCCGGTATGCGCTCAGTTACCGTTACCGCATCGGTTAGGGTGCAACCGCCATTGCTTACCGTTACGCTATATAGCCCACTTGTAGCCACGTTAATCTGTTGGGTAGTTTCGCCGCCACTCCATGCGTAGGCAGCATTGGCTACATTACCCGCATCAAGGGTAGTGTTGTTACCTTGACAAAGGTCTATATCAGCGCCCAATTCAAGGGTAAAAGAAGGGCTAAAACTAACATCTATTGCGGTAGATACCGAGCAGCTCGATACCTGAATCGTAACGGCATAATTGCCCGATTGTCCGGCGGGTACGGTAATGGTAGGTGTAGCGGCATTGTTAGACCACAAATAAGTAGCGCCGGGCAGTGTAGTGGTGGCATCTAAAACTACCGGCGTATCATCGCAGGCAATCAGGGGGTTATTGCCCAAATTGGGAGCAGTAAGCGGAATGAGGATAACGTTAAGGTCATCAGAATCAGAACAAGAACCGGCGCTCACCGTAACAGTAAAAGAGCCCGATTGGGTAATGGTAATGGTAGGCGTAGTAGCCCCGTTAGACCATTGATATTGCAAGCCGGGTATGCCTAAATTAGGGTTAATTTCATAACTTGTGGCACAAACCGTAGCATCGGGACCAAAATTTACCACCGGTTGCGGGGTAAATTGCACCGTTACCGCATCGGTAGTAATGCAAGGACCCGATGTAACCGTTACGCTGTAAGCGCCGGCGGTGGTTACGTTTATAATAGGTGTGTTAGCGCCGGTGCTCCACTGGTAAGCCGTAGCGCCGGGCAAGGTAGCATCAAGCGTGGCAGGCGCACCTTCGCAAAAAGCCAGCACATCAGTATTCCAAATTTGCTGTCCTCCGGCGCCGGGGTCAACAACAACGTAAATGCTATCGCGCTTAACACAGCCGCTCAGGTTAATGTCCACCCAATACCAAGCAGAAACTGTAGCGGTAATTTGGGTGTTTGTAGAGCCGGTAATCCAAAAATAAGTAGCGCCGGGTATGTTTTGGGCGCTCACTATGCCGCTGCAAGTGGTAAGCGTATCATTAGCAAAACCGGCGCTGGGCGGCGTAACAATAGTAACGGTTTGGGTACTGCTGTTTACCCCCACACAGCCGCCCACATTGAGCGAAACAGTATAAGAGCCCGGACCGCTAAACGTATGCACCGGATTTTGTTCGGTAGAAGTGTTAGCCGCTCCCGATGTAGGGTCGCCAAAGTTCCAAGTCCACTGCGAAGCCCCAATGGACAAATCGGTAAAAGTAGTAGGACTTCCGGCGCAGGAATTGGCAAAAGCAAAGTTGGCTACTGCTTGGCAAGGCACCGAAGCCGTTAAATTGGTTACGGGCAGCGGCAATGCAATAGGCGTATTTACCAGCGCTCCATTAAGGCTGTTTACGGTATATAACCGGTAATTACCGGCGGTTTGCTCTGCCACAAAAAAGTATCGGTTAGAAAACGGGTCTAATGCGCCGTTGTTCACCGGCAAATTAACAGGTGAGGCAGGCACCACGCCCAACAAGTTGGGTGTGCCGGTAGCAGGATTTACGGCAACTAATTGCAGGGTAGTGGTAAACAGCAGCAAATTTCCGGCAACTTGGTTAAACTCCACATCAACCGGTTCAAACGGTGCAATAGATAAAGCAGCCGTCGCGCTGCCGTCAAGCGGTACTACGTGCATGGTATAAAGCGCACCGCTTCGGCTAAAAAAGAAGAAGCGGTTGCCCACTACGTCAATGGTAGAAAGTTCGGGCGCTAAGGTATTGCCTGCGGGCAGGTTAATGTTAGCACCTACGGGGGTTAGTGTACCGGTAGTTATATTCACCTCCACCACCCTGTAACTGGTAGCGGTAATGCGGTTTAAGCCATACAATATATTACTGTTGCAGTGAAACTCTAAATCTAACAGATTGCTGATGCTGGGCGAAGTAATACCGGGCGTACCATTAAAGGTATTAACCACCCTAACAGTATTGTTTACCCCCGCATTTTGAACAAAAATCATATCTTGCACCAAACTGTTTACCGTAACAGAGCCACTTTGCACACTAATAGGAATAGTACTACTGGTAATGCTGGTAATTACTGCTAAGTCGCCGTCTAAGGTATCAATTCGCACAGGCGAAATATTGTTGGCATTGGTGGCGGTCATGCCAAAAAGGGTGATGCAGTTTTGTGCAAACAAGCCCGATGAAAAGGCAAAAGAGCCTAATAGTGCAAATATGCGTAAAGCAAACAAAGAGGTTGAAAATGGTTTCATTGCCAATAAAAAAATGAAAAAAACAAGGAAAGAACAACAAACATTCAAATTTTGTGCGAAGGTATAGCCATTTTCGGGCTAATTATACATTCAAACACAATAACCGTATATTTGTTGCCCAAAAGACAAGCCTAATCTCCCTTTAAACAACAACAATGGATTTACCTTATAAACACGCAGCCTCTGAGGGCAAAAACATTTCATTGGTATTGGGCAGCGGCGGGGCAAGAGGATTAACCCATATAGGCGTTATAGAAGAACTAACCAAGCGCGGCTATTCTATCAAAGCCATATCGGGTTGTTCTATCGGGTCGCTCATAGGGGGTGTATTTGCGGCGGGTAAATTGCCGCAATTAAAATCGTGGTTTATAAAAATGGATAAAACCCAACTTTTTAAACTAACCGATTTTACCCTTACCGCCCAGGGGTTTATTAAAGGCGAGCGGGTTATAGAAGAACTGCGCAATACCCTTGGCGATTGCAATATAGAAGAACTGCCTATTCCGTTTACCGCCGTAGCTGCCGATTTGCACACCGGGCAAGAGGTTTGGATAAACAAAGGCAGTTTGTTTGAAGCCATCAGAGCCTCGGCAGCCGTGCCTACTATTGTTACGCCTATTACCATTGCCGGCAGAGAATTGGTAGATGGCGGCATTGTAAACCCCACTCCCATTGAGCCGGTTATGAAAGCCGGTAACGACCTGATTGTGGTGGTAAACCTCAATGCCAAACGCCACCTTACCCAACCCGAAGTAATTCATGCCCGAAGCGCCAAAAACTATGACCTGTATGTGCAAAAATGGCTGCATACCCTGCCCAAAATGAGCGCCATAAGAGAAAAATTTACCTACTTAGGCGTTATTAACCGCATGACCGAAATACTGCAAGATAAACTTACCGAATACGCCATTTACAACCATAAGCCCGATATAGTTATTAACATATCCCGAAACGTGTGCAACAGCTACGAGTTTTACCGAGCCGCCGAACTGATTGAACTGGGTAAAAAATCGTGCATCATGGCAATGGACAGTTACGATGAAATGAAAAAACAAAAAACCGACCTGAACACCATCAAGTCGGTTTTGTGGAATTTGTTGCCCTTTGATTATATCTTGGGCAATGAAAAAAAGAAGTAAAATAGCTTAGTAAGGCGACATTTGTACTTTTACCAAAGCATCAAACAGTTTTTTGTAATTTTCGGCTTTGGCATAGTTGCTCAAACCATCATTGATGTGCTTGGTTTCAAAGTTAGTTTCATCATAAGTGTCAGAAACAGCGCCATCAATGGTATTTCGGCTGGCAGAAAAAAAGATGAGTTTTCGTGCGCCGTAGTAATAACGCTCGTTTTGAGCATTGGGATTTTTGGTGTTATTGGTGTAAAAAAACATACTGGGATTGCCTTCTGCATCGAACAAAATATCGGTATAAGATTGGCGGTCGGTAATATCGGCTAAGATAATTACCTTGCGCAGTACAATGCCGCCATCTTTAAGTTCAAAATAGCAGGTTGCATTTTCGGTATATTTATTCATTTTACCCCAGAACTTAACCTTACTACTTTCGGTATTAAGGGTAATGCGGTGCGAAAAGAGTTTTTCGCTTGCAATATCAGCATTAACAGTGTTGTTAAAAGTGGTAATGCTGCTCACCATTGCATCGCTATCCTGCGCACTGAGTGCCGTTGCAAAAAAAAGGAACAAAACAAAGGTAAAAACGCTTTTGGTCATGGTTTTATGTTTAATGTGAATCAATGCGAATTGGAATAAAAAACAAACAATGTAGTTAAACGGAAAAAAGTTGTTTTAAGTGTTGCCAAAGTACCGATTTTTTTTGTTTGTCGGATTCCAGCAAGTGCAGGGCATCGGCAAACAGAAGGGTTGTATGGTTAAACGGTGTGGGCATATATAGCCCTATGCGCATATTTAACTGCACCTGTTCAGGTATAAAACCAAAGAATAGAAGTTTTTGCGGCTTAAATTGGGTAATGATTTGCGAACAGTTTAGTACCACATTGGGCGCTATGTGTATAATTTGAACCTGAGCCGGGGTGGTTAATCCTACTGCTTTTAGGATATTGTTTAAAAAAAGCGTTTCCTGTTCCGTAGGTTGCGGCTGCATATTTTGGCAAATTACCAATGTAGCAGCGCCCGTAGGTGCCGGCAATTGTGCATTGCCCGTATCGGCAAACCGATACAGCGTTTCGGAATACAAAAAAGAAGCGGCGTATGGATTAGGAAACAATTTTTTAGTTGGTAGGGGTTAGTTGGTAAATGGTGGTTGGCAGTAATAACTAATAACTAATAACTACCTACATCATTTTGGCACGTTTTACAAAGTAAGGTTGCAGCACTTGGGCAAAATCCTTGTTAATATCGGCAGCTACGAAGTCTATTTTATATTGCAGGCATCGGAGTTTTAGCTGGTTGATGAATTTTTCTAACTGGGAGCGGTAAAAATCTTTCACCTGAGCCGGTTGCAGTTTTACCTTTTCGCCGGTTTCCATATCAATAAACTCGTAGGGGCGGTTTTCAAACTCAAACTCCAGCTCCCGTTTATAGTCGGCAACATGAAACAAAATTACCTCGTGTTTATTGTATTTAAGGTGTTGGAGCGCCGAAAAAATCTCTTCCGTTTCATCGGTATTTTCAAACATATCGCTAAAAATAACCACCAAAGAACGCTGATGTATATTATCGGCAATTTCGTGTAGGCATTGTGCGGCGGCGGTGGGTTTATTTTGCGGTTTTTGTTTGAGCAGTTGTTCTAACTGAGAAAAAAGCAGGTTGTGGTGAACCGTTGTAGATTTTGCACGGCTCTGCCATTCCACTTTATCAGAAAAAATACTCAACCCTACGGCATCGCGCTGCTTTTTTAATACATACATAAGGGCAGCAGCCGATGCTATAGAAAAGCGTATTTTATTGAGCTGTGGTTTACCCTTTTCGCCGGCATCATCGGGATAATACATAGACGAAGAGGCATCTAAAATAAGACGGCAACGCAGGTTGGTTTCCTCTTCAAACCGTTTAACAAACAGCTTATCAGTTCGGGCAAATACGCGCCAGTCTATATTGCGCACTGCTTCGCCATTGTTATATAGCCTGTGCTCTGCAAATTCTACCGAAAAGCCGTGAAACGGACTTTTGTGCAAGCCTATAATAAAACCCTCTACCACTTGCTTGGCAAGCAGTTCAAGGTTATCAAATTGGTGTAATTGCTGGGGAGTTAAAAATTCCATGATTGGTGGTGCAAAATGATGAACTTACGGCAGCGTGGTAATTTATTTGTATTTGATAGCCGTACAAAAGCAACCTTGTCGTTTGGTACGTTGAGCTAATACCCAAAATACGGTTGGCAAAGGTAGCAAAAAAGCAAATAGCCCATACGGTTTAAGTACAGGCTATTTTGAACAAGCGCCAAAAACAGGGGCTTACTTGTGGGCAAGAATTTTGTTTTCGTAGGCAGATTTGGGTGCAGCGCCTACTTGTTTATCTATCACTTTACCATCTTTGATAAATAAAACAGTAGGAATGTTTCTAATGCCGTATTTAAAAGATACTTCGGGATTGTTATCCACGTCCACCTTGCCTATTACTACTTCCTCTTTGTATTTTTCGGCAAGTTCTTCAATAATAGGAGCAATATGAATGCACGGACCGCACCATACAGCCCAAAAATCTACAACAGCTAATTTGCCCGATTGCAGTACATCGGTTTCAAAGTTTTGGTCGGTTAAAGTAAGAGCCATTTTACTTATCGGTTTAAAATTTAGTTTTCAAGAATTGTAAACAGTTTTTAAACAAACAGATTGTTTGAAAAGTTCAAAGGACTTACTTTTGCCTGAAAAAGACTGTTTACATGGAAAATGAACTCATTAAGATAGATGCTCTGCTTCCGCCCGATATGGCAAAAAAAGCCGAAGCTGTGGGCGTGGCAAAGGCAAATATGAACGCTCTTAAAACCTTTACCCTTTCTGTATTGGCAGGCTCGTTTATAGCGCTGGGCGCGGTGTTTTTTACCACCGTAACAGCAAGCGCCGGTGTTCCTTATGGTATATTGCGGCTTGTAGGGGGCTTGGTGTTCAGCCTTGGGCTGGTATTGGTTATTGTGGGCGGCGCGGAGTTGTTTACCGGCAACAACCTCATCATTATGGCATGGGCAAGCGGTAAGGTAAAAACTAAAGCGGTGCTTAAAAACTGGGCGTTGGTATATGCCGGCAACTTGGCAGGCGCTCTGGCTATGGCGGTTATGGTTTTTATTTCGGGGCAATATCGTTTTGGAGGCGGTGCGATAGGGGTAAATATGCTGCAAATAGCCAATGCCAAGAGCAGCCTTGCCTTTACCGATGCTCTTATGCTGGGCATACTGTGCAATATATTGGTTTGCCTTGCGGTATGGCTCAGTTTCAGCGCCCGCACCATTACCGAAAAAGTGGCGGTAATAGTGTTTCCTATCAGCGCATTTGTGGCGGCAGGATTTGAACACAGCATAGCTAACATGTACTTTATCCCAATAGGTATGCTGGTAAAATGGTATGCACCGGCTGCATTTTGGGAGTTGGCAGGCACTACTCCGGCAGTATATGAGCAAATAACCCAACTTGGCTTTTTATGGCACAACCTCTTACCTGTAACCATTGGCAACATCATAGGCGGCGCCGGTTTGGTGGGTTTAGTGTATTGGTTTGTTTATTTGCGCCCCACAGCAAAGTAAAAACGCTTTCTATTAGTAATGTTTCAAGACAATATACTAAGCTAAGTTTCCTATTTGGGTGCAGCCCAATTTAATGTGTAAATGGAGATATTCACCCCTGTTTTTAGCATAGGTAGTTGGTATTCGGTAGTAGGTAGATGGTATTTGGTAAACCAAACAACGGCAATGCCAATAGTAGTTTAGCCAAGAAATTCCAAAATCCCGATATTTTCAAAAATCTGTGCAAATCAGCCGCATCTGTGTTCTCCGTGTGCTAATGGCTGCCCTAAATCTTACCAATTAGCCTGCAAGTATGCCATGAACTTGCAGGGTGGGCAAGTACCTAAGTAGTTACTATAATTAGCCGTATTATTAACCAAAAGCCGTACATTTGCAACCGGCAGGAAACTGTTTTGCTGCCTTTTATTTACCCAACACCTGCACAGAGCTTTTTCACTAATTTTTCACATGATAGTAGATTTGCGTTCCGACACCGTAACACAGCCCACTCCGGGCATGTTGCAGGTTATGCTTACCGCCCCCACCGGCGACGACGTTTTTGGCGAAGACCCCACCGTTACAGCATTAGAGCAACAGTTGGCAGCCATGTTTGGCATGGAAGCCGGTTTGTTTTGCCCAAGCGGAACCATGACCAACCAAATAGCTATTAAAGTACACACACAACCCTTAGATGAGGTAGTTTGCCACCAAGCCTCACACATTTATCAGTACGAAACAGGCGGGTATGCCTACCATTCAGGGGTGGCTATTAAATTGTTATGGGGCAATGAAGGGCGCATAACCCCGCAGCAGATACAAGCCTCCATAAACCCCGTTTTTGATTGGTTGCCCCGCACCCAATTGGTGGTCATAGAAAACACCTGCAACAAAGCCGGAGGCAGCTATTATACCCTTGAGCAAATGCAAGCCATAAGCCATGTTTGCCAACAAAACAACCTGTTGCTCCACCTTGATGGGGCGCGTATTTTTAATGCGCTAACTGCCATAGGAGCGCAGCCGCAGCAGCTATCGGGCATGTTTAGCAGCATATCGGTATGTCTTTCAAAAGGGCTTGGGGCGCCGGTGGGGTCGGTATTATTGGGCAGCGCTGCATTTATTACACAAGCAAGGCGAGTGCGCAAGGTAATGGGCGGCGGAATGCGGCAGGCAGGTTTTTTGGCAGCAGCAGGTTTATATGCCCTTAAACATCACCTTGCCCGATTGGAAGAAGACCACCATCGGGCAAAAATGCTTGAACAGGCATTAATACTGCATCGGCACGTACAAAGCGTATTGCCCGTTTACACAAATATCGTTATTTTTGAGGTTAAACCACCTATTACCGTTGCCAAATTTTTAGCTGCCTTAGCCGCCCATAATATAAAAGGCATACAGTTTGGTCCGGCACAAATACGATTAGTAACCCACCTCAATTTTACCGACCAAATGCTCCAACACACTTTAACCGCACTCACCCAAATTGCCCATGAACTTGTTTGATATTTTTACCCATTTTTTTGCCAAAATTTCCAAAGAACCCGCCCTATCTTTTGGCAGATACTCCGATGCCTATAAAACCGATGAGCAGCACCGCTCTTTGGAAGAAGCTACTACCGCCTTTGAAAAAGCCGATTACCATAACGCCTGCCTGCGCTTTTTTGACTACTTGCAAGATGCTACCGAAAACAACTTATTTACTTCTCTTAAAAACAACGAACTGCACTTTGAATTGTTTCAGGGCTCAAAACGCATTACCGGCATAGTTACCCATGATTTCATTAGTGCACAAACTATCATGGCTGAGGCACAATCACTGCCTGTTTCGCTCATGCGCAGGCTGCTCGAACTGAACTTTCAGCTCCGCTATTGCCGTTTTGCCCTTCAAAACAACAGCATTTTAATTAAATTTGATACCCAAACCCAAAGCGGACCGCCTGCCAAACTTTATTTTGCCCTGAAAGAACTGGCTACCACCGCCGATAGGCAAGATGATGTGCTGCTGAGTGAGTTTAGTACTCTTAAACCTGCCGATACCGAACATATAACCCACATACCCGATAAAGAAAAAGCAACTAAATATAAATTTTTTCAACAATGGATACAAAATACCCTTGCCGAAGTGCGCCGCTTAGACCCCAATATATTTGCCCGAGGCATTGCCTACATGCTCTTAAACCTTGCCTATAAAATAGATTACCTGCTGCTGCCCCAAGGTACTGTTATGGATGCCATAGAACGTCTGCAAACCAATTACTTTAACCCCGATGACGGTGCGCAACCTGTAGAAAAAAATGCCCAAATGATTGCGGCTTTTGAAAAAATGCTCATCATTACCCCCCAACAATTTAACCAACAGCTTTACCGCACTAAAACCACTTTTGGCATTACCGGTTTTACCACCCCCGCACAAGTTGTTGATATTATTGACCAACTGCTGCAAGATGCCAAAGAATTTAAACGCCGAAACCAACTTGCCATAGCAAATTCAGTTTTAGAATACATTATGCAGTACTGTATGTTTCAGTTTGGAATGCCACCCTGTATCAGAAAAACCCTACATTTAGGCATTAGAATACTCAATTCCTCTTTTTTTAAGGAACTCGATTTTCCGGTCAGATACTATGATGCCGATGCCAATGTGTTTGACAAAACCGCTATTAAACGCTACCTCCGCCAAACCATAACCGATGCCCAAAAACAATACCCCCACTTTGACCTAAACCTTCGCCACTTAAACTACCACTCCCCCTCCGATTTTGTTTACACACTACTGGTAGAAACTGCCAACTGCAACTATACTGATAAGTAGCAATACCAACCCGCAAACACGGAAATGGTCAATAAAAACAAACTAAGTAAAGACAAATCACTCAATTGATACTAACCTCTCCTTGCTTTCTTATCAAAGCTAAACCACCTCGTTAGGATTAAAATCAAAATCATCGGGGTGCAATTTTAGAGGTCTGATATCTACTATCCAATCTGCCCGCAAATAAGGCAATGTTGCTTGTACTGCCTCGTCTTCGCTAATATATTTTGTAGGCACGTCAAATAAATCTTTTACCATTTGTTTATGTATAACGGTTTCCTCCAGCCATTCTCGCTATTAATGGG
>DDVC01000034.1 GCA_002345145.1 Bacteroidetes bacterium UBA2322
ATTGGAATTGAGTTGCAGAAAAGGCATTAAATCGGCGGCGGTTAGTTTTTGTATGCCCGATGAAAAAGCATCAAAAAAGTGTCGGCTTTCAGAAATGGTTTTAGATTTAAACAAGACAACCGGTTTAGCGGCAATGCCATATTTGGCAAACACTTTTTGCCGGTACTGGCTAAGTATAACCGCTTGCAGCGCACGCTCAAAGGGTGGCAACTGCGCCTGCCACACCTTTACCTCTTTTGAGTATCCGTGTTGCCTAAACTGCCTTAGCGGGTAGTCAAAAATAAGTTTTTGGCTGTACTTTTTTCCAATTTCGGGAATACTGAGGTTGGCAGTAGCGGTAAATTCCAATAGCATATTATTTGCATTGGCGTTAAAAATTTTATTTACCGTAGCCTCCCAGCTAATAACCTCTTCGGGCAGGTAAGCATCGGGTATATTTCCTTTTTTGGTTTCTGCATTCAGGTGGTGAGCTTCATCAGAAATTAAAATGATTTTTTGTTGTTCAAAATCTTCTGCTACCATTCCGTTTTCGCGCGGGTTGCTTAGGCTGCTGTGCAGGGCTTGTACGGTGGTAAAAAGCAGGTTAATGTTTTGTTCATCGGGCGTTTGAAAATTGGTTACTTCTTTTATCAAAATCGGTTTACCGTTTAGGGCAATCATTGGGGCAAACAAGTATTTGGGCGAGTGGGGGTTTAAAAAGTTATCTTTGGTTTTGTTTATGATATTGGTACTGTTTACAAAAAACAAAAAATTGCGGTAGCCCTGCCCATACAGGTAAAGCATAAGGGCTGCCATTACCAGCGTTTTACCGCTTCCGGTAGCCATTTGAAACAGCAGTTGGGTAGGGTGTGGCGCCATGCCCTGCTCCATAAAATACACAAACCTGCCCAGCGCTTCTAACTGGTAAGGGCGTATTTGGGTTGCCATTTTAAGGTTTTTGACAATTTCATCGGGAAAAAATGGGGCAAAAAAACCCTCTTGGTTTGCCTGTTGGGCTATGGCGGTTAAGGTTTGGTGCAGCGTTTGGGGCATTGGTTAGCAGGTATATGGCTAATTTGGAAGCAAAGGTTGGTAAAATTGCCCACTTTTTTTGTGTAGTTTGCAAAATTAGCCTTTGTTAAGCGCTGCGGGCTATGCTCTTTTACTTAATAACAGCTTGCAGACTTACTATTGCTTTATATTGAGCGGTATAAGACATGCAAACAAATGAGGGAGTAAAAAACAGGTTAGTGTTTAGTTTTTCGGGCTAATTTATTCAATAGCGAATTGCATCTGGCAATTCGCTATTGTTTTTGGGTAAACCAATAAGGTAATAAGTACAGGTATTTACCCCTGCCCTCTATTTTTTTTGCCCGATGCTCCGTTTTTGGTGCATCTAAATAGGCATTTTTAGTTTTTATATCCTAAAACGAAGTTCTGAACTTGAAAGGCGAAGTTAAAACCTTGATAGTTTGCAAACCTTTTGCAAATTTTTGCCAACTTTTTGCAAATTTTTGCCAACCTTTTGCAAACATTTGCCAACCTTTTGCAAATTTTTGCCAACTTTTTGCAAATGTTTGCTGACCTTTTGCAAGTGTTTGCAAACTCTTTGCAAATGTTTGCTGACCTTTTGCAAATGTTTGCTAACTTTTTGCAAACGTTTGCTAATTTTTTGCAAATGCTTGCCATAGTTTTGCAAATGTTGGCAAACATTTTGCAAATTATCAAGGTAAAAACATCGTTTTTGATGTTCCGAAGTCAATAAATGAAATAAAACAGCCGTTTGTAGGGCTAAAAAGGTACAAAAAGCCACTTTTAAGCTCCCCGTAAGCGCTTATTACCCTGCGGCAGGTACATTTTTGCTCTGTTTTTAATGATGTTAGCGTTGTCTTTGTATAGGCACACACCGGCAATTGCCTAAAATGCTTGCTTTTTTCAATCAATTTAATCCCAAAGCAGCAAGAACTAACAGCGTTTTAGCAAGCGTCTAAAATAGAGCTGAAACCTCTTGCCCCAAATCGGGCAACAAAAAGTAGGTTTCCCGAAAAGGAATAATTGCAGATGTTTTTTTATAACCTGCATTTACCCCACCAATTACCGCTATTTGAAGCGCTGTTTTTACTCACAAATAAGGTATTGGGGCACATAAAAACCGCCTGCCAAATGTTTACCCCATTTAAACTTATCGGGTTTTGTCTTATCTTTACAGGGGTAAAAACACCAATTTTAAGCCTTATGACCCGATTAGTTTCTTTTACCTTGCTCCTTTGTTTGCTTGCCTCGTTTGCAGCGATTGCCCAACCCCATGCTTATGCGCAGTGGTTTAAAGAAGCCCGCCAAACCTACCCTACCATACCGGCAGGGCTGCCCGAAGCGGTTGCATATACCAATACGCGGTTGCACCACCTGCTGCCGGCGCAGGTACAACCCGGCTGCACCGGTATGCCGCCGGTTTACGGGGTAATGGGATTAGTAGAAGATGGCAAGGGTTATTTTAGAAACAACCTGCATACAGTAGCGCAGCTATCGGGCATAACGGCAGATAAGGTAAAACAATCTGCCCGGTGGAGCATTATGGCTTATTGTGCAGCTTTTGTGCAAATGCAGCAAGCTATGGGTATTACCTCTGCCCATATTAACCACAACCTGCCGGTGTTAATTGCCCTAAGCGAGCTGCCCTATACCGGTGCAGAAGCGGTAAAAGCCGATTTTGCCATGAATAGCTTTTTATACTCAGTACTGTATTTTTACAATCAGCCCCAGTTTAGGGTGGCACATAATTTTGAAACCCCAAAGGCAGCTATTGCCGCTTTATTGGGTAAACAAATGTACGCATTGGTGAGCGCACCGTTTTTAGATTTGAGCGGTGAACTGCCCTATGCAACAACGCCCACACCTAACCAAAAAACACTGCCGGCAGAAGGCAGCGGCAGCCAGCCCCATTTAATGGGTAGCAACTGCGCTATGCCCACCGGTCCGGCAGAGTACCCTACCGCCCTTTGGAATGTTGCCAACAGCTCCAATTACAGCAGCTATGCCATAAACCCCTACACCATAGCCATACATACCGTGCAGGGCAGTTATGCGGGGTGTATTGCATGGTTTCAGAATCCGGCAGCCAACGTATCGGCGCATTATGTAGTGCGGTCTTTTGACGGGCAGGTTACCCAAATGGTGTGCCACCGCAACAGAGCCTGGCATGTGGGCTCTCAAAATTCGTTTGCAGTAGGCATTGAGCATGAAGGCTGGATAGAACAGGGCGCTACCTGGTACACCAATGCACTGTATCAAAGCTCGGCACAGGTGAGCCGCTTTATAGCCAATGACTTAGGCATTAACAAACTGCAAACTTATGATGGTTTGCCTACCGATGGGCTAATGTCGTTAAGCCATACTTGCCACAAAATAAAAGGGCATCAGCATTTTATTGAAAACACACACATTGACCCGGGTCCGCAGTGGAACTGGTACCGCTACTACCAACTCATTAACGACTTGCCCGCACCCACCGTTTATACGGCGCTCAGTGGAACAGTGTATGACTCGGGCGGGGCATCGGGCAATTATGCCAATGAAGAGCGCACTACCTACCTTATTCAGCCGCCGGGCGCTACCGGCATTACCCTCAACTTTACCGCTTATGGCGTAGAAAACGACTGGGATTTTTTGTGGATTTATGACGGAAACAGTCCAAACGGCGCACTCATAGGTAAATACTCCGGCGCTTCGCCCGGTACTGTTACCGCTTATACGGGCGCTATATTTATGGAGTTTAGGTCGGATTGTGCTACTACCGCCCTTGGCTGGGCTGCCCAATATACCGCCTCCACTACGCCTCTGCCGTGCGCGCCGCCTGCCAACCTAAGCGCCAACGCATTTGCCCTAAATGCCCACTTGCAATGGAACGCCGTGAGCGGCGCTGCGGCTTATGAGGTAAGCCTAAAACGCGATTTGGATAATAACTGGACAGTTTACCCCCTTACCACCGCCACCGCTATGCCCATAACCGGCTTAACGGCAGGCATGGTGTATGAGTGGCGCGTAAGAGCGCAATGCAGCGGTGGCGCTTTTTCGGGCTATGCGGGCAATGCCTTTGTATCGGCAGATATAGGCGTTAGTACCGGCACATCGGGCAGTTACACCACCACAGCCTGCGAGGGCATATTTTACGATTCGGGGGGCGCTTTGGCTAATTATGCCCATAATGAAAACTGGACATACACCATAGCCCCGGCAAATGCTACCGGTATCAGCGTTACCTTTACCCAGTTTGATACAGAGGCTAACTATGATTTTTTGCGCATTTATGATGGCGCTTCTATAACTGCTCCGCTCATAGGCACTTACTCAGGTACTACCTTGCCGGGCGTTATTACCTCATCGGGCGGCGCGCTTACGTTTAGGTTTACCTCTGATGGCAGCGCCTACCAAAGCGGCTGGGCAGCCACTTGGGTTTGTAATGTTGCCTGTGCCCTAAACACATCGGTTACAACGCCGGCAGGCTGGCAAACCGGCAGTTTTACGGCTACCTTTAACGATATAAGCGGCTGTGGCAATGCCATACCACAGCGCTACTATCAAGCCCTGCACTATACCGGCGCCGAATGGCGCGGTAATGCAGACGCAGGTTGGCTCCACGATGCGTTTAACCAACCCGCCATACACCCGCAGTGGATACCCGCCGTAGGCAATTGGAGTACCAATGCAGGCAATATAGTGCAAACAGACGAAACCCAGAGCAATACCAAAATTTATACTCAGGTGTTACAAAACGCATTGGGCAGCTACCTGTATCACTGGCGCGCGCAAATGAGCGGCGCCGGCAATAACCGCCGCTCCGGTATTCATTTTTTTGGCTCCAATGCCGCCGGCGCTAATTTGGGCAACTCTTACTTTGTGTTTTTTAGGGCAGATAACGACAAAGTGCAAATTTACCGCGTTGCTGCCGATACCTGGACACTGCAAACCAATGACGATATTGCCCTTGAACCCGATGTATGGTATGACTACAAAATAACCTACAACCCCGCCACCGGACTTATTCAGGCGTTTGTGAATGATGCGCTTGTTTCGGCATGGACTGACCCGGCGCCACTCACATCGGGCAATTATGTATCACTGCGAACCGGTAATTGCATTGCCCGATATGATTTTATCCAACTGTATAAATCGCGCCCGGGCAATACGGCAGCCATTACCATAGGCAGCAACCCCACCAACGATATACAATACCAAAACCCCCACCCCGCACAGCCGGCGGGCAGCGTAAAATCAATTATCATAGACAGCGCCGGCACATGGTCTTACCCTGCCGAAACAACTGTGCAGGTGGACTATACCCCACCCATTGCCCCCGCCGCCGTAAACGATGGCACAGTACCCGATGAAAATACCACACCCCTTACCACCCAACTTTCTGCCAACTGGCTGCCGGCTACCGATACCCACTCCGGCATAGCGGCTTATTACTACGCCATAGGCACCACTCCGGGCGCTGCTAATGTGGTAAACTTTACCTACAATGGCGCTGCCACCGCTTTTACGCATACCGGTCTTACGCTGTTGCAAGGGCAAACCTATTATACCACCATACGCACCTATAACGGAGCCGGGCTTTATGCCGATGCCGCCTCTAACGGTATAACGGTAAACCCACCCTGCCCGCAACCCTACACGCCTGCCATTACCGGTTTGCCCGATGTTTGCAATGCCGGTGTTTATACCTATACTGCCACTATTTACCCCGATGCCAATTATACGTGGCTTGTTACCAATGGCGCCATTTTGAGCGGGCAAGGTACGCCTACTATTACCGTACAGTGGAATACCAATGCCGGCGCCGGTTTGGTACAGGTGGTGGTGGAGTAGGATTTGTGTAAACCACATCGGGCATTAAAGGGCAATTACTGCCTTGGCACAATAACTTTGTCCTTTTTTTTACCAACCCATCATCGGGATAAAACGTTTAAGTATATATTTGCCCGATAAACACATACCAAACTAAACCACCTTTTACCTGTGCAAACGCCTGCCGTTTTACCCATAACTACTACACTCAACTGCGCCGGAAAACTGTTATGCCTGAACCAGCCGGTAGTAATGGGCATATTAAACCTTACGCCCGATTCTTTTTTTGACGGCGGCAAATTCACCCAACCCGATGCCTGCCTGCAACAAGCCGAAAAAATGCTGACCGAAGGAGCCTCCCTGCTGGATATTGGCGGCATGTCGAGCCGTCCGGGGGCAAAATTGATACAGCCCCATGAAGAAATGCGCCGTGTAATACCCGCCATTACTGCCATAAAACAGCGTTTTCCGGAGGCAATTATTTCAATAGATACCGTTTGGGCAACTACCGCAGCAGAGGCTGTGGCTGCCGGCGCAGGTATGGTAAACGATATTTCTGCCGGCAGTATAGATGCGCAACTGCTGCCCACTGTTGCCAAGTTACAAGTACCTTATGTACTGATGCACATGCAAGGCACACCGCAAAACATGCAGCAAAACCCGGTTTATACCCATGTAGTAGAAGACCTACTCACCTTTTTTACCCAAAAATTAGCCTACCTGCGCAGCTTGGGCATTACCGATGTGGTATTAGACCCAGGGTTTGGGTTTGGTAAAACGGTAGAACAGAATTTTACCCTGCTCAAAAATTTATCGGTTTTCCGCTTATTGGGCTTGCCTGTTTTGGCGGGCATTTCCCGAAAGTCTATGATTTGCCGCACCTTAAACATTAACCCACAGCAGGCGTTAAACGGCACCACCGCATTGCATAGTTTAGCCTTGCTAAATGGCGCTAACATTTTGCGGGCGCACGATGTGCAAGAAGCCGCCGAAACTATAAAACTAATGACTGCCTATCATCATGCAACATCTTATCCCTCATTCCCATAAAATAACTCATAATTCACAACTCATAATTCACAACTCACAACCCATAACCCATAACCCATAACCCATAACTCATAACTC
>DDVC01000131.1 GCA_002345145.1 Bacteroidetes bacterium UBA2322
CGGGTTGGGATTCACCGTTACCGTTGCCCGTACATCCCCCTGTATCGGTAACAGTTACGGTGTAGTTGGTGGTAGAAGCAGGGCTCACACTGATGCTTGCCGTAGTAGCGCCTGTATTCCACAGATAGGTGCCGCCGCCGGTGGCGGTTAAACTGGCGCTTTGACCGGCACAAATTGGAGCGGGTGGATTTATTGAAGGAGGTGTGGGTGGATTAACAGTAACAGTAGTGGAAGTGGTTGCCGTACAACCACCCGTACCGGTTACGGTTACTGTATAAGTGGTAGTACTTGCCGGACTAACATTGATGGTTGCAGTAGTAGCGCCGGTACTCCATGTATAAGTTATACCGCCCGAAGCAGTTAAAGATATGCTACCGCCAACGCAAATAGTTGGCGGAGCAGTTATAGAGGGTATTGGCGCCGGGTTAACGGTTATGGTTCTGGAAGCAGATGCCGTACAACCGCCTGCACCGGTTACGGTTACAATATAGGTTGTTGTTGAAGCGGGACTAACCGTTGTTGTTGCCGTAGTAGCGCCCGTATTCCACAAATAGGTGCCACCGCCGGTAGCAGTCATCGTAACACTTTGTCCGGCGCAAATAGTTTGGTTTGGACCGGCATTGGCGTTTGGAATGGGATTCACGGTTATTATTTTTGAGGCAGAGGCGGTACAACCGGCTGCATTGGTAACAGTAACTGTGTAGGTGGTAGTAGCCGTTGGGCTAACAGTATTAGATGCAGTGGTTACACCATTACTCCATGAATAAGAACCACCTGCGCCCGCTCCGGTAGCTACCATTGTAATGCTGTTGCCGGCACAAATAGTTTGATTAGGTCCGGCATTAGCGGTAGGATTGGGGCTTACGGTGATGGTTGTTGAAGCAGATGCGGTGCAGTTACCTGTGCCGGTTACCGTAACGGTATAAGTAGTAGTAGCGGTAGGACTAACCGATATAGTGGCGGAAGTAGCGCCGGTATTCCAAAAATAGGAACCGCCACCGGTTGCAGTAAGAGTAACATTAGTTCCACTACAAACTGTTTGCGGAGGATTTAAACCCGCAGTAGGAATGGGATTAACGGTTACGGTATTAGAAGCTGTAGCAGTGCAACCTCCCGTGCCGGTAACAGTAACGATGTAAGTGGTGGTTGCAGCCGGACTAACTGTAATAGATGCGGTAGATTGCCCGGAACTCCATGCGTAAGTACCGCCACCGGTTGCAGTAAGCGTAGCGCTCTGTCCGGCACAAATAGATTGAGGAGCGCCGGCGCTTGCGGTAGGTTGCGGATTGACTGTAACTGCACTTGACGCAGTAGCAGTACAACCGCCTGCGCCTGTTACAGTAACTATATAAGTAGTGTTGGCAGTGGGGTTTACGGTTATGCTTGCCGAGGTAGCGCCAGTGTTCCATGTATAAGTTCCGGTTCCAGTAACAGTTAAGGTAACGCTTTGTCCACTACAGATAGGAGAAACCGAATTGACACTTGCTGTTGGTTGTGGATTGACAGTAACAGTGCGAGAAGCAGTTGCAGTACAACCCGCTGCATTGGTAACGGTAACGATATATGTGGTAGTTGAAGTCGGGCTAATTGTTATGGAGGCAGTATTTTGTCCGGAACTCCATGCATAAGTGCCCCCTCCTGTAGCGGTAAGGGTAACATTTTGCCCTGCACATATTGGTGTTGGGTTATTAATGCTGGCTATAGGCGATGCACTAACAGCTACGGTTACGGTAGAAGAAGCAGTACAGCCGCCAGTACTGGTTACGGTTACATTATAAGTGGTATTAGAAGAGGGATTTACGGTGATGCTTGCTGATGTTGCACCAGTATTCCATTGATAGGTGCCGCCGCCCGATGCAGTAAGCGTTGTAGATTGGCCGGAACAGAGAGCAGTGTTTCCGGTTATGGTTGCTGTGGGAACCAGTGCAAAAGCTATGGTAGTACTGGTGGTGCCACCACAAGGAGGAGGAGAGTTATAGGTGATGGTGTAAGGTCCGGCACCACTACCCGATGCCAAAACCGGGCTCCATTGTCCGGTAGTATTGCTCCCCCCCACAATACCCGGGCCTGACCATGTGCCGCCGGCGATATTGGAAGTGAGGGTAATTAAACTGGTAGAACCAACACAAGGCGGGGTAAATGGATTAATAACCGGCGCAGCATTGGGATTGACTATTATGGTAGTACTTGCAGTAGAACTGCCACAAGAATTACTGACAAAATAACTAATGGTATAAGGACCCGGACCCGATGCAAAGGCAGCAGCAGGATCAAAAACACCTGTAGCAGGTGTTACGCCTGGTCCCGACCATGTACCACCTCCGCTGGCAGCAACCAATGTTACAGGCGCTGATGTTTGGCAGAATGGTCCGGCGGGGGTAATGGCAGCGCTGGGTGCAGCAGTACTTACGGTAACCGGAATAGAGGTTGTGGTGGTTCTGCCACAGCCATCGGTAACCGTAACAGAATAGGTAGTACTTACCGCCGGGCTAACCGATATGGCAGGGCCAATCCCACCATTACTCCAAGCGTAAGTGTATGGTGTAAACTGGCTACCCTGCGCTATAACCGCTATAAGAGCAGAACCGGGTGGGCAAATGACAGGGGGATTACTAATGAAAGCGGTAAAGGGTTCGGGGGTATCAAATATGTTAAGTTGTGCAGGCGGTGGCAAGGTACAGTTACATTGCAATTCGTTAATTTGAACAATAATGGATTCAGAGCCTTCAAAAATAAAATCTTGGTAGGCAATTACCGGTAAAGTAACCGATATTTCACCCGGTGGAATGGTAACGGTTAGGGTTAGCGGTTCATAATCCACTCCGGGCGTAGCAGTTCCGGTTACGGTAATGGTAAAATTAATGGGTTGAGAGAGGTCGGTTAGGTCGCCACGGGTAAACTGAAAATATCCATCTTGGCAGCCCTCGTACGCATCTAAGGTACCGGTACTGGGCACAAATGCCGAAACGTTGATGGCATTTCCTGCGTTAAAACTATTAGCGCCTAAAAACACCGCCGAGTCCAAAATGCGGTCGCCGGCATCTGCTACGGCTAATTTAATGGTATAGGTTTGGCAAGGAGTTAATCCTGTAGCTGTGGCAGTCATTACAGTAGTAAACCCGTCATATTGGGTAATCTGGCTTCCCGAAGGATTATTGATATAATAAGCCGAATTATTTACATTATTCACCGTATTGATACCCACATAGGTATTGGTACCGGGTACTGTTGCTATATTTTGTTGCCCTGTAATACCGGGTCCGCTGATGAAAAAGCCAAAAACATCATTAAAACTTGAGCATACATATTCAAGATACTCATCAGATGCAAAAACATATCTAAATTCTACCGTAGAGCTCAACGGCACAAAATTAAAGGTAAGTACCGCTGCATCAAGTGTAGTTGACGCAGAACCGCAAGGGGTGAAAGCTGTAAGAGCTGTAAGGTCTGGATCGCCTGCGGTACCCAAATTAGTTGTGACACCCGTTGCATTATTAGGACCTATGGCATTTGTTGCATTTCCTGTTGCCAAAATAATGCCACTTGCCAAACCAATACCGGCACCGTTTGTAAAATAACCAATTGCTTGGTTACTGCCGGTGTAAGTTACATTGGATACCTGCGAGCAACCAGTCAGAAATATATTGGGCACTAACCATGACGCATTGCTGTTATTTCCTCCGGTTTGCACCTGCAAATTTGAACAACTGGTTTGCCCTTGCCAGGTCATAGTCCAACCGGCAGCTACTGTGTTGTTGTTGGAAGTGAAATTTAAGGTAACACAGGAGCCGGTAATGAACAAAGTACCGGGCGAGTTGGCGCCGGTAAATGAACCTAACAATGCGCCCGATGTGGAATTGCCATTGTAGATACTCAATACATCGGGTCCGTTTTGAAGTGCAAACGAAGAGAAGTTTAAAGCTATACACGAAGCGCCGGTAGGGCAGATGGTAAACACCAAATTTTGGTTGTTACCATAATTAAAAAGCGGACCCCCGCTATCATGCAGAGTTCCGCTTGTATTGGTAACACTATTGTTACTCATATTATAAGTTTGCGCACTTGTTTCCAAATAAAGCAAGAAAATACTAAATACGAGTAGATATTTCGTCATGTCTTTGTACATTAAATTTAAGAAAGTATTGCTCCATTATTTATTTAAAACAGGTGTTTCAGGCTTTTCAAAAAAGCGGCGAAAAGTAAGGATTTTATTTCCCAATTTGAGTATTTGATGGGCATTTTTTACAGAAGAATGTTGATTTTTAAAGAAACCGACACTATATTACATTTTTTCCATAACCATATTGTTCACATAAGTTTATTTTTAGTTTATGCTTTTTCAGAACTTTCACTATGTTTTGAAAGTTATGTTTGCACAATTTTTAACCACACCCAAAGCCATGCCTATCAAAGTATCCTGCGTATCATACCTCAATACCAAACCCTTTATTCACGGGCTTGAAAAAACGGGTTTACTCCACGATATTGACCTGATTTTGGAAATGCCTTCACAAACCGCCAAACACTTACAAAACAAAGATGTACGAGTTGGTTTAGTGCCGGTGGCTACTATTCCTGCTATCCCTAATGCCCGTATCATTACCAATTTCTGCATCGGGGCAGTGGGGGCAGTAAAAACGGTTTCGCTATATGCCCAACAACCGCTTGAAACACTAACGCATATCCTACTGGATTACCAATCGCGCACATCGGTACAATTGGTGCAGATGCTTTGCCGCCAATTTTGGCATTTACCTTATATCCGTTTTACCCCCGCCCAACCCGGTTACGAGCAAATGATTACCGGCTCTACCGGTGGCGTTATTATTGGCGACCGTACTATTGATTGGGCTCCCAAGTTTGCTTTTGAATACGATTTGAGCCAAGCTTGGCATCAGTTTACCGGTTTACCCTTTGTTTTTGCAGCTTGGGTTACTACCGGCAACTTGCCCGCGGGGTTTGAAAGCAGGCTGAATGAGTCTTTTAAGGCTGGTATGGAAGCCATTGACGAAGTGGCAGAAAAGTATCAACCCATGTACTCGCCCAATTTTGATGTGAAAGCCTATTTTTCTAAATACATCAGCTACCAACTTGATGAAGAAAAGCTAAAAGGGCTTGACCTCTTTTGGCGTTATGTAAAAGAAAATACCCTTGCCGAAGCGATTTAACTCATCGGGTATTTAGGTTTTTGGTTACTTTTGCAGCCCACTTCCCACCGGAGGCTATACGCATCAAATTTACTATATGACACTCATTAAATCTATATCGGGCATAAGAGGCACTATTGGCGGTGTTTCGGGCGAAAATCTTACTCCTTATGACTTGGTTAAATTTTCGCTCGCTTTTGGCATGTGGGTAAAACAGCAAGCCAATGTGCCTAAACCCAAAATTGTATTGGGCAGAGATGCGCGCATATCGGGCAATATGGTGGCAAGGTTGGTTAGCGGTTCGCTTATGAGCATCGGCATTGATGTTATAGAGATAGGTTTGGCTACCACGCCCACGGTCGAAATTGCCGTAGTTGCCGAAAAAGCATCGGGCGGCATTATACTTTCGGCAAGCCACAACCCTGCCCAATGGAATGCTCTTAAACTGCTCAATCAAAAGGGCGAATTTATCAGCGAAACCGATGGCAAACAAGTATTGGAATTAGCCGATAAAGATGATTTTACCTTTTCCGATGTAACCCAGTTAGGCATTTGCCACAAAAAGTTTACCTACCTAAAAACGCATATTGCCCAAATTTTAGCCTTACCCTTGGTAAACGTTAAAGCCATTACCGAGCGCAATTTTACCATTTTGGTTGATGGCATTAACTCAGTAGGCGGAGTGGCAGTGCCGGCGCTGCTTCATGCCTTAGGTGTTCAAAATATTGTAGAGCTCAACTGCCAACCTACCGGTTTGTTTGCCCACAACCCCGAACCCCTGCCCGAACACATTGCCACTACTGCTATGGAAGTAACGCGCAGCAAAGCCGATTTGGGTATAGTGGTAGATCCCGATGCCGACCGGCTTGCACTCATAAGCGAAAACGGCAGCATGTTTGGCGAAGAATACACCTTAGTAGCGGTGGCAGATTATGTACTGCAACACCAAAAAGGCAATACAGTTTCTAACCTTTCATCAACGGCTGCCCTGCGCGATATTACCCTTAAACACGGCGGCAACTACTTTGCCTCGGCAGTGGGCGAAGTAAATGTAGTGGCAAAAATGAAAGAGGTAAATGCCGTAATAGGCGGCGAGGGCAACGGCGGCGTTATTTACCCCCCCCTGCACTACGGCAGAGATGCCTTAGTGGGCATTGCCTTGTTTTTGTCGCACTTAGCTACGTGGGGAAAATCTTGCTCCTCGCTCCGAAACAAATATCCCGATTACCATATCTCTAAAAATAAAATTGACCTTAGCCGGTTCGCAAACATCAATCCCGATGATGTTTTAGATGCCCTCAAAAAACGCTACGAGCGCTACCCTACTAACATCATAGACGGGCTACGCATAGATTTTGACCAAGGATGGGTACACCTGCGCAAATCAAACACCGAGCCCATTATCCGCATTTATGCCGAAAGCGCCTCCGAAACCATTGCTACCGGTATGGCAAATCACATCATCGGGCAAATTAAAGAGGTGATTAACCGGTAAATTTAACCTTTACCTGCTCATTTATTTAAACCCAATTCACACATCATTGCCAACATGAAAAAAACAGTCCTTTCAGCCCTGTTTGCTTTATTGGTTTGCTTTTTATGCAACAGTTGCAAAAAAGACCCCGATAACCAGCTTCCCGAAACCGATTACTCAAAAGGTGTGCTCATATGCAACGAAGGGCTGTATCCTAACGGCGCCGGCAGCATCAGTTTTTATGACCCCGCTACAAAAACGGTTCAAAACAACCTGTTTGAAAACATCAACAACCGTCCGCTGGGCAATACCGTACAATCGGTAACTACCATTGCCGATAAAACTTATATTGTGGTAACTTCGGCAGGGCGGGTAGAGGTGGTAAACAGCCAAAATTTTACCTACCTCACCGCATTAGATAACCTGCCCCTGCCCCGCTACCTAATGGCTGTAAGCCCCCAAAAAGCCTACCTTACCGTATGGGGCGAAAACGGGGTAAACGGCGCTGTATTAGTGGTTAATTTACTAACCAACCAAATTGCCAAAACCATTCCGGTAGCTAAGGGTCCGGAAATGATGGCTATGGTGGGCAACCGAATTTTTGTACCCTGCGAAGGCGGTTACGATTTTACCAACTACGACAACAAAATAGCCATCATTAACACCAATACCGATGAACTGGAAACGCTGCTTACCGTGCCCGATTACCCCAACAGCATAATTGCCGATGCAACAGGAGCAGTTTGGGCGCTGTGTGGCGGAAAAGTGGTTTATAATACCGATTGGACTATTAACGAAACGCTGAGTACAAAGGGCGGTTTGGTAAAAATAAACGGCGCTACCGCCACTGTTGAATCAGTTTGGGAGTTTGCAACAGCCGGTAATGCAAGCAGTTTAATCACTAATGCCGCTAAAACCGAACTGTATTACAGTTTTAACGGCAGCATTTACCGCATTTTGGCAGGCAGCGCACAGTTTAACCCCTCCCTCCTACTCTCTCACAGCTACTACGGCATGGCTATTAACCCCAACAATAACCTGCTATATGGCGCTGACCCCGCCGATTACCAAAGCAACGGGCGCATTATACGCCACCAACTTACCGATGGCGCAGTTTTAGACACCCTTACTGCCGGTATCATACCCAATGGCAGTTTTTGGTTTGGGCAATAACTTGAGTAAAGGTGTTATCGGGCAAAAAAACAGACAATTAATTTTGTACATCGGGTATAAATTGTTCAATTTTAAGCTATTTTTACCCGATTATTTCTTGTTACCCCGAAAATGCAATAAATTATGTCTGCCAAAAACGTTTTTGCCCTGCTCATAGGCGTGAACAGCTACCCGGGACGTGCTGCCCTTAACGGCTGCGTTGCCGATAGTGTAGATATGGAAAACTACTTGCGCGATACAGTAGCCGCCAATAACCTGCAAATGCTCATGTTAAGAGATGCCGATGCCACCAAAGATAATATAACCCGTGGGTTTATGGAGTTTTTAACCCAGGCTACCCAAAACGATGTAGCATTGATACACTATGCGGGTCATGGCTCACGCGAGGCGGCACACCCCAGTTTTTGGCACGCTACCCCCGACCGTATGAACGAGGTGCTGGTGCCGGTTGATGGCATAAGCGCCAATTTTGAAATGCAAAACCCCCTTGCCGATAAAGAACTGAAATGGCTCATAGCGCAGGTTGCCAAAAAAAATCCGCATATAGCCGTTCTGTTAGATTGCTGCCACTCGGGCGATGGCACAAGGCTTGCAGCCTCTTTTAAAAGCCGGTTTACCGCCGCCAACCAAACCCAAACCCGAGAGTTTGACAACTATGTATTTAAAAACGATGCCGCCCTTGCCGCTGCTTTTGAGCAAACCGGTCAGTTAGATATTAAAAGCGGCAAACACATACTATTGGCAGCCTGCCGAAGCAACCAAACTGCCAAAGAACTGTTGGTAAACGGCAAACAACGAGGCATTTTTACCCACAGCATTACCGATGCCCTGCGCCTAAACAGTGGTAAACTTACTTACCGCGAACTGATCCGATTAACATCGGTAAAGGTGGTAAGCGCTGTGCAAGAACAAGTGCCGCAATTAGAACCGGTGTTAGACAGTACACAAGCCAATATGCTGTTTTTGGGCGGCACGGCAGCACGCCGTACCTATTATATAGTAACCAAAAACGCCGCTACCGGTGTTTGGGAAATGGACGCAGGCAGCATTAACGGCATTGTTACCTCGCCCTACGAACCTACTACTATGGCAATTTATGACCAAACTGCCAACCTTGATGCCGATACTGCCCTGCCCCTTACCGAAGCCGCCGTTACCAAATTAGATACCAACCGAAGCGTACTGCAACCCGATAACAACAACTTGCTTACCGCTAATACCTACAAGGCAGTGCCCGCCAATATGCCCCTGCAACGCCTTAAAGTGCGCTTAGAACCCGAAACCGGCAACCCCCGCTTGTTTGCAGGGTTAGCTATACTTAGAGCGGCCATTGCCACATCGGGCAGTGGCGGTAAACCCTCTGTTTTTGTGGAAGAGGTTGATGAATGTGTTGCCCCCGATTACAGGGTAGTAGCCTATATACACAATGGCGAATACAAATTTAAAGTGTGTAACCCTTTTGACGACCGCCCGCTTATAGAACAAACTACCGGTTTTCATGAACAGGCTGCCCGAAGTTTGGTGCGAAAATTAGAACATATTGCCCAATGGGAACGCATACGACAACTGCAAAACCCCGCCAGCCGCATTAACCAAGGGCAAGTAGAAATTGTAATCCTTAAAACAGACAGAAACCCACAAACCGGCGAGTGGAGCGAGTATGCAGCGGCAGAACTGAACAACGGCATATTAGATATACGCTACTACGAATACGAGGAAGAAGTAGAAGACGAATCGGGCAGAATGGTAAAGCAAACGTTTAGTTCGCCCGAGTTATTAGTCAGAATTAACAACCACAGCGCAAACAACTACTTTGCCTCACTGTATTACCTTGGCTCCGATTTTTCGTGTACCAATCAACTCCTGCAAAAGTACCAACTGAAAGCACAGCAGCAAGATTTACCTACCTTAGACGGACAAGCTATTTCGCCCATTGTGCCGCCCGAATTGGTAAATTTAGGCGTAAGCGAAGATAAATCAACCCTTAAACTGCTCATTAGTACCGATGATTTTAATGCCGAAGTGTATAACCTGCCCTCATTAGGTTATGCCCGAAACATGCGCACTACCCTGCGCCCCAGCCAACGCCAACCGGTGGTAAAAGACTGGCAAACGGTATCGGTAGTCATTAACGTTATCAGGTCTTTTGACCACGAGGGGCGCAAGATTTTGCAGAACAACGGCGTACAAATCAACTTCCCCAACGGGTTTAATGCCACTGTGGGTATCTCGTCTGATAAACAGCACGAAAACACCCGCACCCTGCACCGGTCTGCACTGCCCCTTATTCCCGATGAACTGCTGCAAGACCTCCAAGTATCGGAGCCTGTTTCTTTGATTGCCACGCGCGGTTCTGCCCCCAATTTAAACGTGTTGGAGCTGAACAATATACAAAATCCCGATGCCGTTACACCCCAAACGCCCATTACCCTTGAACTGCCCATTACCCTAAAAAATAACGAAACCATACTGCCCCTTGCCACCGATGGCGAGTTTTACTACCCACTTGGTTTTGCCACCAACAGCGCCAACGGCACATCGGTAGTATTAGAACGATTGGTGGTAGAGGAGCCCTCTAAAACCGAAAGAGCTACACGAGGACTGCTGAACACTGCCAAAATTGTGTTTCACAAACTAATAGGGCAAAAAGTGGGTTTTGGCTATGAATACCCTTACCTTTCGGTAGTAGCAGTAGATGAAAAAGGTAATTTAACCTACGAACCTAATAAACTGCAAGTTGCCGAAAAGGTGAAAACGGCTAACAAAATAGTGGTGATTACCCACGGCATTACCGGTGAAACCCGCGCATTTTTACAACCCGACCGCAAAAAACCGGCAAGCGATTTGTTTTTGGATTTGCAACAACATTACGACCTTGTACTCGCTTTTGATTATGACAGTTACAGCACCGGCATACGCCAAACTGCCTTAGATTTTAAAAACCGCCTTGCCGAGGTGGGTTTAACCGCCCAACACGGTAAAACGGTTCACTTAGTGGCTCACTCTATGGGCGGATTAGTGAGCCGCTGGATGATTGAAAAAGAAGGCGGCAACAACATTATACAACACCTTGTTATGCTGGGCACTCCCAACAATGGCAGCCCATGGCCAAAGGTTAAAGACTGGGCAGCATGGGCAGTAACCATTGGCCTGAGCAAAATTACCCTGGTGGGTATTCCGCTATTGGTGCTAAACTACCTGATGGACGGCGCTAAAAAAGCCGCCGCCTTAGACAAAGTAACCGATGATATGAAACCCGGCTCCGAACTGCTCCTATCGCTTGCACAAAGCGCCGACCCCAATGTGCCTTATACCGTTATTGCCGGCAATACCACCATTATGCTCAAAAATTTGCCCGATGCCACCGGTAAACTGCAAAAAATACTGCATAACTTAGGCATAGATCATGCGCATTACCAAGTACTTACCCAATTGCTGTTTAGAGAGGAAAATGATATTGCCTGCTCTAAAACCAGTATGAGCCATGTGCCCACCCCCAGAACCCCCCTGCCACAAATGATTATTGCCGCCTGCGACCACATGAGCTACTTTACCACGCCCGAAGGCAAGCAAAAACTGATGCATACGCTGAGGGGGTTGTAGTTGTTAGTGAGTAGTGGGTAGTTTTGGCATATGATAGATAGTATATGGTAGTTGGTACTAACCACTCGTAATTCGTAATTCATAAGTAGTTGCGCCTCTTTTGCTTTGCGCCTTTGCGTGAAACAAAATTGGGCTGGTAATCAGCGCTAATAACTAACCTACCAATGGTTTACCACAAAAAACAATAGCAGGTACAACCATACAGCATCAACAAAATGCCAGTATAAGGCAGTTAGTTCTATTTTTTGGCGATGTGCTGATTCCATAAAGTAAAAAACCGATAGCGTAGAAGAATGCAGGTTTTTTCTAACATCGGCATATAGCCACATTAAAACCCCCAAACCTGCCACCACGTGCAGTACGTGCAAGCCGGTAAGGAGATAAAGGTACGAGCCATCGGGTTTGCCGCCAAGGTAAATACCTTTGTGGTACAAATCGTACCAGCCCAGCATCTGAGCCCCAATAAACAACACCGATAATGTTAAGGTAAAACCCAGCATTTGCAGCAAATATGCCCCCTTGCCCACCTTATACGCCGCCAAAGCCTGCTGAATAGTATAACTGCTTGCCGCTAATGCCAGCGTGCTCACCCAAAATGCCTTGGGAAAAGCAAACTGCACCCACCGCCAGTTGCTTTTGGTAAATAGGTAAGCAACCGTAAGCGCTATAAATAAAGCCGATAAACCACCCAACAAAGCATACAGCATTATTTTTTGTGCCGATACCTTAAACAAGGGCGCTTCTTTACCTCCCGATGCAGATTTATTCATTTGTAAAAGCAATTAACGGTAAACAACCTAAACAGCCTTGTTACAACAAACTAATACCGGTTTTGCTCACAAAAAAACGGGTAAAATGTAATAACTTAACATGGGGTTGGAGTTAAAATGAACGCCCGATAGGGGTAAAGCCTGTGTTTGGCTTAGAGGCACTTGATAATAAAACCGGCAACAGATTACGGTGCGCTGCACCTGATAATAAACAAGGTACTCATCTGTGCTACCAAGATTACGGGGCGCTGCCCCTTTCCCTTGTATGTTACCTACCAACACCCATAAATTGGCGCACTTGTTTTGAAAAGGTGCAGCCCATCAAAATATAGGTAGTAAGCACGTTAAATGACCCATTAACAAGGCGCTGCGCACCGAAATATATCACCCCACCTGTCTGAAATCCTTTTGAGGTAAGCCTTTGCGCAAGCTCACAACGCCAACCTCGCGTGTAGTTAGTATTTGGTAGTGGGTAGTCAGTAATTGTAATTCGCAATTTTTCACTTTTCGCATTTACAAAAAAAGGGTTCACCGGTTTTGTTATGGTGAACCCTTTTTTGAGTTTTTTACGTTGATTTACTTTATTTTTTCTGCCACAATTTAGCCCACCAGTTGGTTGGTTGTTCGGGCATTTGTTCGTTTTCGTTGTAAACAACCACTTTTGTTTTATTGGTAGCTATGCGTTCTTTAACAAGGTCTTTGTACTGCTCTACCTCGTTCATGGTTTTGTACGGACCCAGCACAATCATCATGCCTTTGGGTGTGTACTCTACATGTAAGGGAGTACCCAAATTGGCAAAACGGTGATAGGTGTTGTTGTCCACATGTTTAAACGGTCCTATAAAAATCTGATAGGCGGCATCGGAGTCTTTATCTTCTAAAAAGTTATTTTTGGGTGGCTGATAGCGTTCAAGTGCGCTGGCGCTAACACTGTTTACCTGCGCTCTTTGTATGCCCCTTGTTTCTAAGTATGCCTTGCTTCGGTAAGCCTCCTGCATGTTATCAAACGGACCAAGCACCACAAATTTACCCTTTGGAGAATCTTCATAAGTGGGCGTATTGTCTATTTGTCTGCACTCATAAAAAACCCGATTATCAATGCGTTCAAAAGGACCAACGGTTAGTTTGTAGAGTAATTTGCCGTTTACATCGGCGCTTTGCCTATCAATGGTACGGGCTATGGGTTCGTCATTGGTGGCGTTATCGGCAAATGCTACGTTGTTATAGTTGGCATTACCCCAGTTTACGGTAAACACACTTTCGGCGGTGGCTTTTACCTCTACACGGTTGTTTTGGTCGTGCATTTCATCGTTGCAGTTCATACCATTGCGGCAGTAATTCAGCAATTGAGTTTCGCCGTAACCCATAGCGGTAATGCGGTTGGCGGCTATGTTTTTACTGAGCAGGTAGGTTTGAATGGCATTGGCTCTTTTGGCGCTTAGCTGCAAGTTAGCTTCGTCATCGCCCCTTGAGTCGGTATGAACGCCTATGGAAACACTGAGCTTAGGGTTTTGCTCCATATAAAATGCCAGTTTATCTAACTCGCGCGATGTTTCTGCCACTAAGTGCCATTTTCCGGTAGGGAAAAACAATTTATTCATGCCAATAATACCGTTTAACAGGGCTTCTTTACCCGACATGGTAGCAGAAGTAGCAGTGGGTAGGCTTACTTCCCTACTTACAGGCATATCGGCATGGGCAAACAAAACTGTTTCGATGCGGGTAATGGTTACGGTAAAACTAAACAAACCTGTTTTGCCGTTTCGGTTAGAGGTTAGGTAGCCTGCTCCGTTGCCCTTGTCGTCTGATTGAATAATAAAGCCAAAATCATCTTTGGCGGAGTTAGCCGGTGCGGGCAATTTTTGGGGTATATCCCATTCACCGGCTGTTTTGCGGGTGTAAAATATATCTAAGCCATCTATGCCGTTGTCAAATCCGGCAGAGGCAAAATAAAGCGTACCATCAGCAGCCATAAAAGGATAGCTCTCGTTGTAAATGCTGTTTACGCGGCTGCCCAAGTTTTCGGGGCGAGTCCATGAATTACCTACTTTGTAACAGAGGTAAATATCGGCACCCCCTACCCCACCCTGCAAATCGGCAACAAAGAACAACATATTACCATCGGCAGAAAGTGAGGCTTGCATGATGTCGTACTGCTTAAAATTGTGAACAAATGGCTCGCTTTCGCCCCACGCTGTTCCGTTTATGTTGGCAAAATATAACCCCCAAGTTGCGGATTCATTTTTTTCTGATTTGTCTTTGTTTCGGGTATAGATAATTTGATTGCCCGATGGGGTAAAACAAGCTCCGGCAGTTTCAAACCCTGCTGCGTCTTTACCTTTTAATTTAACCGGCTTTTTAAAAGCATTGCCCTCTAATAATTGGGTGTAATAAAGGTTTGCGCTGTTACCTACCGGTAAAATTCCGTTCTGAAAGGCATCGGTTTTAGCGCTGCTGTAAACAATGCCGTTTTGGTAAAAAGTTGGTGCAAATTGTACGGCATCGGTATTGAGCGCAAGGGGTTGTACTGCAAAACTAAATTGCAGCGTGTTTTCAAATTCCGGACTGGGCTGCTGAAAGGTTAAACTGAGTAACCCTATGCTGATGGTGGTTATGGCAAGTATTAGGTATTTTTTCATGGCTTTTGTATTTTAAACACTAAGGTACGGCATTATTTTGTATAAACAGTTTGTTTGGGAATGTTTAACACTATTTTCACAGAAAAATTTATGCCAATTATGCTTCTATGTGCAAGAGTTGCTGTTTTTTTACTTTTTTAAGACCGTTTTTTTAAGGCAACCGAGTAAAACAGGGTTGCGCTATACCTTACTAAGTAAGGATTACCTCACATTAAAACGCATTGGTCGTTTTGTTATTGCGCAAGTACGCCCACAGTGGAAAAAGAGGAATAAGCCCGAAAACTTGACTAAACCGGTAAAGTAAACTATACAGGCTTTGTACAACGGGGGTAAAAAAGATTGCCCGATGCCGAAAAAAGTAATGATGAAGCAGGTGAAAAACTCCTGTGTTAAAGGAGAAAAAGAAGCGATCCCAATTGGATTCGAACCAATGACCTACTGCTTAGAAGGCAGTTGCTCTATCCAACTGAGCTATGGGATCTGCTTTTTAAAAATCGGGCGCAAAAATAGGACTTTTCGCAGTTTTAAATGCTATTGGCAGTTAAAAAGTTCAAATTCATTCAAAAAAACGCAATTCGGCTACCCCAAAATGAGCCGCTCGGCTTGCGGTTACCGTGTTTTTGCAAATCGGGCGGTAAATACGGCGGCATCAGTAGTTAGCTGAATGATATACATGCCATCGGGCAAAAAATGGGTAGGTATTCCATTAAACCGGGTATCCGATTGGTTTTGAGGTTCAATAGCTTGTGTATAAACTTGTTTGCCCGATGTTTCCCAAATAACCACTTTTGAGCCGCCTTGCAAATTTGGCGGAAGGGTGAGAAAGAGCATTTCGCCTGCCGGATTGGGGTAAACTTGTAAATTGTGTATGGGTGTTGTGGGTATGCCTACGCCGCCCTGCACAGTTATGCGTACTGAATCGATAGACTGACAGCCGTTATACTGAAGCACAAAATAGTAGGTGGTGCCGGTGGCAGGGCTGGCTACGGGCTGAAAAGCGGTAAAATTGGAGAGCCCCTCTGACGGATACCAATACCAAGTGGCATTAGTTATATCGGCAGAGGGTGTTAGTTGAACACTCTCGCCGGCATTTATGGTTTGGTCTGCACCGGCATCTACTGTTCGCTCAGGGTATAAGGTGTATTGCACAATGGGTATGGAGTAGTTGCAAGGCAGTTCTAAATAAGCGGTATAGGTATGGTTGTCTATATTAAACCATGTGGTAAAATCAGAACCATACCCTACGGTATCAGTAGGATTGAGGTTGTTTGACCACCATATATAAGAAGGCAAACCAATACCGGCTACACCGGCAGATAGTGTAGTGGTAGCGCCGGGTGTATTGCAAATATCATAATGTGGTAAAGACGGAGTTGGAGCTGTGTTGAAAGATTTGTTCCATACGCTCAATCCCAATCCGCTTGAGTTATATATAGGCAAAAGCGAAAAAGTTGGCGTTGCTTCATTAGGGTTATTGATTACTACCAAATTAGATCCGCCATCAACAGGTATGTATAGTTTACCGTTAGCCCCCATTTCTATAACGCCCAAACCCGAAACGAAACCACCTGTTCCGCTAAATAAAGGGGGTGAAAATGAAATGAGTGCGCCGTCTGCATAATTGTACTGAAACACATTGGGCGCACCGGTTGTGTACCACAAAGAAATGTACATTTTGCTCCCATCGGGCGAAAAATCAATGCCATAAGCATCGTTGCTAAATTGGGGTGAGCCTATGGTAATCGGGTTGCAAATTTCGCCGGTAACAGGGTTAAAATTTGCCGTAAACACAATTGGCGACCATGCAAAGGCAGCCCCTATTCTACCCATATAAAAATCAAGTTCGCCCCTACCATCATAAGCTCCGGTTTCAAATGGCAGTGTGTAAGCATACACCAATTCGGGAGGTCCTATGCCTGCTTCACTGACACGGAAACGGGTAAACCCAATGCCGCATTGGTAAGCAAGCAACCAATAATTGTTGGTATTTGGTATGGGTATCAATTCGAGCCCCTCGCCAAATTGATTGTAACTTATCACATAGTCTTGGCTTACAATTCCGCCCTGTCCTAAATTGAGAGACATATCAACAATGGTGTAATACAAATGAGAGCAGGTTTCGGCATTATAAATGACGTAATACCTATTTGGGTTGCCCGGAATGGGAGCTGTTACAACTTCGGTGGCTGATGAGCTTATAAGCATAGGTGCAGAAGGCATTAGGTTATTGGAGGCATTAAAAATGCCGGCTGAAGTGCAGTAAAAAAGTATGTTACCATTGTTATTTTCGGCGTGAGCTATACCCTCATAACTACCGGCTACCAAATTGGCAACGGTAGGAGTGGGTGGAGCAAAGTCAACCCTTGAGATCTTAGAAAAGCCATTTACCAACATATAACGCCCTGCATTGTTGACAGAGGGCACTTGTGCGTTTGCCGATGTGAAAAGGCAGCAAGCCCATAATAGGGAAAAACATAATAAGATGGCATAAAAGCAATAGTGTTTCATAAATGGGGATTTTAGCGTAAACGTTATATCATTTCTTAAAGACGTAAGATATGGGTTTAGGGTTGGTTAGAGATATGAAAAGTTGCTTTATTTTTTCAAATAATTTTTGGTTAAACCATACAGATTGGAACAGATAATATCTTATTACAAAACACAGACGACATAATCATCAAATTGACTACTTTAATTGGGTGGGTTATGGCAGTGTTAAACAGAACCAACCGCGTACAACTTAACCCCAAAATGGGGTAATTTTAAGTGTTGCTACGGTGCAAATATGAAGTAGGTAAAAAAACAGTACCTTTGTGCCGGTAACTGTGTTAAAAATTAGTTTATGCGCTTTGAAACCATCAATCCGGTCAATAATGAATTGGTAAAACGCTTTGCTGCCCACTCATGGCGACAGGTGCAGGGTATGTTAAAAAAATCGGAAACCGGGTTTGATATAAACCGCACCAGTACCTTAGCCATCAGGAGTAAACGAATGAAGGCTTTGGCAGAACTGCTGGAAAATAAAAAACTTTTTTGCGCACAGTTGATTACCCTTGAAATGGGTAAACCAATTAAAGAAGCCATAGCCGAAATAGAAAAATGTGCCCGTACCTGCCATTATTTTGCCGATAATGCCAAGTTTTTTCTTGCCGATGAGGTAATTACCACTTCTTACAGTTCCAGTATGGTGAGTTATATGCCACTTGGCGCTATACTGGCTATTATGCCCTGGAATTTTCCGTTTTGGCAGGTGTTTAGGTTTGCGGTGCCTGCTATTATGGCGGGTAATGTGGTTATACTGAAACATGCCCCCAATGTGCCCCAATGTGCCTTACTTATTGAAGATTTGTTTAAACAGGCTTCGTTTCCGGAGGGCATTTTGCAAACGTTGTTTTTAGACCATAACAAAATAAAATGGGTTATTGAAGACCCGCATATCACCGCCGTTACGCTTACCGGCAGCAATGCGGCAGGCTCTAAGGTTGCCGAAATAGCCGGCAGAAGCATTAAAAAAACCGTGCTGGAACTTGGCGGCAGCGACCCCTTTATTGTGCTGGAAGATGCCAACGTGAAAGAAGCCGCTAAGGTGGCGGTGGCTTCCCGAATGGTTAATTGCGGACAAAGTTGTATTGCCGCTAAACGCTTTATTGTAATGGAAACCGTTTTTAGCGATTTTGTGCGCGAATATGTGGATAATTTACTTCAACTAAATATGGGCGACCCTACCGACATTACCGTAGATATAGGACCCATGGCAAGGCAGGACTTAGCCGATAACTTAGAACGACAGGTGAAAGAATCAATGAAAATGGGCGCCGAAGCCTTAATTGGCGGCGGTAAACCACATGCTGCCGAAGGCGCATTTTTTAACCCTACCCTTTTGGTAAAAGTAAAACCGGGTATGCCGGTTTTTGACCAAGAGGTGTTTGGTCCGGTGGCTTCGGTTATTACCGCTAAAACGGTAAATGATGCTATTGAATTAGCCAACAAAACCAAATACGGCTTGGGCGCTTCGGTATGGACTACCGATACCGAAAAAGCGCTGCGCCTTGCCCGACAAATTCAGGCAGGAAGTGTGTTTATTAACGAAATGGTAGTTAGCCACCCCAGTTTACCTTTTGGCGGCATTAAACAATCGGGCTACGGAAGAGAACTTGCCCAAGCCGGTATCAGAGAGTTTACCAACATTAAAACTATGGTAGTGCGGTAAAACTCACCTGCCCTGCAATTGAAATAGGAAAGCAAGTTGCCATAACCCAATATGACACAATCATGAAAGGCTAATTTCAATTGACCGGCTTACCCACATGCCCTGCCATACATAAGACAGGAAAATTTACCATTCACCATTCACTATCTATAACGGACAAAATCTGTATCTTGCGCCTTTTATTATCCATACCATGAACATATTAGCACAATTCTCTCAAATTAGCACGCTTATTTTAGATGTTGATGGCGTTTTAACCAATAGTCAGGTACTTATAACCGAACAGGGGCATTTGCTCAGAAGCATGAGCGTTAGAGATGGTTACGCTATTGCCTGTGCCATAAAAGCCGGCTTACACATAGCCATTATTACCGGCGGAAAATCGGAAGGAACAACACAAAGACTGAAAAATTTGGGCATTACCGATATTTACACCAATGCCCGATATAAGCCCGATGCCTTTGAGGAATTGACCCTTACCTACAACCTAAACAAAGAAAATATCTTATATATGGGCGATGATATACCCGATATTGCCGTTATGCAGCAAGTAGGATTGCCCGCCTGTCCAACTGATGCAACGCCGGAGGTAAAAGCTATTTGCAAGTACATATCGCCCTACAAAGGAGGCGAAGGCTGTGTGCGCGATGTGATTGAAAAAATTTTGAAACTCAAAAACCAATGGGGGCATAATTATAGTTGGTAGTGGTTAGTGGTTAGTTTTTGGTAGATGGTAGATAGTAGTGGGTACTAAGAAAAAACAACTAATTTGCGCCTTTGCGTGAAACAAAATCGGAACGGTAGTTGTAAATCATAATTCATAACTCTTCACTTTTCACTCATAGCCGTGTTTGTTTTTTTATCTTTAATTCGCTGGGTAAACCTGTTATACATACTGCTAACGCTGTGCTTGCTGCGCTTTTTACTCATTGAACCCATTTACCAACTTGCAGGCTACCAACCCACTTTGAGGGTTGGCGGCTTTTTGGTTTTGGTGTTATCTGTTATGCTGGTGGCGGCAGCCGGTTATGTAATAAACGATTATTTTGACGTAGCAGCCGACCGCCTAAATAAACCCGATAAAACTTATGTGGGCAACCAAATAAGCGCTAACAATGCACTCAACCTGTATTACCTGCTCAATTCCGGAGGCATTTTAATGGGTTTTGCCATAGGCTGGTATGCCGGCAATTACAAAACAGGGTTTGTTCACCTTACCTCAGCCATATTGCTGTGGTTTTACAGCACCACTTTTAAGCGCCGGGCATTTATAGGCAATTTATTAGTATCGGGCTTAGTAGCTTTGAGCATTTACAGCATCGCCTTTTTTGATGCAGAGCTGTTGGCTTATATTGGTTACAGTGTTCGGGCTTTGCTAAAATCGGGCATAGAGAGCCTTACCGGTTTATCGGTATCTGCCCCGCAACTTACCACTTTTACCAATGCCCCGTTGTTTGGCGCTGTTATGTTATACATAAGCGGCTATGCGGGTTTTGCCTTTTTGCTGAACCTTATCAGAGAACTTGCCAAAGATTTGGAAGACATAGAAGGCGATGAAGAAGCCGGCTATAAAACCCTGCCCATAGTGGCGGGTATTCCGTTTACCAAACTCCTTGCCGCTGCCGTAGCGCTAATTACCATAAACTTTATTGCCAAGTTTCAGATAAACCATTTTATTACCGGTCAGGCGGGTGTGGCGGCTGCTACCCTGCTCTTAGTGCAAATACCACTGCTATATGTGGTGCATAAACTTTGGAAAGCCTCCGGTAAACAAGATTTTGCTGCGGTGAGTACGCTGGTAAAAGCGCTAATGCTGGTGGGGTTGCTTTACCTGCCTTACCTTAGAGCAAGTATGCAGTTTGTTGAGCCGCAAATGCAGCTTCCGCCGGGCATTGAAAGCATTACCTTTGACCTTGATACTACCCAAACCCAACAACCCGATACGGTAAATTATATTATTGACACCCAACAGGGTATAATTAGAGAGGATACTTCAGTAAATCAACCCAAACAACCGGCAGCATCGGGCAAAAAAAACGGTAATAAACCTATTGATGACGATTTATTAAAGTAATCTGCCACCAATTATTATCGGGCTGCCAAAACCGTAACCCATCTTACCCGTTTACCCACCATTAAACCATGCACCCTGTTTTACCCCATTTGCCTCCTCGCATCATACTTGCCTCACAATCGCCCCGAAGACAGCAAATGCTTACAGAGGCGGGTTTGCCGTTTGAGGTAATTACCCACCAAACAGACGAAAGCTACCCGCCAAACCTTTTACCGCCTCATATAGCCCAACACATAGCCTACCAAAAAGCGCTGGCAGTAGCCCCGCATTTACAAACCAATAACGACCTCATCATAAGCGCCGATACCATTGTGTGCATCAACAACCAACTGCTGGGAAAACCCGAATCGGAAGAAGAAGCTACCCGATTTTTGCAAATCCTGTCGGGCAGGGAGCATGAGGTTATTACCGGCGTTTGCCTTATGAACCGTTTATCTCATCGGGTTTTTCATGCATCTACCAAAGTGGCTTTTTTCAACTTTTCGGCAGAACAAATATCCTACTACGTTCAACATTTTAAACCCTACGATAAAGCCGGCGGTTACGCCATTCAGGAATGGATTGGGCTTACCGGTTTACAATACCTAAGCGGCTGCTATTTTAATGTGGTGGGGCTGCCCATGAGTAGGCTGCTCAATGAACTCCAAACTTTTCTATAGGCAAAATAACCCCGTTACCCCTCAAAACACGTATCTTTGCCGCTCTAATGTTTAAACAATAGTTTATTTTATTGGGTTAATTACGCTCAGTTTTTGCATCTATGGCACATGATTTACACTTAGACCCAGCCCAAAATGGTCATCAGCAGTTGTCTATAATTGTTAATGCTACCCATGACGATGACCGACCTATATTTTTAGCAGGCAATTTTAACGATTGGAATACCCACGATGAACGGTTTAAAATGGTAAAATTGGAACATGGCAAGTACCGGTTTACCTTTACCCCCGATACCCAACTGCCCGATACACTGGAATACAAATTTGTAAAAGGCGGCTGGCACAATGTAGAAACAGATAACTATGGTAATACAGCGCCCAACCGCCAAATACCTAAAACACAACAACTTGTAACCGACCACGTTTACCGGTTTCAACAAAATGGCATGGCTCATAACCCCCGGTTTTTGCCCATAAAAGAACTGCTTACCAATGGTAAAGACCTGCCCGGAATGCGCAGAAAACGAAATGTTTGGGCGCTGCTGCCCTATAACTACTACCAAACCAACCGCAGCTATCCGGTACTTTACCTACACGATGCCCAAAATTTGTTTGACGATAACGCCCCTTTTGGCAACTGGGCTATTGACCGCAAACTTGCCGTACTTGCCGAACAAGGTATGGGCGATGTTATTATTATAGCCATTGACCACGCCGGCAATAAACGCATTACCGATTTTTCTATTACCCCGCAAGTAGGCAGCCACCACGAGGGCAGAAAATACGTAAAAATGATTTCGGAAAAACTGAAACCCTACGTAGATGCCCGATTGCGCACCCTGCCACAACGCGAGCATACCGGCATTGGCGGCAGTTCGCTGGGTGGGTTGGTAAGTATTTATGCCGGTTTTACCTACCCGCAAACATACAGCAAACTCCTCATCTTTTCGCCCTCGCTTTGGATGAACCCGCACATTCACTTTGAAGCCATTCACTTTACCGAAGTACTCCAAAGCAAAATTTACCTGTATGCCGGCGGCGCCGAAAGCGTAAACATGCTACCCAATATATATCACCTCAAAGACACGCTCGAAAAACAAGGCGTAGCACAAAAAAAACTCCATTTTAGGCTCAGTATTGACCCCAATGGTAAACACAATGAACACTTTTGGGGCGAAGAGTTCCCCAAAGCCGTTGAATGGCTGTATTTTAAGTAACTGCCCTGTTGCCGCTTTTTTGCAACAGGTTATGCCCGGTGTTTACCTGCCTTACCTTTGACTTTTTTTACCTCTTACCTACCATAACATGAACTTTACTTTTTTAAACAAAATGGGCGCTTGCCCGCCGGCGCTAATTATTCCGCTCTATAAAAACAACAACCTGCCTGCCGCACTTCAAAAAGTGGCTGCCTTGTGCGGCATAGATGCCCAACTGCTCCAACAAGATTTTAAAGCCGAACCCAAAGAAATGCAACGCATTTTGGCGGCAAACCGAAGAAAACCCGATGTAAAACAGGTTTTTCTGCTGGGATTAGGCAACCCAAAAAGCCTGAGCGATATAACCGATGCTTTCCGAAGTTTTTCGTTTAGGTTAAAAACTAAACTCCCCGATACCATTGGCATTGACCTGCTCATTGCTAATATAGACCGAAAAAACGAAACGGTTAATGCCCTGGCAGAAGCGGCTGCCAACGGGCTGCTGCTGGGTACTTATGATATAGGTTTATATAAAACAGACGAAAAAAAACTGCACCCGCTTAACTCCACCAATGCTGCCGTTCAGTTTTATGCACCGGCACAGTTTGCCCAAATCATTACCCGTGCCACCCAAAAAGGCGCTGCCATAGCCCAAACCCAACTCCGCATGTTTGATTTGGTAAATGGCTCCAGCTCTATTGTAACCCCCGAAAAAATAGGCGAGTGGGCTACTGAATCGGGCAAAGAAAATGGGTTTAAAGTAACCGTTTTCCACAAGGCACAAATTGAAGAACTGGGCATGAACGCCCTGTTAGGGGTAAACCGAGGCAGCGAACTGCCGCCTACCTTTACCGTAATGGAATACCTGCCACAGCAATTACCGGCTAATACCACCCTGCCCAAAATAGGACTGATAGGCAAGGGCGTTACCTTTGATACCGGTGGTCTTAACATTAAGCTCATGAGCATGCAATTTATGAAAAGCGATATGGGAGGCGCTGCCGCCGTATTGGGCGCAATGGAACTGGCTGCAAAATTGCAATTGCCCGTGCATCTTATAGGCGTAATACCGGCTACCGATAACTGTGTGGACGCTAAATCTATTAAACCCGGCGATGTAATAGGCTCTTACAGCGGTAAAACCATAGAAGTAGATAATACCGATGCGGAGGGCAGGCTCATTTTAGCCGATGGCATCTGCTACCTAAACCGCACCTATCAGCCCGATGTTATGATAGACCTTGCCACCCTAACCGGAAGTTGTTTTGCAACCTTTGGCAGTAAAGTTGCCGGCTTATTCAGCAATAACGATGCCTTAGCCCGCCAAATTTACCAACAAGGACTAAAAACAGGAGAATTGGTTTGGCAAATGCCTATTTGGGATATTTACGGTAAAATGATTCAGTCCGATATTGCCGATATTAAAAACAACCACCAGCCACCGGTAGCCGGCGCTATTGCCGCCGCTAAGTTCTTAGAGTTTTTTACCGAAAAACACCCCGCTTGGGCGCATTTAGATATTGCCGGCACTGCCTTTGGCGATTCGGAATACAGCGCCACTAAAAGCGGCACTGCCTTTGGTGTGCGTTTGCTGGTGGCTTATTTAGAAAATTGCGGTAAGTAAGCCCTTAACTTAGCTCATTAGCTTTTTCTGCTAACCACAGTTGGTTGTAAGCAAAAGGCTGTTGGCTCAACTGGGTTTGAATAACCGCTAATTTATCCTGACCGGTTCGGTTTTTAATTCTGAACAATTTAACCACCAACCGGATAAAATTGCGGTAGCGTTCTTTAAAATCATCGGTAAGCGATTGATTGTTTAACAGAAAATGCCTGAAAGTATCTATTTGGGCGGTAAAAGCGGTTTCGTCGTTCAGCTCATAAAACACCTGAATCAGCAGGCATTTGTGGTGAATTTTGCGCGAAATAAGGTCAAAATTCGTAATTTGCAAGTAGTGAAGTGTTTGCGGGTAGTCTTTCAGCTCAAAAAAATACCTTGCCTTGCAAAACGAAACGGTGCTTTCCCTAACATCGGGCGGAAGGCAATTTTGGTATTGTTCCATAAATACCAATGCCTGGGCATAACTGCGCATTTTGAGCAGGTTAATAACCATGTTCTCAAAAAAGGTAATAGACAAATGCGGCAAGGGGTTATTGCCGGCAACAAAACGGGTTAAGTACAGGTTTTTAATATCTATGTGCTCCTGTGGCGAAATCTGCACCATTTGCTGCCCCATTTGAAAATTGATAAGCGAAATGAGCAGCATTTTTTGGTATTCATCGGGAATTTGGTTCAGTTGTTCGGGCGTAAGGTATTGTTTCAGCCCTTCGTAGTACTGCACTTCACCCGTGTTTTGCATTTGGTAGGTTTGGTAAATAATATCCACCAGCGGATACTTGGTGCAATAGGGTTTCAGCAGCCGGTACAACTGCTCAATCAAACTGTTGTTGGTAGGCAGTGGGTGGGCTTTTTGCACCACGCTGTAAAAAGAGTAAAAACCGGTAATGTTTAGCATAAACTCGGCGCTGTAAGAGTGCAAGGGTGCAAGTATAACATCGGGGTTAAACGTATTGCGCATACTTGCATTCATCAATCCCATTTTGGTAACATCGAGCCAGCGTTTGCAAAAAAGGTAATGTTCGTTAGCTTGTTGCGATTGCTCTATATCTGCCTCCACTTTGGTAAGCGCTGTTTGCGCCACCTCGCGCAGTTGTCTGTTTACCATCTCTTCCGTCCATAGCAGTTGTTCCCAATGCCGAGTATTTTGCAAATTAACAAAAGCCAAAAACCGGCGCAGCACCCCCAGCAATTGCGACATCAGATTGCGCATTTGTTGGTCGTTATAAGGCTGTTTTACGTACATTTTTTTAAATATAACTTCCTTATGCACTTTGCCCTCCTCAAAATTGGGGTGCATTTTTTTTAAGAGCAAAAACAACTCTGTTACTTTTTCATGCTTATTGTAAATAGGCGATTGGACAAAATCGGTACATAACCGCATTTCTTTTTCCGATAAACTTTGCAGGATACTGAGTATGGGGCTTCCGTACATTTTAAACAGGTTAAAATACTAAAAGTCTTTAAAAACAAGGCTTGCAGCATTGATTTATGCACAAGATACGTCCTTTTTTTTAAACAGTCGCATTATCGTTTCTTTGCCCAATTGAGCATATTGGGGGTTCTTTGCACCGTTAATCAACACAAACACTCCCCTTACCCCCGAAAACGCTTGATAGCAAATCTATGAAAACCTTACTTACCATTTTTGAGATTACCCATACCATAATGCTGCTGTTTGTTTGCAGCCTGCCCGTTTTTAGCCAGTCGCCTCAGTTGTTAAATTATCAGGCTGTGGTCAGAAACACATCGGGCGAACCGCTTCTTAACCAAACAGTTTGGTTAAAATTATCCATCAGGCAAAATACCGTTTCGGGTGCCGAAATTTACAAGGAACAGCATCAGGTTACCACCTCTGCAACGGGTTTAGTACAACTGCAAATAGGAAACGGCATACCCCTATCGGGCAATTTTACCGACATTGACTGGGCAAACAGCTCACCCAAATACATGGCGGTAGAACTTGACCCCGATGCCTCCGGTTTGCTTCCGTTTACCGATTTGGGCGGACAGCAACTTGTAAGTGTACCCTTTGCTCTGTTTGCCAATAATACGGGTAAATTGCAAGGTTACCCGATTGCCAACACCGCACCCAACATAGGTCAGGCGCTAAAATGGAACGGCACAGTTTGGCTGCCCGATGCCGATAATGCCGGTACAACTTACACCGCCGGTACAGGCATTTCTATTACAGGCAACACCATTGCCAACTCAGGCGACACTAACCCTGCCGATGACATTACCAATACCACCCCCGCAGGCGGCAGCGTTACCGGTATTTTCAGCAATTTGCAAATTGCACCCAACGCCATTGGCAGCGCACAAATAACCGATGGCAGCATACAGGCTGTTGATTTAGCCACCGGGGTTATTACGCCTGCATGGAATTTATCGGGCAATACGGGCACTAACGCTGCCACGCATTTTATTGGCACTACCGATAATAAACCATTGGTGCTGAAAACCAACAATGTACTATCGGGAAAAATAGACCCCGTTACCAAAAGCATCGCCATAGGGCAAAATGCACTGGAAACCAACACCAACGGAAACAGTAATGTGGCTTTGGGCATAAGCGCATTAAAAAACAACAACAACCGGAGTAACTTGGTGGCAGTGGGCGACAGTGCATTGTTTAATAACAGCATAGGAGCATCATTTTCGGTTCAAGCTGCACAAAACACCGGCATCGGGTCAAAGGCTTTGTTTGCCAACACATCAGGCTACAACAATACAGCGCTGGGCTTCCAATGTATGTATGCCAATGTTTGGGGAGATAATAATACTGCCTGCGGCAATGCTGCCATGGTTAATAACACAGGTGGTTCTTACAATACCGGAGTGGGCTCAGAAGCCCTGCGCAACAATACAACAGGCGAAGAAAATACAGCCATAGGCAGCTCTGCTCTTGGCTCTACCACCACCGGCAATAGAAATGCAGCGCTTGGTACCGATGCCTTATACGGCAATACCATAGGCACAGAAAACACCGCCGTAGGTGTGCGCACTATGTATGCAAACAGCGGGGGCGATTATAACACCGCCGTAGGGCGTTATGCCATGTATGTAAATAACAACGCAGATTACAACAGCGCTTTGGGCTGGAAAGCATTATTTAACAATACCGCAAGCAGCAACACTGCCATGGGAGCTATGGCATTGCACAATAACACAACCGGAAACAGTAATGTGGCTATTGGAATAGGCGCTCTGTATAACAACACCACAAGAAAAAATCTGGTAGCTATTGGCGATAGCGCTCTTTATAATAATGGAATCGGCGCTTCGGGCTTCTCACAAGCCGGCAGCAATACAGCCGTGGGCTCTAAGGCGTTGTTTGCCAATACCACAGGGTATAACAATACAGCTTTGGGAAGCAGAGCCCTACAAAACAACACTACCGGTATTGGAAATACGGCATTAGGCCTTTTTGCCCTGCAAAACAATATAGGTGGGGCAAACAATACTGCCGGTGGAGTAGGTGCCATGAACAACAACACAAGCGGTATTGCCAATGCTGCTTGGGGTTTTCAGGCATTGGCAACAAATACTATAGGCGCTTATAATACCGCTATTGGAAGCTATGCTTTAGAGTATAACTCAACAGCTTCTAACCTTACCGCTGTTGGATATAGCGCCTTGAATGCCAACACTACCGGCAGCAACAATACCGCCATTGGAGCAAACACCCTAACCACTACTACTACCGGATTTGGCAACACCGCAGCAGGTAACAATGCCGCACTTTATAATACAACCGGCAACAACAATACTGCATTGGGAACAGAGGCATTGTATTTTAACACTATAGGATCAGACAATGTAGCATTAGGCAACGATGCACTCTACAATAATACAAACGGTATGCGCAATGTGGCTATAGGTTCGCTTGCACAATTAAACAATGCAACGGGCGTAGATAATGTTGCAGTAGGTTATCAGACTTTGTTGGCTAACGTATCGGGAAATAACAATACGGGTATTGGCAGAAACGCCTATTTTACCCTATCTGCCTTATCAAACACTACCAGTTTGGGCTATAACTCGGGCGGCATAAACAATACAAGCAATAGGATTGAAATAGGCAATACCAGCGTGTTGTGGATAGGCGGACAGGTAAACTGGAGTACTTTTAGCGATGCCCGAATTAAAGATAATGTGCAAGATAATGTGCCCGGACTTGCCTTTATTACCAAACTCCGCCCCGTTACCTACCAACTCAACATTCACCGCCAAAACCAAATGATTGCAAAACCCGATTCGGCTGTGTGGGAGGGTAAATACGATATTGAAAACCTGACCATGACCGGCTTTTTGGCTCAGGAAGTGGAGCAGGCTGCCCAATTGGCAGGTTATGATTTTAGCGGTATTGAAAAACCGGCCGATGAGTATGGTTTATACTCGCTTAGGTATGCCGAGTTTGTAGCGCCTTTGGTGAAAGCTGTGCAGGAACAACAACAAATTATTGCCAACCAAGCCGAAAGCATTAAACAACTGCAAGCCGAAATGCAACAACTAAAAGCAATTATACTGAAACAAACAGGAAACGAGGAAAAGTAAAATAACCCTAACCTTCTGCTCATACATTAACCATTTACATACAAAACTCAACTTTCTTTTTTTATGCAAACCGTACCCGTTAACATTGCAAACACACTTGCCCGATTAGCCGAAAATTACGTATTAGTAAAAGTGGACTGTCCGGAAGGGCATATTGATTTTACCTCAAACGACTACCTTGGGGTGGTAAAAAACCGAATTGGAGAAGAGCCCGATGCCTACCAAGACCTGCCTCATGGCGCTACCAGTGTGCGCTTGCTTACCGGCACGCACCCCATTCACTTAGCATTTGAAAAATGGTGCGCCAATTTTTACGAAGGCGAAGCCGCCATGCTTTTTGGTTCGGGCTTTTCTGCCAACTTAGGCGTTATTGAAGCCGTAGCACAACGCGGCGACGTTATTTTGTATGACAAACTCATTCATGCCTCCCTGCGCGATGGCGTAAGACTATCGCTGGCGCGAAACTTCTCTTTTGAACATAACGATTTTACCGACCTCCGCAACAAGCTCATGCGCCTAAAACCCGAAAAAGGAGGCGATGTTTTTGTTATTGTAGAATCGCTCTACTCTATGGACGGCGACCTTACCGACATGGTATCTCTTACCAACCTATGCGAAGAATTTGGCGCTTACCTTATAGTGGACGAAGCTCACAGCACCGGCGTTTATGGCGAACAAGGTAAAGGCTGGTGCCACGAACAAGGCGTACACCACCGCATTTTTGCCCGAATTTACACCTTTGGCAAAGGGATAGGCAGAAAAGGTGCAGTGGTGGTAACATCGGAAGCGGTGAATCGGTTTTTGGTAAACCGATGTCATACCTTTATTTACAGCACCGCTTTTTCCCCATCAGAAGTAAGCCGCATTTGGGCAGCCTTACAAGCTACTGCTTTTATGGACAAGGCACGGAAGCGCTTGTTTGAACTGTCTGATTTTGCCAATCATTGGTTTGCAAAAATACCGGGCGTTTGCTTTGAGCCAAACAACAGTCCGCTCAAACCCATTTTTATAGGCGGCAGCTCAGTAGCTGTTACCAATAAATTAGTGCAGATACTAAAACAAGAAGGCATCATTGCCCGAATTGTGCTATCGCCCGTAGTGCCTCCCGGCACTGAGCGCATACGCATAGCCTTGCACAGCTACAATACCGAAGCCGAAATTTTGCAAGTTTACCACATTCTCACCCAACCCCAAATACAGCAGTTGCTGCACGCCTCTACTCCCCTGCCGTTTGTTGAAACTGTTTGCGAAACGGTATAACAAACAGGCCGGTTACAAATGCGCCAAGTTGACAAACTCCCTAAACCGCACAAACCTAAACACAGCTATTTTGGTGCCATCGGGTTTGTCTATGGTATTGCGCTCGGTGGTAGATGCCACGCACGGAATACCTATGCGCTGCAATTTGGCTACCAAACTAAAACAAAAGGTAAGCTCGCCCATAAGGTGTACCGCCATAGGGTTGAGCTGCCTTACTTTAATGATATATTCTTCTACCAGTTGTTCCACCTCGTCGGTAGTACAAGTAGGGGGTATTTGCGGAAAGGGCATATCCTGCACACTGCCATACTGCCGGCAGGTGGCATCTATTTGTTCAGCGCTCCAGTTGGCGGAGGGGTGATTGGAGAGGTTTAGGAGCATGGGGGGGGTATATTAAACTATAAGAAAATAACAAAGAAAAGGTATTATACTATATTCAAAAATGCTTTTACGCTATTTAAACTCTGCCGTAATTTTGACTCAAATAACCGATACTTGCGAGCACCTATTTCAGCGCCGCCATGATTGATGTCGTTTCTATACGCCTTTAAGGCATTGTAGGCAGGCTCTAAGCCCATAAAAGAAGGATGGGCATGAATGGTTTTGATTATGGCAGGGTTAACATTTAGCCACTTTTTTTCGGGTAAAGGGTAGCAATTCATGGCATCGGCAATCAGTTTCCTATTGGCTTGATACACCTGCTTATTGTAGCCTGTTTGGGTGCAAATATAACTGATAATGGTTTCCTGCAACAAGGTAATGCCTTGCTGGATAAGGTTATGGTTTAAGCACCACTCCGCCGCATAAAAACCATTTACCACATTGGGCTGGGTAAATTTGCTCAACTCCTTTTGCAGTTTGCCCAATACGCGTTTCATGGCTTCACTCTCTACCCGATTTTCAATGTTATTCAACTCGGCAACCAAATTGCTGAATAGTTGGGCATTTTCTAATTCTGCTCCTCTCACGGTAGAAAAAGCGCCGCCTATCTTTGCCAAAATAGCCGATAAGTTGCTAAACCCTTGCCTTTCGGATAATTTGGCAAGTTGCCGGGTATTGCCGTGATAAATAAAATCGTTAGCGGCTATTGTCCACTCCTGCAACCTGACCATTTCGGTTAGGTAAAGAATGGGCGCTATGCGGTCTGCCGGATTAGGATACTGTTGCTGAATAGCAAAAGCAGAACCCAATGCTTCAAAAGCGCCATACATGACCGAATCAATAACCACATCGTTCAGCAAAAAAGAAGCATAATTTACCAATACCGAACCAAACATAGGTATAGACCGAAAGGCATTGGTAATATCTAAATGCACGTGGTCGCCGTTGGTTAAAACATCGTAGATATTGCTGAAAATGAGTTGGTTGTCTTTATCGGTAAACCCTTCGGGAATGGTTTTATCCACCACTTGACAACAAAGGTTTAATTTTTGCAATTTAGCTCCAAGTCCTTCTTGGTCAGTGGGGTCATCTTTGTAATTAGCGCCCTCCCAGTTAGTAACCCTTGACCCTCTTTCGCCTTCAGTCATAAAAATATAAATGCAATCATGGGCGCTCCAGTTGGCACACAAATTTGCGCAAATTGCTTCCTGCACAAACCGCACTACCTCAGATGTTTTATCGGGAAACCGATACCGGCATTTCAGGTATTTGTTGTTGCCCAAAAAGGTGATAAGGACGTTTCGGGTTGGGGGCATGGGTAGTACTTTAAGTGTTCAAGAAACAGAATTTTTCCACCAACTTTCATCTATCTCTTCAGCCGGTGTGTTTAAGGAAGCATTTCAATTCCCTTTAAATTTTTTAACTAACCCAAAAACATTTTTCCTAACTTTAAAGTTCAACCAGTATATAGAACGCTTGCACACAACTCGTTATCTTAAAGGGGGGTAGGCACACCTTTCCCGTGCGTACTGTAGGTTAGTTGGGGTTGGTAGATGGCATTGCAATAAAATGGGCTGGCAGGTTTGTACCTTAGTTTTATAGTTTTGGATTTTTAAATTCGTTTTCAATTAAGCGTTTTTCGCGTTCCAATTCGGCAATTAACTCCGCTTCAGTAGGCAAACATAAAATATACTTTGACGCAAATAACTGCTTATTTTCGGTTAAAACTGAATACTTCACAATTGTTTGGTCTTTATGTGTGCAAAGGATTAGACCAATTGTGGGGTTATCATCTGCATTTTTGTATTTATCCTCATACAGGCGCACATACATATCCATCTGCCCGATGTCTTGATGCGTGAGTTCACCTACTTTGAGGTCTATAAGTACAAAACATTTTAGTATGTAGTTGTAAAAAACCAAGTCAAGGTAAAAATGCTTGCTTTCGGTGCTGATGCGTTTTTGCCTGCCAACAAAGGCAAAACCTTTACCCAACTCTAACAAAAACTCATTGAGTTTGTCAATCAAAGCCTGCTCTAACTCGCTTTCCAAATAAGTTTTGTTGTCTTTGATTTGTAGAAATTCCAAAACATAGGGGTCTTTTAAAAATTCATCGGGCTGTAAACCTCCGGTTTTTTCCTGCATTTCTGCGCTTACTGCGTCTCGGTTTTGAGAAGAAAGCAAGCGCTCATAATAAAGCGATTTAATTTGCCGGTCTAAAACCCTTGTACTCCAACCACAAGCAATGGTTTCTTGCATATAAAACTCCCTTGCTTTTGGGTTTTCTACGTTGAGTAGGCAACGATAGTGCGTCCAACTTAATTCGTGACGCAGTGCGTCACGAATTGGAAAAAGAAGATAAAAGTTCTTCATTCTTAGCAAATTGCTCCGGTCAAAGCCACCGCCAAACTCCTCTTTGAGCTTGAGCGCCAACTGTTGCAGTTGTTGTTTTCCATACTCGGCTCTACTTTTTCCTTGCTGCTCATCTTCTACAATGTAACGTCCTATCTGCCAATAGGCTTCCAGCATTGCCACATTGACTGTGGTAATTACTTTTTGCCTTGCCTCTAATATAGTGAGGCGGATATTATGGTAGAGAGTTTGCATAGAGTTTAAAAATTCAACTAAGCGAGCAATTGGTAGAGTACGCTACAATAAAAGTGAGTTTAGGATTCTTTCCAGTAGCCTTAGCTGATGGAGGGTTTTGGTCTGCCTATGTGGTTAGCAAATTTTTTCTTGGCGCAGAGATTAAACCAAAGCAACAACAGTTTAAAACGGCAGCGAGTCGGGTTCATCATCATCATCGCCAAAAGATTGCAATTTATTGGGGTCAAAGTTGCCGTTTTCATCTAATAAATCGGGGTTAATCCATGCGCCGTTGGGCTGTAGCCCCTTTTTCCAATGCTCCTCCTGTTCCGGCGTCATTTGCACAGAGTATTTTTCCCTTTCCGCTATCAAATCTTTGCAGGTACAATACTCCAAACCCCACGGACATTGTTCGGGGATATAATGGCAAAACTCTAAGTGCAAGCGCCCTGTAGATGTATAACTTACCGGGTGTTCTATCCAGTAGTTGCGAAATGCGCGGTACAACAATTTAGCGGGTACATCATCGGGGAAATCGGCAAGTATATTAAATGCCTGCCAAAGTTCCAGAATGGCATGGCAAAGGCTTTCGGCTTGTTCGTTGGTTAGTTGCTCAACAGGCGGCAGCGCATTTGGCGATATACCAAACAGCTCCTCCATTGGTTGCGCATCGCCCATTTCCCACTCTATAATATAGTCTAAGTCTCCTTCGTATTTAGGGTGGGCAGCGGGGTGGTTTGGGTAGAGCAAGGCATAGTCTTTTGGCGGCGGCAGGTTGTTTTGCGCGGCTTTAAGGTCGTGGAGGAGCTGGGTGATGTAGGATTGCATAGCTGTTATTTCATGTAACCGTAGCCTACGGCGGTTTTTGCGCCGATGCCGTGTTGGGTGAGGGCGAGTTTTAAGCAAAAAGATATTACGTGTAAAATATTCCCTCTTAATTTTGGATTATTGTCATTGCCAATTAGTACATCAGTTGCAGCACCTTTTCTTAATCCGATGACAAATTGAAATTGATTAATTCTATTTCCCTCACTTTTCAAAGTTAGAAATGGTATAGGAACAGGGCTTTGCCAATCCGCGGGAGGCAAAGTGCCTTCACCATAATATTTAGGATAATGAACCGTCATTATGTCCATTGAAATACTCGGATTCCGGATTGGATAAGCATCAAAAAAGATTAAATCGCCAATAAACGCTAATGCTTTGCCATCTATTGTCTTTTTCGCACTACCTTCTGGACAACCAAATAATTGACAAAACCCTTTATCTTGTAAGGCTTTTTTCTCTTTTTCGTCTCCCCAATTTTTTTCTGCTACCTGATTTCGTTCCTGACTATCTAAATTAAAAAAATTATCTATTATCCAATTGCGGACTACACCTTTGATAGCACTACCTGGGATATAGGGAAAGCCGTAAGTATGATGCAAGGTTATTGAGGTTTCGTAAACAGACGGATTGCCCAAACCTACTACCATTCGCCAATCGGGACCAAAAGCTATGGGCGTAGTTATTTTTGAACATACCGATGCAGCAAACTCCATTTGTCGTTCTTTTAGATTTGCCCAAAAGCTATCGTCAAATGGGGATGTAAATCCTTCTAAAACAGTACACCTACCTATTTCACGCTTTGTTCTAGTGTCGCGTTTCGATAGTTTCTTTATGATAGGTTTTTTATTAGACAATTCAAAGGCATCTACTTTATTGAGTAATAAAGCAAAATTGCTAATGTTGCTACGCTCTTCTATTTTTTGCTGTTTGTTCATTGTGCAACAAAACGTTTTAACCAAGTAAATAATGCGATGATTTCGGTAGTAACAAGACGCAATTTGGTTGCATCCTGTTTTAAAGCAATTAGTACAGTAATTAACTCGCTAATTTCATCAAGTTCCATTTTTAACAACCCATTTTCGTTATCTAAGCCAAGCCAATTTCCAATGTGTTGATAAATTAGTTCCCAGCCTTTATCACCTCCCTCGTCATTACTTACTTTCCCTTTTTCGTAAGCAAACGCAACGGCATTAAGCAGCCCATTTGTTAAAATGAGCATCGGAAACTCTTTGACGTGTGAAGGGTATTTTTTAGGTGCTTTTTGCTTGCCTTCAAGAGCAAATTCCCATGCTTTGTCGGCTCTATCCATTTCTATGGATTTGCGTTTAACTTCCTGTGCCATTTGATTGATTGAGGTTTTTATTGGTTCGTACAATTCCTTTGCCAATGGTGGCATTGCCACCAATTTGAAAAATAGTAGGTAGATGGTCGTTATAGAAATTAGCTACTGCTGTCTGGTCTAAACCACCGATTTTGAATTCAGGGGAAAATAGCGCAATTGAATATAAAATACTTTCGGCAGGTAGGTACTCTTCTGTAAACAAGGCGGTATCAGATACTGTGCCTGTTTCATTATTAATTTTGGTGCGGGTTATGACCTCTGTAGAATGTTGCACAAAATCTGCAAAATCATCGTCAGAAAGCACAACAATATCCTTTTTTATTTTGTCGTCCCAATATTTTAGCTTAAGATTAGCATGAAACAAATTTGTTGCTAACCAAGTGCCTAAGGTGTTAATTTGTGAATTTTCCCTACAGCCTGAATATTGATACTCCTCCAAACCTACTATAGTTTTGGCAGCATCTACAAAAATAGTAGCTCCCACACCTACACTGCCTTCGGATATAGATGTTACAGGGGGCAATGTAGTTCCTTTGCAAATTTCTGCCATTTCCTGAAAAAAACGACTTAAAACTCTATTACAAGTTATCCATGCAAAAACGCCTTTTTGCGATTTTACAGGGAAAAGCAATAACCGTGCATCTGTCAAAGTAAGGCAACCCGAATACTCCCGACTGCCTTCGGGAATAGCAGCTTTAACTGCTGAATCTGCTGAGTCGCTATCATAGCCAAAAATTTTATGGATACTAACTGGGTCAATGCCTGTAACATTTTCAAATGCCTCCCGAAGCGAACCTTTTAGCCCTGAGCTTTCTATTTTAGGAAAGCCCGTATGTTTTTCTCGCTGAATAGGCAAGTCTATAATGCCTAAGTCGGATCCGCTACCTGCATGTAGTGGTGTTTCGCAAATAAGGAACAATGGTTGTGCTGTTTGCTGCATATTATTGGGGTTTTATTGTAACGATAAAAAAGAAAGCACTATTTCTACAACTATTGGATGTTGAAACGAAAACTAATTTTGATTGTAGCATACTATAAGATAATTTCTTCCAGTGTTATTACTTTGTCTTTCAACAATGATGTATAGTTAACTTGTAGAGAATCATCAGTTAAATCTACTAAAACACCATAGGCTCGAAAGTTAACGGGGCAAGCATTTTTGAAATCGGTAAGTTTCTTTTTTAAATTGGCATTTTCATTAAAAGATTTTACTGTTTCTTGCTTATATTTTAAATGATAAACAATAAAAATGAATTCTGAGGGTTTGGTTTTAACTACCTTTTCATATCCTTCAATACGGTATTTCATTTTGTCTATTGTAGCCCCTGATAAATTGACTGGTTTGATTTCACATATTGAAATGCCATTTGAAACTTTGAGCTTCAATACTAAATCAATATCTCCCAATGTATTAATTTGTTTACTCGCATTATCAGAATTTTGGGCATTCCAATTTCCCACTTCTCGTTTGATGTCATCAGAATTAAAGGCGAATTTTGTTTTTAGTTCTATTTCGTTGTATAGTTGTGATTGATAAATAAAAAGAAATAAATCCAATTTAGTAGGTTGATAATAGGTATCGTCAAATTCATTAAAATGACGATATAGCAGGTATTCCATAAAAAAACCTAATGTGCCTCTTTCTACCACAGGATTTTTATCCACAAATGCCTTTAACATTATTCCTAGCGCGCTCACTTCTAACTTACCTTTTTTACCAGTTTTTACCAATCCAAGTTTTTTGAGCTGCTTAACTATCTCTTCCGAAGGTTTAATATTGGGAATGCCGCCTTTTAGATAAGTATCATCTAAAAATTGAACAGCATTTTGGGCTATTTCCCAATCAAAACTCATTGGCAAGTTTTCGTTATTTATTTCAATAATCTCTTCACTACCCTCATAAGTGTACATAATGGGTAGTTTTTTAATTTGGGCATACATAGTCATAATAGGTATCACCCCCTTATAGCCCCCAGTTATGTTAATGACAGACTCATCATTAACAGCATCTAATGCCTCAATAAGTTTCTTAATTCCTGTTTCTTTGAAATCATTGACTTCTTTACTACTACTTTTTGATTTAAGCCGTAAACCTTCTACTATATGGTTGCCATATTGCCACTCAAATTTTACTTCTGTTATCTGCCATTTGGTTTTGTATTCGGGTTTCAGTAGCCATTCTTTGATGTATTTAGCACACAAAGGAGATAAAATGGTATCAGTACACACCAAATGCACAATTACAGGTTTTTGCAATTGTTCTTGTATTTTGGTGATGCTAGTTATTTCGGCAGATAAGGCGATGTCGCAATTTTTACACTCGGCAATAAGTTTAGATAATTTGTCATCTGTATTTTTATAATGCAAACCATTTTCGTCGCGTTCTGAAAAAGTTCTATCTGTTAAGCCATTAGTAGTAATTTTGGTATTTTCAATTAATGATGTACCTACAGTGGTTATAATGGTTGTAGCCATGGAGTAATAATTTTTTATTTTTCGTTAATATTTGGGGTTTTACCTACATAACAAATACCATAGCCTTGTTTTGCAAAGGTTTTCTCTTGGCAAATGCTATTTCTATAAACATTAAAATGTTCGGCAAGTTGGGTAAAGGTTGCTTCTGTATTTGTAGTATCTAATAGTTCGAAGTAGTATACACTACCAGCAGGAATTGCTTTTTGCATGGGTTTGGGTTGTTGTTGTGCTAAATCAAAACCGCCAATGGATAAAAATTTGCCAATGGCACAGGTCAATAATTTGACATTTATGCCTTCTATAATTTCACCAGTAAGGTTGTTTGGATTAATAAAATCGGGTATGGCTCCTTGTGTAAAAATAGTTGGAGTGGCAATGTATAGTTTAAATTGCGTATCGGTATTATCGAAAGTAGGTAGTGCAATGGGTAGTTCATTGCCTTGCTGTATTATTGCTTTTTTACCTTCGCCACCTATGGTAGTTATAGTTTTATCGGCAATAGCCAAATTTTTGAATTGCACATAGAATGATGTTTTAGTATTATTGCCTTTGCCTTCTAAACGACTCATACCAACGCGATACAAAGCTCCGATTCGGGTAGTCCGCGTTTCTTTGCTACGTGCTATACCCACTTTGGGTTCTATGGCGGTATAGTTTCTTAGATCATAGCACTCCTCTTTGTAATCACTAAATGAACTTATACCATTAAGGTATTCTTGAAATTGGTCGTAACGCAAATAATACCCTTCCAAATCCTCTACATCACCTTCTTCTTCGCATTTTAGTACTTTGGAAAAAGGATAGGACGATATAGCTTGGGGAGTAGTGAGTGTTAAGCCTACAATATCATCACCGATACATACCAAATCTAATGGCATGGCAAAGGCGGGTATATTGTTAAAAAGCAAGCGCAAATCTTTGATTTCAAAATCAGCTGTTTCCCGTTCAATATCGGTAGATGTTTTTAAACCATTTTCAATGGCAAAGGCAGTGCGCAAAGAGCCGTAAAATACACTAGGCAATAAATTAGGAAAAAGACTGTTTGCCCATGTTTCTTCACCCATTGAAAATGGTTTAGCATCGCGAAAAAATACAGTGTCTAAGGGATTTATGTTGAAAACAGACATGAATTAGAATTTACGGTTAATAAAGTCGCACACATTAAGTGCGTTGATAAAATATTCAGTAGCATTAGATATGGCACTTGTTTGGTCATAAATCATACTTACTTTACAAGCTAATTCTGTGGCACTACCGCCCATGCCCTTATCTTGGCGTATAATCAAACGTTTTATTTCACTTTTGGTAACATTGAGGAAATTTCTATCAGAAGCATTGGCTTCCCAAATTGCTACCTCTTCATTTAATGTCTTAATAAATTTAGCACTAAACTTGTTTTTTAAATCATCAGTAATATCAGCTAAATATTCAGTTATCCAGTGAGTGTCCGCTTTCCAAGGTAACACAGTTTCATGTATCTCACCTGAATGTTTGAGTACGGCAATACCCAAGCAATCTTTACTAGTTCGGTGTTTTTTAGCTTTTTTCTCCATTGCTCGTGTATATTTTAATACCTCTCCTAATGGTGTTTTGTAGTGTGCAATACACACGCCAGCTGAGAAAGTTAAGTTCTCATCGGCAAAATCAGTAGCAAATTTTTCACGCAGTGCAGTTAATGTTGTAAAAAGTGTTGGCAATGTAAGCATACCCAAAAAGTCGTCTCCGCCGGCATAGATACTTCGCCCATAATTCTTGCTATCTACAAAATCCTTCGCCCAACTTGCATAACTACTTAGTTTTTCGGATAATTGATTGTGTATCTCTTTTGATGTACATGCTTCTATTTGTTTACCCATATTATCCGCATCAAAAACTAATACAGCATAGTATTTATGCAGTTTTAGGTTTTTGCTGGCTGCTAACTTTTCTATTCCTCGCAATAAATCAATGGCAGTTCGAATGAAATTTTCGCTAAAACGCTCCCCTTGTGACTTTAAATAATCTTTGTTTAAGTTTTCGCTAAAAAATAATTGCCCATTTATAGTGTCTAAATTTTTGCCAAAGTGTCTTAGAAATGCATTCAATTCTTTTGCATTTTTAAGAGCTTCTAAGGTAGCCATTAGTGCAATATTGGCAGTAGATTTAAAAGAAGGTGTTGCTTTATAGAAACGTTTTACAAAACTAATACCACATAAACCTTCGCCATGTTGTAGTTGCATTAACGAAACAGCGGCGGTATCTGTCGGTTCAAATAGCTGACAATTAGCATCTAAATACTTTCTTGTTACCACATCTGTACTATCTTTGTCTGTTTTACGGTAATATAGTGCATTATAAAAACCGTTCAAAGAGCATTTACGTCCAGTTTCAGATTGAGGCAATTGTTTAAAGCACCGGTAATTTTTGATAGCTGCCAACTCTTTTTCTAAATTGGTCATGCTTTTTGAGTAATCTTCGGTTAATAATACTGCTGCCCAATAGGTTTCTAAAAAATCCGTAATTTGGTGTTCGCAAACCGCGTAATAGGTTGAACCAATTGAACTCAATACTATGTCTTCACGAAAAAAACGATGTACTTCATCGTTTAGTGCCTCTCCAAAATTAGCAATATTATCACCAGTATATTTGGCTACAAAGCGATTGGGATAACTACTATTTACAGTAGTACCATCAAAGTATGGGTAGATAATTTCAACACTACTATGGTTTTCCCATGTACTTGTTGCCCATGACATGGCATAATGTATTAAATCGGATAGAATTTGACTGCCCGCATACAAATCTTGTGTCTTTCTTGCCTGAGCAATGAAAGACTGAACAGGTCCGATGGTGAAAAGGAATAGGTAGGTCATGGTTTATATCAATTTTTTAACTTTTTGCAATGTGTTGAATATGGTTTTAATATCAAAACTTTCATTCGCCTGATATGGACGACTAACGGCATAATTTGAACCCTCCAAAACCACAAAATACCAATCCTTTCCAACTACATACGCACCATAAAGCGAAAACGTATTTTGATTTATAAACTGAGCGGTCAGCATAGCTGCAAGTATCTGTCCGAGCGGGTCGGCTTGTGATGCTTTTTCTTTTTTGTATTCGTGCAAAAAAAAGTAAGGTACTTCGGGAAATTGCTGCCCTGATGCCAGTAGCCAATCTACTATGCCCGATAGTTCTATATCGTCTTTTTGCATTTGCAAAGGGCGTTGTGAAAAGGGATGATATCTTGTATTGCCTGTATAATCAACCAAGTAAAGTATTGGGGCAATAAATTGCATTTTGAGTTCATCTTCGTTCCAGTCCATAAAGTTTTCTGCCAAATTTGCTTGTAGTTTATCCAATTCTTTCTGAATAGGCGTGCTTACTTCGCTTTTCTCATCAACCCACTCCACAAGGCGGGGTAATGTCTTTTGCTTTTGCAAGCCAAATATCTTATTCAATTCCGACCAAGTACACTGTTCAAATGATTTTTTCATTTCTTGATAATACTTTTTTTTGCTTTCAGCACTAAATTGCTCTCCTCAGATAAATCCTGTGTTTTGCGAGCTTGCGCAATAAAAGATTGTACGGGACCTATAGTGAAAAGGAAGAGGTGGTGGTGGGACATATTATTGCTGTGTTTTTAAGGCTTTTATAAATTCTTCTTGTTTAGATGCATTTTTTAAATCACGGTCAGGTTTAGTATTTAGAGTAGTAAGCAGTATATAATACTGCGTTTCCTTTTCGGCTTTTACAACGGATACATAAATAGGTGAGGCAAATCTTGTTTTTCCTTTGGCATAACCCAAACTATCATCACTATATTTGTGAGAAGCGTTGCCAATTGCTATTAATGCTTTTTCGTAACTCATAAAAGATTTGCCTATTTCTGCTGTTTTAAACCACTCGTAAGCAAGACTATTATTTGTTGTAGAAAGTGTTTTCCAAAAATCATCTATTTCTGCTTTAGTTTGAAAACTGAGGGTATTATCTATTTTTGTTATCATGACACTACCAAACCCTCTGCGCTCGCGATTGCCTAAACCACCTAAAATAAAAGTTGTTTTTACTAATATTATCAGCTCATTTCTTGTAATTGCACTATCATCAAATTTTATAGTTAGCTCAAAAGTATGCAGCATGGCTTTTTGCTGTTTCCCTTTGCCGCAAAATCCCGAATCGCAGCCCGATACTTTACAGCCATACTGTATATGATGGGGAGTTCCTGAAATTTGTATTGGTGTAGATTTACTAATTTGAGGAGGCATAAGAATTAACTTACTCCTCAAATTAATTTCTTTATTTGCATCATCTTTGTAGCTGCCTCCAAATATTTTTGTTTCTTTCTCTCGTAGTTCTCTTATCGAGTTTTCATTTTGCAGCGCCCGCCACCAAAAACGCATAGCCCCTTTTATAGACGGTGCGCGTAGTTCGGGCGTAGTGCCTGCCCCACTCAAAAACATGGGCGTTATTGTTTCGCAGGTAAAAGTAATGCTGTGCATAATGGTTGTTGTTATTTTCCAGGGCAATTATACAAAATGTTTACCAAACCAAGTAGTTAATAGCGTGTTTTTTTGTTTCTAACTAAATTTTTAAAAGTTGTTTGTGTGTTGGGTTTTTATTCTTGTTGGTGTAGTGTTGTATGATTGAACGGGAGGGTAGGGCGGGGAGGAGAAAGTTACTGTTATAGAAATTTAATTTTGAGCATGGAATAAAAAGCGGGTAATAAATTATACTCGTCTGATAGTTCGTTGGTTATGTCAATACCATTTTGTAAACGATTCATCAAAATCCAATAGGTTGTATATCGCATTTCACAAAGCGTTGGATGTTGCAAACCCAGAAACTTGATAGTAAAATCTGCCTTTTGTTGTTGTTTGGTAGTACATTCAGTATTTGGTACAATGACAACCTGTTTATATTCCTCTTGTAATTCGTAATCGAAATAGGCTTCTATGTTTATTTCCCATAAAGGGTTTAAAAACAAATTATCATCAAGCTGTGTTGGGTTGTAATTGCCATCTTTGAAGTGAGCGCAAAACTCTTTTATCGGCATATTGTCTTCAATTTCTTCAACTGTACAATCAAAACCATTGCAGGAAAGTGCCAAATTGCTTTGCTCAAACACTAACGTTCTTTTATTTTGTGCTTTTAGCTCTTTTTGCGTTTGTACGTGTTCTATGTGTGCGCGTCCTTGTGAAGCATCGTTTTCTGTTGTTTTTGCGGGTATTTCTTGCTCGCAGTAAACACATAAGCCCTTTTGTTCGTTGTGCAAATGGGCAAAAAGATTTATGTATGCATTGCGACCAACGGCAATCCGCTCACCATTTTTGGGTTTTTCAGTAATTTTCTTTAATTTCTCCCAGTCTCCGTGTAATCTTTGTCCATATTGAGCAAGAAAATCGTCAAAAACTATACATCGGGTAGATTTATCAATATATCTCATTGTATGACTGCTTGTTTTTTTCGTTTGAGCAATAATAGTTCATACTGCAATAGCATAATGAAAGGATCTTGTTTGCCTAACTTTTGAGTTAATTGTACGATTAGTTTGGTAATTTCCTCGGTGTCAAACGTTTTATTTTTCAATGACTGTGTTATGGTATTAATTGCTTGTTGTGTTTCAATGTTTCGCAATGGCACTGACATAACATATTGCAAAATTCTATTGGGTTCTACGCCATTTATAAACACCCCCAAATCTTCTATCGATACTGCTTTGTTCTCTGTTAATAAGTATGTAAATTGGGGTCTCGTTTTTTCGGAACTCAAAACCATGGCGCTATGCGTAGTAACCACAAACTGCACCTCCGGGAAAATTTCCATCAATTTATCAATAACTTTTTGCTGCCACTTAGGGTGCAAATGCAAATCTACCTCATCTATCAATACAATGCCTTTACCTTGCAGCAAATCACCTTCTGTATTTGCCAAAAAAAGGCGGCGCACCAAATCGGCAACCATGCCCAATAGGAACTTTTCGCCCGAAGACAGTTGGTTTAAGTAGAGTATTGATGTTTTACCATTGGTTATTTTATCAATCAGTACCTCGTCAAATAGTGAGCCGTATTGAATCCGCAAATTACCATAAGTAGCGCCTTTGTTTTCGGTTTCAGTGTCATTTAACATAATGGCAATGGCGGTTTGCAAGGCATCTATAAAGCGGTCGTTTTGCCGGCGGTCTTGGAACATGCTTTTTTGGCGGCGGTCTAAGAGCAGCAGTACTTGTTCAAACCTAAATTCGCGCGACTCTAAGGCATTTTTGTAAGTATCGGTAATAGCTAAGTCTGTAATCCTTGCCATACCATCTATGGTTGTTTTTTCGGTATCGGTATTGATGCTATTGCAACCGTAATATACCAGTACGGGCAAGTTTTTCAGTTCTCCTTTTAGGTATTTATTGTACAGGTGCAGAGCAAAATCGGGAAGGATTTCCTCTTTTGTGGCATTATCGGGTTCAATTGTTTCTGTATTGTTTTGGGGTAGGTAAAATTTTTCTACATTAGTGCTTTTATCGCCCGTAGCGCGCAGTACAAAACCTGCCTCTGTTATTTCGCTTTCTTCATATTCTATTGAGTCGTATTCTGTTTGGCGGCGAGCATTTATCCGAATTTCAAGGGCACATTCTAATTCCTCGCTGTTGTTATTTACATCGTAATTTTTCTTTTTTACGGGGTCTAATGGCGCAGGAAAATTATACATTTTTCCGCCCGTTATTTGGTGGCGTAGATACATCAATCCAATAGCAATGGCATCTAAAATTGTGGTTTTTCCCGATGCGTTATCGCCAATTAATACTGTTAAACGTGGGTCGAATCTTAATTCTATGGCTTGTTCAAAGCCCCTGAAACCTTTAAGGCGCAGCTTTGAAAGTTGTAGGTTATATTTCACTCTGTAATTGCTTGTTTAAGTTGCTGTTGAATTTCGTTGATTTGACGGGTATGGAGTGTATAACTTTTGGGGTTGCCAACATGATGCAAGACAGTAATAATGGGCTGTATGCCTTTGGCAGTTTGTATGGCACTTACATATACGGGCGAAGCAAAGCGAGGATTAGCCGACCCAACGCTTACACCATAATCTCTTCCACGCTTACTATTTACATCATGTGTGGCTTGTCCTATTTTTTTGGTCAGTTGTGCATCGGCTCGTCCTATGCTAATGCTTTCTATGTACGGATAGGGCGGCTTTTGTTGGGCTAAATACACAATTTCGTTGTTGCGCAGTTGAAATTTTTGGGGAACAAGGGCTTCAATATGTTCGCAAATGGCATTTAAGGTAGCGGGGTAGTGTTTTTCGTTGGTGATGCGAATGCTACCAAAGCCACGGCGCATTCGCCCACCAAAGCCGCCTAATACACAACACAAGGGGAATAGGTGTTGCAAAATTTGTTGTGTGGCTTGGTCTTTGCAACGAATAATAACCTGAAAAGATTGGTGAGATTTGAATGCCATTTTAGAGAAACTTCTATCTTTATGGGGCAGTACGGCTTGTGGCTGGCTTTCTAATGGTTTGGTAGAAACAATTTGTATGGAGAAACTGCTTTTTCGGTCGGTTGCGCCAAACAATTCACCCTCTCTTGTTCGCAACCCTTTTTTTACTACCTTACCATCTTTATCTTTCTCGTCTTCTATCCCCAAATGCCCATTCATAGCCCGCCACCAAAAACGCATAGCCCCTTTTATAGACGGCGCGCGAAGTTCGGGCGTAGTGCCATCCGCCCCACTCAAAAACATGGGTGTGATAGTTTCGCAGGTAAAAGTAATGCTGTGCATAGTGGTAGTAGTTATTTTCCGGGGCAATTATACAAAATGTTTACCAAACCAAGTAGTTTATAGCGTGTTTTTTTTTTGTTTCTAACTAAATTTTTGCAAAGTTATTGGCGTTGTGCGATGCTTTTACTGTTGCTTGTTAATAAAACTTTACTATGAGAACGCAGAAAAAGGTATTTTTTAGGCAAAATTCTCAAGCATTTTGTTGATTTGTTCTTTAAAAGGAGGCAGGTCTTTTTGGATAATTTGCCACAACATGCTTGGAATTACGCCAAAGTACTCATGAATAAGCAAGTTTCGCAATGCTACAATTTTTGCCCAAGGTATTTCGCTATATTGGGTTCGCATTGCACTATATAAGTTGTTTGCTGCTTCTCCAATAATTTCCAACTGTCGGCATACGGCATTAAGCAGAATGATATTTTTTGCAAATTCTTCATAGTGTTTGTTTTGTAACCAATCTTCAAGATTGGTCAGCGCTTGTAAAATATGTTGTAAACGAAGTTTATCTCCGGGCTTGTTACCTCTCATACAGTAACACTTTTTGCTGTTCCACAGTAGTACGAATGAACTCAGATAAACCTTCTATCGGGACTAAGTCCACTTTTTTTTGCAACAATTTTTCCATATCCCAAAGCACATCAAAATAACGCAACCCGATATGTTGGTTGTAGTCGAATTCCACCAAAATATCCACATCGCTGTTTTCATCTGCTGTTCCGGTAGCATAAGACCCAAAAAGCCATGCCCTTAGAATGGGTTGTGTGCTTAAATAGGCTTTTATGTTTTCTATGTTTAGGGTAGGTGTCATGGCTTGTTTAAAATTTTGAGTGAGGTACTGCTCCGGCTTTGTTTTCAAACCTATAAGGTTTTCGTAACCCTTATAGGTTTAGGTTAGTAACAAAGCATTCGCCTCTTCTTTCCATATCCCGTTCCGCCGCCGCAATTATACAAAACATTCCCCACTCCACACAAAAAAAGAAAAGTTTTTTGCCGTACCGCAACGCTGCAAAGTTACCGCACCACGCACTGAAAAAACTGAAAAATTTTGAAAAAATAAAAAATTTCTGAAAAATTTCAGATT
>DDVC01000142.1 GCA_002345145.1 Bacteroidetes bacterium UBA2322
AAACTAATTTCATTGAAGTACTTAGCGGATAGTAGTTGGTACTAACACGCTCATAACTATTCACTACCCACTACTTGAGCCATTACCTTCAAAAATCCGTGCAAATCAGCCGCATCCGTGTTATCCGTGTGCTAATGGGTATTCAGTAGTAAGTAGTTTTGGTAGATAGTACTAACAATTAATTACTAACCACTAATTTGCGTTTTTGCAAGAAACAAGCTATTGTGTTGCCAAAAGTCGGCTGATTTTTGCCACAAAATTGTCATAAAAAAAGAAATTTTGGTAAGAAGTTAGCAAATAGCTTGTTTTGAACAAAATAAACCGTACCTTTGCACCGGATTTCAAACAAAGTAAAAATACTTTTTAAGTAACACCAAAAAACAAACGCTTGCCTATGCCCCAAAGCTACTAATCAAAACAACTCATTTACCCATTTTTAAAATACTGTATCATGAAAAAATTTTTTGTTTTAGTAGCATTAGTATTGGCTTGGAGTGTAAGTTTAATGGCGCAGGAAAGCGCTGCAACCATAACGGGTGAACCCCAAACTGTTACTGTTCCCACTGTTTTACCGGCGCACAATACCATTTATGCCGAAGTTGGCGGTAATGGCTCTTTGTACTCTGTAAATGTTGACCAGATATTTTTATCGGGCAAAAATTTTAAGGTAAGCGCAAGGATAGGTTTGGGTATCTCTTCTTCTGTTTTTCAGAACGATATTGACCCTATTATACCGATAGAAGCAAACGTATGGTTTGGTAAAGGTAAACACCACCTCGAAACCGGCTTGGGCGTTGTTGCTGCATTTGGCTTTGATGAAACACTGCCGGTTACGGTTCAGGTTACCGAAAACGGTACTAAGGTATCGCAGTTTCAGCCTGCACAGGAATATACCTCGCTATACGCTTTTACCCGAGTTGGCTACCGCTACCAAAATACCGTCAACGGTGGCTTGTTTTTCCGCGCCGGTATTGCTCCCACTGTTTCGGCTTATACCAAAGAGGGCGGTTTAAACCCTAAGTTAGAAGGCAGCATTGGCATTGGTTATACATTTAAAACCAAAAAGCCTGCTCAAATTCCGGTTATCAACTACCACTAAGCAGTAGCATAAACCGATAGTTGCGGCACACCCACCGCCGCCACCCGATAGGAATTGGCAACTTGTGCAAACAGGTTGCCAATTGTTTTTTACCCTGCAATCATACCGGCAATAACGGCGGTAAACAAACAGGCAATTGTTCCGCCCAATAAAGCATACAAACCCAAATGTGCCAAGTGATGCCTTTGACCGGGCGCTAATGCCCCAATTCCGCCTAACTGAATACCGATAGAGCCAAAATTAGAAAATCCGCAAAGCGCATAAATGGCAATAATGAGCGATTTGGAGTTGGTTATTAGACCCAAGTCTTTCATATTGCCCAGCGTGCCGTAGGCTACAAATTCATTAATGATGGTTTTTTCGCCTAAAAGTTGCCCTACTGCAACAATATCGGCGGTGGGTGTGCCACATAACCAAGCCAATGGTGCAAACATAAACCCGAAAATGTACTCTAACCGCAATCCGGCATATTTGCCATGACTTATGGCAGCTATCCAACTGTTTAAGCCGGTGGGTTTGCCTATGAGGTCAAACAAAATGGCATTGAGCATAGCCATCATAGCTATAAAAACCAAGAGCATTGCCCCTACGTTAACTGCTAATCGCAAACCATCGGTAGTGCCGCCGGTAATGGCATCGAGTAAGTTACTGCCTAATTTATCTTTTGATATATGCAGGTTGGTATCTATGTTTTCGGTTTCGGGAAACAGCATTTTTGCTGCCACAATAGCCGCCGGAGCCGACATAATAGAAGCCGATAACAGGTGGGTGGCAAACAGCAATTGTTTTGCCGGGTCATCGCCTCCCAAAAAACCAACATAGGCAGCAAATACGCCGCCTGCTATGGTTGCCATTCCGCCTACCATAAGGCAGAGGAGTTCGGAACGGGTCATTCTTTCAATATAGGGTTTTACCACCAAAGGCGCTTCGGTTTGCCCGATAAAGATATTGGCGGCGGCGGCAAGGCTTTCTGCCCCCGACAGGCGCATGGTACGGCTCATTACCCATGCAAAAACATACACTATTTTTTGCAAAATACCCAAATAATACAATGCCGATGATAACGCCGAAAAAAAGACTACGGTGGGCAATACCTTAAAAGCAAAAATAAACCCGAAGGTATCGGTACGGGTTACCAAATCGCCAAATACAAAGGTGGCTCCCTGCGTGGTAAAATCGAGTACTGCCACAAAAAAGCCGGCTACCGCCTGAAATATGGCGCGTGGCGATAAGTCAATGGCTGCCGAGCCTATGTTTACTACCAAGGGGGGAACTTTAAGTACCAATAGTGCAAACAATATCTGAATACCTATACCCGAAAAAACAAGCCGCCAGCTAATATTCTTTCTATTGGTGCTGAAAAGGAAACAAATAAGTATCAGTGAAAAAATGCCTATGATGCCCCTAAGCAGGTTGTTATTGATGAGTTTGGTAAAAAAACTGCTGTTATCGCGGTAGGTAAAAACCATTGGCACACCGGCATTGCTAAGGGTAAGGCTGTTGTCGGTAAGGTTTTCAATGGCAACCCACTCGGGCAAGCCGTACCAATCCATTACCCTTGGTGGGCTTATAATTGTATCTGCCTGCGTCCCATTGCTTGCCACAGTGGTATCGGTTTGAGAGGCAGCGGCAGGCGGAGCAGCATTGGGCATTTGGGTTAGTTTCAGCCCGTTTAAAGCGAGTGGGGTGAAATGCAGCCTGTTGTTTTCTTGTTTCCATTTACCACTCAACAGCAGCGTATCGCGGTTGTAAAGGAAACTTTTTCCCAGTATATTGTCATTGAGGGTTATAGAAACCTGCCCCTCGGCAGATTTCCACTGGCGCAGCAGGGTTTGGCATTGAGCCGGCAAGAACAATAATAAACCCCAAAGCAAAGCAAAAACAGGCAATAGCTTTCGCAATAGCATAGGAACATGTGGCTTTAATAGCATGTATGAGTAATTTAAGGCACACCCGATAAAATTGGGGGCAAAATACTCATTTTTACAATACGCCTGCTATTGTTTACCGCACTCTGCCAATTTTAAAGGTAGCTTTTTTGCTATCGGCTTCAATGCGCAGTAAGTAAATGCCCGGTGGCAAATCATCGCCTTCTATTTCTAAGCGGTCATCGCCGGGGTTGGTATATTGTTTTACAATGCGTCCGTAAACGTCATAAATAGTGAGGTTTACCTGCTGCGTTAGCGGCGGAACTTCCACAATAATGTTGCCTCGGCGCTTAAAAAACCGGTCGGTATTGAGCAGCCTAATGTTGTTGCCGGGTGTGTTGTTAAAACAATAGGCAACATTTACAAAAGCATTATCGGTAAAAGCTACGTTGGTGCTGAGGTTCAATACATGCAGTGTATAGGTAGTAGGTTTATCGGGGTAAGCTATGGGGTTGGCAGCGGTGCTGTCGCTAAGGGTTAATCCGGGCGACCAGTACAACTTAGTGCCCGGTGGTGCATCGGGTGCATTGGGCACACCCAGCGTTACCGATTCGCCCAAGCAAACACTAAAATCGGGTCCGGCATTAACCTGATATTCTAATAACCCGCGCTGGAGCAGCAAGTTTTGTATCGATTGGGCGTAGTCGCCCGAAAAAAGTTGCTGTTCGGCAAACAATAAAATACTGGCTGCGGCACGCATATCAATGCCGGCGGTAAACTGATACAAGGCGCTTATGACCAATTTATCGGCATTTTCTCTGCCCATTACTTCCCAAATCTGCATGAGTACAGATGAAAATATTTCACTGCGGTAATATATGTCATTGATATTGTCTTCGGGATAACGCTTGGTACTTGCTACGTTTCTGCCATTCCAAAACTCATTGTGCCCGTCCCAGCTAAACATTTTTTGCCAGTTAAAGGTGTATAAGGCTCGCTTGTAGGAGGTAGCTAAGTAGTCGCCAATAGCTTCGTCAATAGCGGTGCGCTCGGTACCGGTATTACAATTGAGGCAGGCGCTTGCCGAAATAGCGTGTCCGTATTCATGTATAATCACATCGGCATCTTCGGCATCGTCCACATGGTGTTTATTTAAGGAGTGTCCGCTGCCAAAAACCAGTCGGTGTTCGGTGCCGGTAAAAATGTGCATACTTTGGTCATCTCCGTTTTTGCCATGTGTATCTACTTGCACTTGTGTTTGTACTAAATTAAAACCCAATGCTTGTAAGTACTGTTGATAGGCGTTTAAATGGTAATAGGCATTTACGTCTTCAAAACCATCGTGCGAGCGGGTCAGGTTAAACTGGGGTAGGGTAGAGGTGTAAGGAGGTATAACGGGGTTATCAAACTCGGCTATTCTAACAAAGTTATTTTCTAATTTATAGATTCCGTCTTCTAAGGTTACATCTAAGGTTACATCTTTAAGTTCGGCGGTAAGCTCGGTGGCATCTGCATCTTTATTATCGCGGTATTTACCTCCTTGCCCGTAATTTACCTGTGCCGATGTAGTGGGATTGGGCATAAAAACCTTGCCCGGAACGGTTTCGGTAGTGGTGGTTTTACTGCCCGATGTTTTGCCATAGTAATTTTGGAGGCTGCGTTCATAAACTAAATTGCCCGATGCGGCAAGCAGGTATTCGGCAAAACCCAGTCCGGCTTGTTTGTTCCATGCTTTAAAATGCCAAACCCTAATGGGGGTTTGCGGGTCGTAAAAAAACAGCATTTCGGTAGGGCTACCTTCTATTTGCAGGTTATTAGCTGCACAAAATCGGGATACTGCTTTGGCAGGCAGTGGTGTAGGGGTATTTTTAAACAGATTTTGCAGCGCTTTCACCTCAGTATCGTAGGTGTTTTCGGTAAACAACAGTAGTTCATTGGCTGCGTTTACCATAGCCTTTACCTGTGTGCTGTAAATGGGTAAACCCTTGTATGTTTGGGTAAAACCATAATGCGTACCAAGCGGACTTGTGCTGATATCGGTAAGAGCAAGCTCGGTATGGATTTTTGCAAGATTGGGTAAGGAGGCAGTCAATTGTTTAGCCACCACTTCTGAGGTAAACCCCAATGGTAAGGGCAGGTTTACAAAATGTACTGTTGCTTTTCGCTCTTCCACGTCCCAAATTTGTTGGTTTTTTTGGGCGTTTGGGTGTATATGTTTTTGGGCTGCTATATTGGTAATGCCGGTTTGGAGCAGCCATAACAGCGCTATGAGAAGAAATGGCTTTTGCATGGTTTTAAGGGCTGTGCAAGGATAATGGGTGAAATAAAACTGATATGAGTTTAAAATAAAACTGCCCGATATGCCTGCAAAACATGGGGCAGACCTATCGGGCAGTAAGATGTTTTCTACATGACTACAAATTTAAGAACCTCCGTTTTGTTTTGGTTTTGAAGGTGTATGTAATACATGCCGGCTGCTAAATTGGCAGTAGGAATGTTTATAGAGCTATTGGGGGCAAGGGTGTCTTTTTGCTGGCAAACCAATTTGCCCTCGTTGCTATACACCGTTGCGGTGGTTTGGGTATGGTGGTAGTGTTGGCTTAATAGTTCTACTGTTACTTGCTGCCCTTTGTGTACTAAGGTGGGGTAAACGGTTACTCCTGCTGCCGGTGTTTGTGGCGTTTGAGCGCTTACAGTAAATTGGGTGGTAAAGGTGGCGGTGGTATAACAACCGTTAAAGTCGTAAATCCACACTTCGTAGGTGCCGGCAGGTAAACCGGTAATGTTTGCAGTAGGAACATCATACACACCGGTTGGGAAAAAGAAAGTATAAGGCGGCACACCACCTGTAACTTGGGCATTGAGGGTAGCCCAGTTGAGGGTTAAGGTTGCTTGCAGCGGATTGGGTTCAATAATGGGGTAGCTTAGGTTTAATACAGCGCCGGCAGCATCGGTAACGGTAACAGCGTAGTTGCCTTGGGGCAGGTTGTTGAGCAAGCCGGTATTAGCTCCGTTAGACCATGTGTACACATAGGGCGGCGTTCCGCCAAACAGTTGGAGGTCTATACTGCCATTTACCTCGCCTGCACAAGAAATGCCTATTACATTAGCCTGTACTGCCAGCGAGTTGGTGGTTTGCACTAAGGTACAACCATTGGCATCGGTTATGGTAACGGTGTTTTGCCCAACGTTTAAGCCAAATGCGTTGGAGCCGGTTTCGCCGTTAGACCACTGAATGGTGTAGGGAATAGTACCGCCCGATACCGAAACGGTAGCAGCAAAATTATCGGTCTGAACAACTGCGGCATTGAGGGGTGTTGGTTCCGGCACATTCAGCGCCAGCACATTAGTAGCATCATCGCTGTCGGTAACAGTAATCCAGTACTGCCCGGGCGCTAAATTGTTTTGTACAGCGCCGGTAAGTCCGCCACTCCACTCAATATTGTAGGGGGCTGTACCGCCGGCAATTTCCAGAGCCACTGTGCCGCTCAAACTGCCGTTGCAATCAGGCATATCTAACGCCAAATCACTCAGGTACAGGCTTGATGAGGCGGCAGTTTCAAAAGTGCCTGTTGCTCTGCCACCACAAGTGTTGCCGGGGCTAAGGGGCTGCACCGTCCAAAAATAGGTGGTACCCGGGTCAAGTTGTAGCGTTAGTTCCGTGCCTGTTACAAAACCGCTGAAATTGGTGCCGCCGTTTAAATTGGTATATTGCATCACCTCAACATAATAATTGGTAGCGCCGGGCGCCGGACTCCATTGAAAGTAAACGGAATTGGGATTTACATTTTGATTACCTACCGATGGGTAGTAAACAAACGAATTGCCTACTTGTGTAACGGTAGGTTGCGGAGAAGTAAGCAGGTCGGTACGCACATTATATAAGCCATTTAACATGGCATTAATTTGTTGAGGGCTAAACCTTTTAGTGCAAGCATCAAAGGCATACGACATATACAGTGATTCATCGGGGTCAATAGGAGTGCCATTGGGGTCTAAAAATACGCCGGTATAGGGGCATGCCCATCGGTAAGAGAGGTAATCGGCGGGTGTATCGCAAAAGAAATCGCCGGTGGTAAGGCAGTTAGAGCCGTTTACCCGTTCGCGCTGGCTCACCGGCAGCGGGTCAACCAATACGCCGCCTTCCCATCTGCCCTCCCAGCCTCTAAACGTGTGCGGCAAAAAGAAAAAATGCCCCAATTCATGTGCAAGGGTGGTTTCATTTGCATCGGCACATGATTTGGCTATGGCAACTGCATTGCCCCCCCAGCTAAAATAACCACAGTTGCCGGCGGGGTCTTCTACTATATATACATTAACTACGTTGTTTTGGTTATAGGCATCCATCATGTTTTCGCCGGCAGAAAAATTGTGTATGTAGTAATTAGTGTTGGCAATGTAATTAAAGTTGCCCGATATATAAAACTGCATTCCGGTAGGCGAAAATTGGCGGTTTAGGTCGCAAACCAATCTAAAAACGTCCACATTAGGGTAATAACCGGTGCCTTGTGTTGTGCCCACTAAGTGAAACTTAATGGGTATATAAACAGGTTCAGTCATTTCGTCCCGATGATTGATGGGGGATTGCTGAAAATTACGGAGCCAGTTGAGCATGTGGGGAGGGTGGTCGGCAGTACCACAGGTATGGAGTTCGGTTTGCTGTGCAAACAATTGGGGTATGCTTACCAGCACAAAAAAGAGCAGGGAGAAGAGCTGTTTCATGAATGATTTAACGGTTTTGAAATTGAGGATACAAAATTAACGAAATTTTACCGAAAAGTGTTTGTACTTTTGGCATGATGTTTTTTGTATGACACAAAAACGACTAAAAAGGGCATATTTAGCAGTTGGCTACTTGCAGCACGGCTTGTGCCATAGCCTCCCAGCTAAACCGATGTTTTTGGAGCGCTGTTTCATGGGCAAAGCTGGCTTCTCGGTTATTTTGGTAAAAATCGAAGAGGGCATTGGCAATGGCATCGGGGTTTTCGGGAGGTACTACATAACCCACTTTGCCATGCGGCACTATTTCTGCCAGTCCACCCACATCAGTAACCAACATGGGGCGTTCAAACTGGTAAGCCATTTGCGAAATGCCGCTTTGGGTTCCGCTTCGGTAAGGCTGTGCTATGATGTCGGCAGCACAGAAGTAGTACTTAACCTCATCATTGGCAATAAAATGGGGCACAATAATGGTTTGGTCTGTTAAATTCAGTTGGCTGATTAGGTTTTGGTACTGCCGGTAGTCTTCGTAAAATTCACCGGCTATGAGCAGGGTAATTTGCTGTCCATTCAGTTTGGGGTGGGCAAGGGCGTGGAGTAAAAGGTCTAAACCCTTGTATGGGCGCACTAACCCAAAAAACAAAACTACTCTGGCATCGGGTAATAAGTTAAGGCGTTGTCGGGCTTCGGTTTTGGTTACTTTTTCGCCAAAATTGTCATAAACAGGGTGTGGCACAAAAAGGGCTTTTTTACCCGGTGCAAAATCTGCCAATTCTTGCTTAACCGAACCCGATAGGGTAACAAAAGCATGGCAGGAATTAATAAAGTATCGGGTAAACAAGGCATCGCCGGGGCGGGGCTCGTGCGGGTGCAGGTTGTGCAATATGCCTACTAATCGGGTATGGTTATTTCGGGCTATCAAATGATTAATGGTACCCATGCAAGGAGCTAAATAGGGCATCCAAAATTGCCAAATTGCCAGATTATAGCGAGCTTTTTGGAGTTGCCTGCCTGCCATTACCCAGTTTAGGGGGTTCATGGAGTGAAACAGCCGTTTTATGGGTAAATGGGGCGGCGGGTCTTGGCTGTATTGGGTGCTGCCCGGAAAAATCCAATTTGGATACTGAAAGGTGAAGGTGTATAAATTAGCCCGATGCCCTTGCTCTGTTAATGTAGTGGCAAGCCGCTCGCTAAAAGAGGCAATTCCACCCCTGTAAGGATATGCCGGACCCAAAACGGCTATTTTTTTGCTGCCCAAGTTTGCCTGTATATTCATTTGGGCAAAGGTAAGGGTTTTTGTGAGTTAGGAGTTAGGAGTTAGAAATGCCATCCCGATTTTGTTTCACGCAAAGGCGCAAATTAGTTGACACATCCGGCAGCAATTAGCACACAGATAACACTGATGAGGCTGATTTGCACAGATTATTAGAGATGATTACGAATAATTATCCCGATTTTGTTTCACGCAAAGGTGCAAATTGGTTGTTAAATCTTAGTGCCTATTACCCACTTTTCACTCTTCACTATCATCTACCGGTGCTTCTTCGTTCAGTTCTGCTAAGCAGCGTTTCAGCTCTTGGTAGTGTTTGCCTACCATTTTGTTTAAATACCAATACATGAGCGGAAACAGCAAAATGCCGATGCCTAAACCAATGCCCAATAAAATGAAAAACATTTTAATGGTTAAGCTGCCCGTGCTGCTGTGAACCAAAAAACCTAAAAATACACCGGCAACCGGCGCTACTAACCAAAGCAGGTAAACCGACCTGATACCGCTGCCAAATTTTTGCACCAATCTGGTAAGCGATGTTTTCAAATCGGCTTTTGCGCTCACCACCCGGTTTAGCAGCAAATGAACAGCTATGTTTAATAAAAGCGTAAAACCCCAAACAATGGCAAAAACCAGTAAAAGCAGAGGTAACACAGTTTGGTCAAAAAATAGCGCATAACCCAACATAAACACGGTTACCAGCGCCAGCAATGCCATATCTAAATTGAGGGCATACTTTATTTTCCCGATGGCATTGAGCGTTCGGTTTTCTAAAGCCTGCTTTATTTGTTCGGCATTTAACCGGTGTTGTTCCTCCTGCGCCTTGGAAAATTCTTTCCAAGCGCCTTTTAAGTCATCAAATTCTATCATGTGTGCTGGTTTTTTGCCATTTTGCGCAGTTTGTCTTTAATTCGGTGCAGTTTAACACCCACGTTGGTTTCGGTGATGCCCACAATATCCGAAATTTGACGGTAATCATAATCTTCCAGATAAAGCATCACAATTGCTTTTTCTATTTTGTTGAGTTTGTCTATGGCTTGGTATAAAAACTTAAGTCGCTCTTCAAACGCTGTATCTGTCGGTTTATCGGCAAGTTGCAGCTCATTTAAAGACAACTCTTGCTTATTGCCTCGTTTGATCTGTTGCCTATACATAGAAATAGCCGTATTAAGGGCTACCCTATATAACCACGTACTAATTTTAGAGTCGCCTTTAAAACTGGCATAAGACTTCCACACCTGTAGGAGTACTTCCTGAAACAGGTCTTCTCTATCGGTTTCGTTTTGGCAGTAAACACTGCAAACCTTGTGTATAATGCCCTGATGTGTGGTGATAAGGTCTATAAATTCCTTATCTTTTTCGGGAGAGTTGGGTGTCATGTGCCGTAGTACGGTGTTCAATGTGCAATTAGTCTGTAAAACTGTAGAAAAATTACGAACTTTGCAGCGTTTTGAATCATAGTTCTATCAGATTTTGTTAAAACACCGGTTTCTGTATTTTTTGATGCTTTGAATCGGCTAATGGAAGACAATTTCTGCTTTTTTTTGCCCTCATTGCCTACACAAGGCTTTGCCATTTTGTTTTTATCTCCAATTTTCTACCAAATCTGCTTTACAGATGTTTTGCAATACCCGTTTTTTTACCGCCGCTCTTACCAGAGGATTTGTCTTATTTATTTGCTTGATATGGGGGCATTTGTTTCCGATGTTTGCACAGCTCAATACTGAGTTGCTTGGTCATATAGATTATGAGCAAACGGTAAACGATGTTTGGGGTTATGTGGCAAATGGGCACGAGTATGCCCTGCTGGGAACCCGAACCGGTACTGCCATTATAGATGTAACAGACCCTGCCAATCCTACCGAACTGTTTTTTGTGCCCGGACCAAGCAGTTTGTGGCGCGATATGAAGGTTTGGAACAACTATGCTTATGTAACCAATGAAACCGATTCGGGGCTGCATGTTTTTGACCTCCAATACCTGCCCGATTCTATACAAGTGTGGAACTGGACAGGCGACATTTTTATGGGCGATACGGTAAATATGACCTCCGCCCACAATGTTTTTATAGATGAAAACGGTATTGCGTATATTTTTGGCAGCAACTACGGCGTGGGCGGCGCTATTATGATAGATGTAAATGCAAACCCCATTAACCCGCCTATTGTGGGCATTTACAACCAACGTTATGTACACGATGGTTTTGTGCGGGGCGATACCTTGTGGACTGCCGAAATATATGCCGGCAGGTTTGCGGTTATTGATGTTACCAACAAAGCCAATCCGGTTATTATGGCTACCCAAAACACGCCTTTTGCTTTTGCACACAACTGCTGGCTATCTGATGATGGTAATACGTTTATTACCACAGACGAAAAAAGCAATGCACCCATTACCATTTACGATGTATCTGATATAACCGATATTAAAGAGTTGGCGCAGTATAGGTCTAATCCGGGCAGCGGGGTAATTCCGCACAATACTTTTTTCCGCCAAAATTTTATGATTACTTCTTACTACCGCGACGGGGCAACCATAGTAGATGCCACTTTTCCTAATGCGCCGGTAGAGGTGGGTTATTATGATACCTCTCCGTTATCGGGCGATAATTTTAACGGCTGTTGGGGTGTTTATCCTTACCTGCCATCGGGCATACTGCTGGCTTCTGATATGGAAGAGGGTTTGTTTGTTATTCAGCCAACTTATGTGCAGGCTTGCTACTTGCAAGGCAACATTACCAATGCCCTTACCGGCGCTCCCTTACAAGGGGTGCAAATTACCATATCGGGAACCGGCTCGGCACAAACCACTACCAATTTTTCGGGTAATTTTCAAACCGGTGTTGCCCAAAGCGGAAGCTACACCGTTACGGTTTCGGCTTTTGGGTATGCCACGCAAACGTTTGTGCTTGCTTTGGAAAACGGGGAGCTAACGCCCCTCAATGTAGCGCTAACACCGCTTCCCTCGTTTCAACTGTTTATATACGTAACCGATGCTCAAACCGGTTTACCCATTCCCGATGTGCAGGCATTGCTGGAATCTGACAACAACACCCAAACCCTTTTTAGCAATGCCGAAGGGCTTATTTCTGCCCCTATTTATGACTCCGAAACCTATCAAATTTACTTAGGCAAGTGGGGCTACCGAACCCTGCAACTAAACCCCTACGTTACCCCCGAAAACAATGTTTACACCATTCCGCTTACCCGCGGTTATTACGATGATTTTTTGTTTGACTACGGCTGGACGGTGAGCGGCAATGCCGATAATGGAATATGGGTACGCGCTAAACCGATAGGCTCTACTTTTGCAGGCAATCTTTCTAATGTGGACGCTGATTTGCCCGATGATTTTGGAAACTATTGTTTTGTTACGGGCAATGGCGGCGTAGGTATAGGAAACAATGTAAACAATGGGGTTACCATTCTTACTTCGCCTGTTTTTGACCTTACCGGTTACACCAATCCTGAGTTGCGCTACCACCGTTACTTGTCGCTCCAAAACGGCAGTAATGACACCTTGTTTATAGAGCTTACCAACGGCATAGAAACGGTTACAGTGGAAACTGTTAAAGACGGCGACCCCTACGAATACGTTTTTCACCAAACCATAGCTAATATAACCCAACTCATACAGCCTACGGCTACCATGCAACTTATTGCGCGTATTGCTGATTTGCCTACCAGCGGAAATGTGGTAGAAGCTGCTTTTGACGGCTTTGAAATTGTAGAAAATATCACCCCTACGGCAAGTTTTACCACATCGGGCAGTGCGCAGGGTTGTCTTTCGGCACAGGTGCAATTTATCAGTACCGGCACATCGGGAGCAAGTACGCAGTGGTATTTTGAAGGCGGTTTGCCGGAGCAAAGCACATCGGCATCGCCAACGGTTCAATACAGCCAGCCCGGTGTTTACCCCGTAACGCTTACAGTTTCTACTAACTCCGGCAACAATTCCCTTACCCAAACCAATTTTGTAACCGTATATGATGCGCCAACCGTTGAAATAACAGAGCCACTTGTACCGTGCCAAAACCAACCTTTTACCCTAACTGCCCAAACTGATGCACCCATTAGCTCTTACTTGTGGCAGGGCGAAGGACTGCTGAGCAATGCCGCTGCTGAGGTGCAAGCGCTGGTGGGTTTGCCCGATGTGCAAATTTACACCCTTACCGTTACCGATACTAATGGCTGCACTGCCAATGCAGCCCTGTACCTTGCCATTATACCCACACCGGAGCTTGCCCTTTCTGCCGATGCTACACAGGTTTGCACAGGCGCTAACGTTGTGCTCAACGCATCGGGGAATACCGAAGAGTGGACCGAATTGCAATGGCTGGTTAATGATATACTTGTGCCCGATGCCAACCAAACCCAGTTTATTACAACTATTGCAGAAAATGCAAACATAACGGCTGTTGTTACCAACGGGTTCTGTAATGCCTCGCAAACGGTAAACCTTACAGCGCTGCCGCTGCCGGTTATAGATGTATCGGCTTGGGGGCAGGTTACTGATTATATGGCTCCCAACGAGGTTTGCCTTAATGCTCCGCTTTGGTTAAATCTTGATACTGTTACCGCTGCCGAGCCATATACCATACTTTGGCAGGGCACAGGTATTACCAACCCCAACAGCCCCAATGCACTTGCCTATATTACCGACTCGCTCACAACCACCGCCACCTATACCGCCACCCTAACCGATGCCAACGGCTGCCAAACTATGCAAACCCTTACGGTTAATGTGCTTAGCGGCATGGCTTGTGCTGCCGATGGCATTACCAACCCAAGTAACCCCACAGTGGGTTTGCTGGCGCTTAGTCCCAACCCTACCCACACCGGCTCTTTTACCATACAAGCCCAACTTTTAACGTCTGCCGTTGAGCCTGTTTTAATTCAGGTGTTTAACCCGCTGGGTCAGTTGGTTTGGAGTGAGGGTGTTACCGCAGCGCCTGCCAACGGCGCATTTACGCATACCGTAAACCTGCCGCAACCGCTGCCGGCGGGCATGTATGTAGTGCAACTCCATGCTAACCAATACCATTTTATTGGTAAACTGTTGAGCAGGTAACATTAAACCTTAACAAACACGCTCGGTTGGAATTAAAATGAACCCCCTATAGGGGTAAAGCCTGTGTATGGTTTAGAGGCACTCGTTAAAAACCGGCAACAGATTAGGGTGCGATGCACCTATCCATAACATGGTTTGCAGGTGTTTTACCAAGATTTAAGAGCGCTGCCCCTTGTGTGTTACTCATCAACTCCCTTAAATTGGTGTCTTTGGTTTTAGAAAGGTGCAGCGCACCGTAATATAGGTAGCAACCTGTTAAATGCCCTATTAACAAGGTGCAGCGCACCGAAACATATCACCCCACCTGTCTGAAATCCTTTTTATGCAAGTTGGGTAATCCTAAATTGATAGTATTTAATAAAAAAAGTACTTTGAACTAAAAAGTAAAACACCTTGCCAATCTATCCTTACAAAAAAACAGCCAAGTTGGGGCATATGGTAAAATACAAGCCGATTCCGCCGGCTGCGGTTCTGCCTGAAATCATCACAAACTGAGAGCCCGATTAGCATCGGGCATTACATAGATGTTCTCTATTTTTAATTAAGTACTTTGAAATAGAAAGTAAAAACAACCCCAAATTTCAACATTAACCCAAACAACCCCGAATGGGTAAAAATAAATAATCAATGTGCCATTTTGGTCATTAACAACCAACTGTCTAAATGGGTTGCCTCACAAGTCTGAAAAGCGTTCATCATCAGGTTGTTTTTGCTTAACCGATAGGTTTTTTCTACATCAAAACGCTGTAGATACTCCTTATAGGCTTCCCAAGTGCTTACATCGGATTTAAGCTCGGCTCAAACGGGCACGTGATATGCCCGACATTAAGATTTGTCCAAAGTCTAAAATCTCTAAAATCAGTACTGTTTCTAAAAAATATTGCCTATATTTGCCGCATACATACATAAAGTAAATTTACCCAGTCCACCATGATAAGAACCATTTACAAAATAGGTAACCTGCTAAGCCAAAATCCGCAATACGCCGATTATTTCTATCCGTGGAAAAACCCGTTTCCGAAAAATCAAGATGCGGCAAGAGTAATTGTATTTGACATAGCAAATGGCAGCATCAATCCGACTTACCAAATAGAAAACTTCAAAGCCGATTTTAGCCTGTATCTTTATCGGGAAGCTTCGGCTAACGGCACTAATTTGGTGCCTACATTTTTGTACAGTAGTGACAATAGCATAGATAATATTGCAAAGCGTTTAAAAAAGATAAAACAATGTTTAACTACTTACAAGCATGCCTTTGTATCGACCGACCAAATTGACCAACTTTTGCCTATCCTACAAAAAATACCATTAAACAAAGACAATCGTTACCTACTCACCTTTACCCTAAACGGCAAGTATTTTGGTGAAATTGAAGAATACCGCAATTTGTTTTTGGATGATGCTTACAAAAAAAACTACGAAAAAAACTACGGTACAGCCTTAGCAAAAAATACGCTTTGCTCAGTTACCTATGAAGTAGCTGATGAAGTTTGGGGATTTGTGGACACCTTGGGGTTTACTGTTAATGAAACTGCATTTAATAGAAACGGATTTGATGCCAATAACGCATGGAGAATGTTTCCGGTTTCTAAAAATGTTGTGCCTATTTTGGAGGGAGCTATGAGTTTTATTACAGAAAAAATGACGAAAAATTTTTCGGGTTTAAAATACTTTGTTCTCCCCCACTTTATACGTGCCGAAAACGCCGATATTGAATTTGCTGTGAGCCGGTTTATAGATATTAACATTAACCCCATTACTAACACTGCCAAAAACACTATTATAGGCAGTGAGGATATACTGGAAGAATTGGTTGAAGAGGCGGAACTTTCTAAAAACAATGTATATTACGACCTCTTTTTTTATGCCAAAAATCAAGCCCAATTTCTAATAAAACTTCACTTATCGGATATTTTACCTTCCCGATTGCGCAAAATTTATGATGTTAAAAAGCAATTAGAAAATTTTTACCGCCCTATTACCGATATTCAAAAAAAAGATGAAACCATACAACAAAATATCATTAATTTTGCCACTATCAGAAATTTTTTTGCCCATAAAGCCAAAACAGATACCATATTTCACCCCGCTTTTTTTAAGATAGTAGAAGCTGTTTTTTACGGAAACCCGCTCAACAAAGACCTGATTTTAAAGGCTTTTATACAAGTAATACAAAAAGCGTATAAAAACCGCACTGATGACCTCAAAAAGTACGCATACATAAATGCCACCAAAGAATCTTTTATACTGCTTCAGTTTTTTGCCTCTCTTCATCTTTTTAATCAACAAACTATGGAAAATGTCATCTCTGCCACTCACAACAGTGTTGCCTTAACACCAAAAGATTTTATAGCCCAACACCCGGCTTTTTTTGACTCCGAATACAAAAAGGGCGTGTTTTTGCTGGGCTGCCTTACCCAAGCACTGCTTAACAAACAGAAGAGCAAACTACAAAATGACCCTTTTAGCAAAAACCTTAACAGCTTAAATTTAGATAAAACCGATTTAGAAAAACTACTGCCCAAACTCATAAATAAGCTAAGGGAGTACGATGTGTATTACCATTCGGACTTGGAAGCCCAAATAGCCCAAGCATTGGTAACACCGTGTACACTTACTAAAACTGACATTTCTTACACCTTTACCCTTGGACTTATCATGCAACGCGAATTTACAAACCAATTTTTGCAAAACAAAAAAACAGACGATTCAACAAAACAATCCTAAATTTAATAACCAAAAAATATCACCTAATTATGTCAGCAATTGTTACCCAACGCAGCGAACTCTTGTTTTTATACGATGTAAAACGCTGTAACCCTAATGGCGACCCCATGGATGCCAACCGCCCACGCATAGACGAGGAATCGGGCAAATGCTTAGTTACCGATGTAAGGCTGAAACGTACCGTTAGGGATTACCTGATGACCAAAGGGTACGACGGTACCAACCCGGGCAAAGACATTTTTATACGCGATGTGGACGACAAACCGGTTACCGGTCCTAAACGTGCCGAGGCGTATGCCGACAAAAAAGAATTCATCAGCAAGTTTATAGATGTACGCTTGTTTGGCGGCGTTTCGGCGGCAAAGGGAAAAAGTTTTAACCTTACCGGACCTGTTCAGTTTGGCATGGGGGTTTCTTTGCACAAGGTAAAAGAAAACTTTATTAAAGGTACAGGCGCTTTTGCCACATCGGAGGGTGCCGAACAACGCACTTTTAGAGAAGAATACAATATCACCTACGGCTTAATTGGTTTTCAGGGCGTAATAAACGAAAACGCCGCTAAACATACCCAGCTCACCCAAACCGATGTGGATGAACTTTTAGATGCCTTGTGGAACGGCACCAAAAACCTGCTTACCCGCTCAAAAAAAGGACATTTGCCCCGATTGCTGGTAAAAATTGATTACCATACTCCCAACTACTTTATTGGCGATTTATTGGAAAGGCTCTCGCTCCTATCAGATAAAGCGGAGGAAGCATTTGAAGATGTTACCGATTTTACCCTCGATACTGCCGCCCTTAATGCAGCGCTCGATAAACATCGGGAGCATATTAATAACATAACCGTTTGGCAAGATGAGCGCCTGCTGCTTTCGCAACCTATTAAAACCCAATAACCATGCCCAAAACCTTAGTGTTTGAGGTATGGGGAAAGTATGCGCACTTTAAAAAAATATACGCCACTACCACTGCCGTTTCTTACCTCATACCGCCCAAAACGGCTCTTTATGGCATGGTGGCTGCCATAATAGGGTTAGATAAAACCGATAATGCCTATTTGCAGCATTTTGAGCCCGATGCCTGCAAAATGGCATTACAACTGCTGAAACCGGTGGTGATGCAACGGGTTAATACCAACCTGCGCCCCCATTTAGGCAGGCTCAAAGATACAGACAACCGCAAACCTACCATGATAGAATACATCTATCAACCGGCATACCGCATATATTTTACCCACTCCCAACCTACTATTTACCAAACCTTGCAACAACATTTGGCTCAGCATAAGGCGGTTTATACACCTACCTTCGGGCTGGCGGGGCTGTTGGTTAATTTTAAGTTTTTGGGAGAGTTTACTTTTGAAACCCTGCAAAATCCGCCCGAAACCCTCATTCATTCAGTTATACCAATGAGTAGGTTTGTTGCTTTTGGCAATAATTTTACCCTCCAAAGCGAAATTGTTGAAATTAGCCAGTACGCCGTTGAAATGAATACTAACCGAATTGTTACCCTGCGCGAAGATATACTCATAGACCGAAAAGCCCAACCTATTCCTGCTACCGTAACACATTTGGAACAGGTAAACCTGCCACAAGAAACCCTAAATGTGGTGATGTTTTGATGAAACTGAATACTGCAAATTCTTCTTCTTCTTTGCATGACATAGGTGGCTGGCTGGAATTGGCAGGAATAGCATGTGGCTCAAAAACTTACAACTAATAACTAACAACTCTCCCTTGCACCTCATCTCCCACCACAACCGCACCCTGAATGAACACCTTTCGGGCTGCAACCACATATCGGAGCAATTGCTTAACCAAAAACAACTGCACCCTGATTTTGCAGATAAGGAAACCTTGCACTTATTGCGCAAGTTGCTGGTGTTTTTTCACGATATAGGTAAAGCAACCCTGTATTTTCAGCATCGGATTATAAGTGCAACAATGAGCGAAAATCCCGAATTTTTGCAAAAACATCGGGATTATATAGATTTTTTTATCCAACAGCATCGCCCAACAGCCATTAAACAGTTGCAACAAAACAATAACCTGAGCAACCATGCAGCCCTGGGCGCCTATTTACAGTACGCCATCAACCCATTGCCCGATGAAGCGCTTAAAATGATAACATTGGAAATAATTAAACGGCATCACGGACATTTGCACAATTATGCAGACGCAGAGTTTTACCTTGATGCTGATGATATTAATTTCTATAACCAACAATACAAGGCATTATTGGTGAATCTATATAAACCTATTTTGCAACATGAAGGTTTGGCAATGCCCACCAACCAACAATGGGAAGAACATACCCTAACTTTTTTTAAAAGTAGAATCAAAACAGGCAGGCTGTTAGATAAAATTACCAAATCGGGCAAGGTGCATTATTTTTTCTTGCAACACTTTTTGTTCTCTCTCCTACTTTCGGCTGATAAAGGCGATGTAATGGCAGATAACAAAGGTATTATTCAACCCAATCTATACTTGCCCCAACAACTTATAAGCCAATACAAAGAGCAGGCTTTTGGTAATTTTACCCCTAAACCCATTGACCTTGTGCGGGAACAGGCTTATAATGATATTGCCCATCATGTAAACCTATTTGCTCAAACGCATCATTTTTTCTCTATTACCCTGCCCACCGGAATGGGTAAAACCCTTAGCGCTTATAATGCGGCGGTGCTAATGCAAAATTTGCTCCAACCCACTGCCTATCGGATTATTTATTGTTTGCCTTTTACCTCTATTATTGACCAAAACGAAGCCATTTTAACTCAAATTTTTGAACAACAAGGGCTGCCCACTTCCCTCATTGCCAAAAACCACCACTTAGCCCCGCTAACCGATGAATACAACGAAACCCGGCTCTCCTACTCCGAAGCCGAATACCTTACTGAAGGTTGGGAGCAGGAGATTATTGTTACTACGTTTGTGCAACTGCTGGAAAGTATCTTCACCAATCGTAACAAAGCCCTGCGCAAGTTTCACAACATGACCAATGCCATTGTTCTGCTCGATGAAGTGCAAAATATACCACCCCGATTTTACCCATTGATAGAAGAAGCATTTGAGGCTATGGCGCATTATTTTAACACCAAGTTTGTATTTATTACTGCCACCCAACCTTTTGTGCTTACAAAACCCAATAACCAACCCATTGAACTGACAGACCCCCACAGGCTTAAAACACCGGCGTATTTTGCTGCCCAAAACCGCACCCGCTTAGATTTATCGTTGTTTAAACAGCAGCCCGAGTTGGGCACTGATGAGCTTTCCCAAATTATTCAAGCTGAATTAGACGAAAAACCCAATCAATCTATGCTTGTTATTTGCAATACGATAAAACAAGCACAAACCCTTTTTGAAACGCTCAAAGCCCCACATGGCAATCAATACTTCCTTTCGTCATCAGTGTTGCCCTGTTTTAGAAAGGCAGTTATTGATACTATTAAAAGCAACACTGCCGCCGGCTTACCCCAGTTACTGGTAAGCACCCAAGTGGTAGAAGCCGGTGTGGATATAGATTTTGAAGTGGTTTACCGCGATTTTGCCCCACTCGACAGCATCAACCAATCGGCAGGCAGGTGTAACCGAAACGGACTTATGAAACAACCCGGCACAGTCAAACTGTTTCACTCAGGTAAAGCCCGATTTATTTATGACGACACCCTGCTCAATATAACCTACAACCTGCTGCAAAACTGCCCCGATGTAGTACCCGAAACCGATTTTTACCAACTTAATACAGCCTTTTTTGAAAGTGTAAAAAAGCAGGTGCAAGAAGGTAATGCACAGGCAAACAAACTCATAAACCTTATGCGCCAATTGCAATTAGAAGACCTATCCAATAATTTTCAACTCATTAAAAACGACTACCGTTCTTGTAATGTCTTTATCCCTTTTTCAGATGAAGCCGAACAGATTTGGCAACAGTATTTAGACTGCCATAACTTACAAAACCACTTTGAGCGTAAACGCGCCGTTAAACAACTTAAGCCCAAACTCCTACAATTTATAACCAAATTTCCGAAAGATAAATACAAACCTGCACCCGGCTACGCCCAACATGAATTTATTTGTGAACCCAACTGGGAGCAGTATTACAGCCTTACTACCGGTTTTATATTAGAACCTAACCAAGAAGCAGTAATGTGTTTTTAGGTTTATAGTGAGTAATTATGTAACATGCAAATATCATCTATGACCATTCAGCAAGCCATTGTACGTTTTCCTGAAATAGCCCTGCTCACCCGCGATGCCCACTACTTGCGTGGTTTTTTTGGCAATCTTTTTAAAGAGCACTCTCCTCTGTTGCACAATCATTATGAAGACGGTAGCCTGCGTTACCAATACCCACTTGTACAGTATAAAGTATTACATAATGTTCCTACCTTAGTGGGTTTGGGTGAGGGAGCAGTGTTACTATTACAATTGTTTACCCAAATAAAACAACTGCAACTGCTCAACCAAACTTACCCCATTTATGAAAAACACATTACCACCACTACCCCGCAAGTGTGTACACTACCCAATCAGCTTTGTGCCTATAACCTCCTTACCCCATGGCTGGCGCTAAACCAGCAAAACTACCCCCTATATATGCAATGTGTTTCAGTACAACAACAATCAGCTATGCTTCAAAAAATAATGGTAGCCAATATCATCAACTTCTTTAAGGCAGCGGGCTACACCATGCAACATTATTTAATGCTGCACCCTAACTTTACCCCCGCAACTACCAAGTTTAAAAACCAAACCATGATAGCCTTTAAAGGAAGTTTTGTGTGCAATGCCCAACTGCCCCCTCTTATCGGGCTGGGTAAATCGGTTTCACGTGGTTTTGGAACTATTGAGCCATGTTAAACTGTTTACGTATTTTGATGCACCGCTCATCTATTGGGTAATAATAACGAAAACTTAATGCTATGGACATTTTTGTAAACACCTACGGCGCTTATGTACATGTAAAAGACCTAATGTTTGCCATAAAAACCAAAGACGAAAACGGCGAAGATCAAACCGGTACCGTTCCTGCACACAAAGTGCGTAGCTTGGTTATTACCTCCCATGCTGCCATTAGCACCGATGCCATTAGGCTTGCCCTTACTAACAACGTAGAAATTGTGTTTTTACACTCCGACGGGCAACCCTACGGCAGAGTTTGGCACAGCAAACCCGGCAGTACCTCCAAAATTAGGAAACAACAATTAATAGCAAGTTTAAACCAAACCGGTTTGCAGTGGACGAAAAACTGGATATGCCAAAAATTGCAAAATCAAGCCGATTTTTTGAAAGACCTTAAAAAACACCGAACCGAAAAGCACGGCGATTTTTTGCAGGATAAAATAGACCGAATTACCAACCTTAAACTATCGGTTCAAAACGTGCAAGCCAATACCACCGACCAAATAGCTGACTCTCTTAGGGGCTGGGAAGGCACATCGGGTAGGCTTTATTTTGAAACGCTCAGCCATGTATTGCCTGCCCATTACCAATTTGATGGCAGAAGCAGCCGACCCGCCAAAGATGCTTTCAACGCCTTTTTAAATTATGCTTATGGCATATTGTACTCCAAAGTAGAAAAAGCGCTTATCATAGCCGGCTTAGACCCCTACTTATTCCCGTTTGGTTGTTAAATC
>DDVC01000113.1:0-12274 GCA_002345145.1 Bacteroidetes bacterium UBA2322
ACACCTCTTTGACCTCAAAGAACAGTAACTAAGCCTCAAAGAACAGTAACTAAGCCTCAAAGAATAGTAACTAAACCTCAAAGAACAGTAACTAAACCTCAAAGAACAATAACTAAGCCTCAAAGAACAGTAACTAAACCTCAAAGAACAGTAACTAAACCTCAAAGAACAGTAACTAAACCTCAAAGAACAGTAACTAAGCCTCAAAGAACAGTAACTAAACCTCAAAGAACAGTAACTAAACGCGAGATAGGCGTTAAAGTTTTAAAACCTATAAGGTTTATCGCTATTGTTTGTAGTGGCACAAAACATCGGCAGGTTTTTATATGTATGTGCCGGTATTTAAAAACAACTATCGCACCAGCGTAACATTACCCTTCAAAAACTCTTGTTTTCCATCGGTAAAAGTGGCGTTTACGTAAAACACATACACGCCCAATTCTGCATCAACGCCATTGTTTGTACCGTCCCAGCCTTGTAAAATATCGGTAGTTTTGGTTTCAAACATGCGCTTACCCCAGCGGTCGTACACATACATTTCTATTTCGGCAATGTTTGCTCCCCACACGCGGAACACATCGTTTACCCCATCTGCGTTGGGTGAAAAGGCGTTGGGAATAAGCAGGGCGTTTTGCCTGATTACCGTAATGGTTGCCTGTGCCGTAGCTGTGCAGCCTGCCGCGTTGGTAGCGGTAACGGTGTAGGTAGTGGTTTGGGTAGGTTGCACGGTGGGGTTGCTGCCGGTTAGCCCTTGCCATGTAAGGGTTACAGCATCGCCGCCGGTAGAGGTAGCCGTTGCGGTAAGGGATACGCTTTGCCCTTCGGCAATGGTTTGGTTGGGGGTAATATCGGTAATGGTAACGGCAGAAACGGCTATGTTTACCGCCGCAGTGTCGGCACAAAGTCCTTCATTATATATCACCCAGTAAGTAGCATTGGCAGTGGGCGAAACGGTGGCGGTTATGGGGCTGCCACCCAAAGCGGGGTTTTGGCTGTACCAGTTAAAACTGCCCGATAAGTCGGCTTGTTGCAAGGCGCTTAGGTCAAAAGTTTCGCCGGCGCAAATGGTTTGGTCGGGCAGGGCATTAAGGGTGGGTGGGTTGGTAAAACTCACCGGTGTGCCGGCAGCTACCGACAGGCAAATATCGGTAAAGTCCACGCCGCCTGCGCCATCGGGATTACCCGCCACTGCCGAAACATAGTAGGTTACCCCTGCCTGCAACAATGGCGGAGCTATGGTAAACGTGCCGTTTTCGTTTTGAGCCAATACCGTACCTAATGCGGTGCTGCTGCCGGTGTGCAATACGTAGGTTAGTGCATCAAAATCGTCAAAAAACTCGTCGCCGTTGTTGGTTATGGTTATTTCGCCGCCACCGCAGAGGGTTATGGGCGTAAGGGGCATGGTGCCGGCAAAGGTAACGCAAGCGCAATCAAATGAGCCTTGTACCACCACCGGCTCGCAAACGCTGCCATCGGTAATGGTGATGTTGTAGGGGCTGCCCGATGCTATGGGTAGGGAGGTGAAAACGCCGGTGGTGGCATCAAACGTGCCCGATGTGCCGGTAAAGGCATAACCCGCCGCATTTCCGCCCGATAGGGTGAACGACACCGTGTAGGTAAGCCCAAAACACTCCGTATTTTGGTTGCTCACTGCCAACTGTTCGGCAAAACTCACTTGTACGGCATCATTGCCATCGCAGTTGCCCGATGCGCCGGTTACTGTCCACACAAAGGTATAACTGCCATAAGTAGGCACGGTGGCGGTGGCAGTAGCGCTGTTGGGGTTAGAGAAGGTAACGCCGGCATCGGGGCTACTCCAAGCGCCGTTGTTTAGCGGGGTAGCAGATAGGGCGTAGGTGAGTCCGCAGGTTTGCGCATCGGGTCCGGCATTTACCACCGGCGTATCGGTAAAGGTAATTGCCACGTCATCGGCATTGGTACAGCCGTTTATATCGGTTACGGTGTAGGTAAAGGTATAGCTGCCAAAGTTTGGCACGGTGGCGGTGGCAGTAGCGCTGTTGGGGTTAGAGAAGGTAACGCCTGCATTGGGGCTGCTCCATGTGCCGCCGGTGGCGGGGGTGGCGTTTAGGGCGTAAAATAGGTCGCAAGTGCTATCGTCTAAACCGGCATTTACCGTTATGGGCACACTTTCTACTACAACAACACTTGCCGAGGCGGTACAGCCTGCCACATCGGTTATGGTAACACTATACATACCACCGGCAAATACCAACATATCGGGCGTGTTCATGGCGCCGGGCATCCACAAATACTGTGCATAACCGGGCGTTGCCGATAGGGTAGTGGTTTCGCCCGGGCAAATTTGCAGATTGCCTCCAATGGTTAGCGGCGGCGGCGGACAGGTACAATCGGGGCTGATGCCGCTTACCACCGCCGGCGGACAAACCGGCGAGCCCGACTCAATAAAGAAGTTGTAAGGCGCGCCTACCGGCAGGGTTTCGGTATAAACATTGCCAAAAACGGGGTTGCCGTTTACAATGTAGGGAGGCAGCCCACCAATTAGGTTAATGGTTACGGTGTAGGAGCCGGGTGTGGGGTCGCAAACTGCCACTTCAAATGCTTGGAGGGGTTCTATAAAATGGTAAATTTTATCGGCAAAGGTAGCGCCGCAGCCTTGCAAGGGGCAGTTGGCGGGCAAATCGCAAACCCAGCGGAAACGGTATCTGCCAAAGGGTGTTACGGTAACGGTTACATCGGGGGTAAATTCATCGGGCACAAAACTAACCGATGCTGCCGATTGCGGTCCGTCTAAAAACTCCCATTCCCAGTGGCAAGTGCCGGCTATGGGCGCACAGTCTATACCCAATGCTGCCAAAATGTTGTTCCACTCTGTACCTCCCGCCGGGCAATCGCTCACCGAACACAAGCTGCCTACTACCGATGCGGGGGTAATGCCCACGCTGTTGCCGCAAACGTTTTCCTCTTCGGGCGGGCAAGCGCCTATTACTTCGGGGGCATCAACAAAACCCACTTGAACCGTATCGGGGGTTTGGCATAAGCCGTTGTTTTCTGTCCATATAAAATCATACACGCCGCAGTCATCTACCGTAACAAGGGTATTGGGGGTATTGGGGTTGGTAAATACTACGTTACCGGCGCCATTGTAGCTCCAACTGCCCGATATGCCGCTTGCCGCAAGCGGATACACATAACCACATACAACAGCATCTTGCCCGGCATTGGCTGTGGCGGGCTGGGCTACGGTAATGGTAATGGCTGCCTCGCCGGTGCAGGTGGCGCTGTTGCTCACTGTTACGCTGTATGTGCCCGATTGGGTAACGGTAATGCCGGAGGTAGTTTCGCCGCCCGGCGCCCAACTATAACTGCCAAAACCCGCGCCGGCATCTAAAACCGTGTTTTGGCAGGCAGGGGTTTCTAAAATAACCGGATTGAGCGATGTACTTTCTGTTACCGATACCGATGCCGAGCCGGTGCAGCCCGCTGCATTGGTTACAGTTACACCATAAGTACCGGCGGCATTAACGGTAGTACTTTGGGTAGTTGCGCCGCCTGTCCACAAGTAGCTTGTAAAACCGGCGGTGGCGTTTAGCGTGGTGTTATCGCCGGTGCAGAAGGTGGTAGAGCCGCCTATGTTTACGGTAGGGGCAGCGTTTACAGTTACACTTAGGCTTGCCGATGCGGTACAGCCGTTGCCATCGGTAACGGTAACGCTATGTGCGCCGGCTGCGTTGGTGGTGATGCTTTCGGTGGTTTCGCCGGTATCCCAAAGGTAGGCAGTATAACCCGATGATGCTGTGAGTGTGGTGGTTTCGTAACTACAGATGCCGAGATTGCCGCTAATGGTGGGCGGTGTAGTGGTAAATGGAGCAGCATTTACCGTAGCCGAACCGGTGCAGTTATTGCCATCGGTAACGGTTACGCTGTAATTGCCCGATGCAGTTACGGCAAGTGTTTGCGCTGTTGAGCCGTCTTGCCACGTATAAGCGGCATAACCGGCTCCGGCATCAAGGGTAATGCCGCTGCTGCCCGGACAAAAACCGACATTGCCCAATATAACCGGCGCAGGCGGTGTATTGACCGTAACGGCAGCATTGGCGTAACCCTCGCAACCCGATGCAAGGCTAACTGTAACCAAATAAACGCCCGATGCCGTAACGGTAAGCGTTTGCCCTGTGGAGCCGTCTTGCCACAAATAGGCGGCATAACCGGCTCCGGCATCAAGGGTAATGGTTTCGCCGGTGCAAATTGGGTTATTGCCGGTAATGGCGGGTTGGGGTTGTGCCACTACGGTTATGGCAGCGCTGCCCTGTACGGCGCCGGTACAGTGGGCATCGGTAAGGGCGGTAAGGGTATAGGTAATATCGGCAGCGGGGCTAACCTGTACGGTATGCTGCGAGGTATTGGCTATTTCGGTATAGGTATTGCCGGCGTTGTCGGTATAGGTAAGGTTGTAGGGCGGGGTGCCGGTAAGGGTAAAGGTGAGGTTGGTGGCATCGCCGGCGCAAATGGTGGCATTGCCGCTGAGGGTAGCGGTAGGAATGGGGAAAAATACCACCGGCGTACCCGGCGCTACGCTCAGGCAGGGGTCGGTAACATCTATAAAGCCGGCTCCGTTGTTGTTAGCAGCCACCAGCGAAATATAATAGGTAACGCCATACTGCATGGGCGGAGCAAAGGCAAAACTGCCCGATGCAGGATTGGAGGCAATAATAGTACCCAAAACGCCGCCGCTGTTGGTATGCAGCACATACACGGCTATATCATCGGGTTCAAGGGTTTGGTTACCGTTGTGCAGGGCGGTAAAGGTTTGTCCGGTATCGCAAAGCGTGTTGGGGGTGGTATTGGTCATGGTGCCGGCATCGGTGGTGCAGTTGCACAGTACAGGGTTGCCGTTAATTACCACCGGCGCGCAGTTGTTGGCATCGGTTAGGGTAAAATTGTACCCGCTGCCCGATGGTATGGTATTGCTGGTAAACGTATAAACGCCGCCCGATTGGGTAATGCTGCCCGATACTGAGCCGGTAACGTTATAAGTAGCCGCATTGCCGCCCGATAGGTTAAAGGAAACGGTAAACCCATCGTTGGTGGCATTGCACTGGGTAGAAAGGTTGTTATAGACGGGTGAATCTAACAAACTCACCGTTGCGCTGCCCGATAGGTTGGTTGCCACGCAGCCGTTGCCATCGGTTACGCCGGTAAGGGAGTAGGTGGTATTGGCGGTGGGTGTTACGCTAATGGCAGCGGGGCTGGCAGTGGCAGTATGGGTAAATGTGGCGGCGCCATTGGTATAAGTAATTGTCCAATTGGGTGTGCCGGTAAGGGTTACGGTTATGTTGGCGCTGCTGCCCGGGCAAATGGCGGCATTACCGCTTAGGGTAGCCGTAGGCAGGGGCAGTACGGGTATAGATACCGATGCGGCATCGGTACAGCCGGTTGTGTTATCGGTAAATACCGCCCAGTACTCATTGCCGGGTGCGGGTGTTACCTGTGCCGGCGCTAACTGCCCCAGCGTAGGGTTGCCCTCAAACCAAGTAAATAAGCCGTTGCCGGCGCCTTGCAGTGTACTGAGGGTTACTGGTTCGCCGGCACATACGGCGGTGGGGGCATTGAGGGTAAACACGGGCTGCGGCGATACAGGTATGAACACAAAGGCAGAATCTTGGCAGCCGGTAGCGGCATCGGTAAACAAGAGCCAAACGATGTTGCTGGTTGAAAACGAAATGGGGTCGGTTATTAAATTGCCCGATGAGGGTTCGGCATCGTACCATTCATAAATGCCCGGCTCTATGCCGTTGAGCGTAGTTAGGTTAAGGCTTTGCCCTATGCACAAGGGCGAGGGCTGAATATAACTAAGCGCCGGCGCCGGAGCAGGGGTTAAAACTACTTCGGCGGTGGCTTGGCAGCCGGTAAGGGCATCGGTAAATACTACCCAAACGGAGGTGGCAGCCGTTACGCTTATCGGGGAGGTAATGAGATTGCCTGCGTTTGGCGCATCGTACCAAAGGTAAGTACCGTTTTGTGAGCCGTTGAGTAGGTTTACGTCTATGGTTTCGCCGGCGCACACTACCGGCGGGGGCAGCGTACTCACCACCAGCTCCGGCGTGTAGGTAAAGGGCACTTGCTGCCCGGCTGTGCAACCGGTGGCGGCATCGGTAAACTGTACCCACAAGGTAACATCGGCAGTAAGGGTAATATCGGTAAGTGGGTTGCCTGCCGGGGCTTGGGCATCGTACCATTCAAAAGCGCCGTTGCCTGTGCCGTTTAAGGTACTGAGTACAATGCTCTCGCCCGGGCAGGGCAGCGGGGGCGGGTTAATGGTAAACACCGGTTGGGGGGCAAGGGTAATGGTTACCTCTGCCTCGTTCTGGCAGCCCGAACCGTTTTGGGTAAACAATACCCAGAACGAGGTATTGGCGGTAATGGTAACGGGTGCGGTAATAAGGTTGCCCGATGCGGGTTGGGCATCGTACCACTCAAAAGCGCCGTTGCCTGTACCGTTTAGGGTAGTGAGGTCTAAGGTTTCGCCGGTGCAGGGGGTAGGCGGCGGGTTGGTGGTAAAAGTGGGGGTGGTAATGTTGATGGTTAAGGGCTCTTCATCGGCGCAGCCGGTAGTGGCATCGGTAGCTTGCAGCCAGTAGGTGATGCCGCCGGTAGCAGTGGCGGTAATGGTGGGTGTTGCGCCTAAGTTAGTACCGGTAGCGGGTGTTCCGGCAAACCAAGTAAAGGTTACATTGGGTAGGGCAGGGGTGAGGCTGCTCAGGTCTATTGTTTCGCCCTCGCAAGCATCGGTTTGGAGGGGTGGCAACACAGGGCTTGGGTGGAGGGTAAGGGAATAAGTAACCGTAATGGGGCAAACCGATGTGGGCGCGCCGGCAGTATTGTAGGTGATGGTATAACTGCCCGATGAGCTTGCATCTACATTTATGATGCCCGATGCGCTCATGGTTAATCCGGCAGGGGCGGCGGTAAACGTGCCGCCCTGCACACCCGTTATGTTGGGCGCAAGGGTAAGCGCTTGCCCTTGGCAGAAATTAACGCCCGGATAACTGAGGGTAGCCACATCATCGGCGCCGGTGGCAGGTACGTTTACATTGAGGGTGGCGGTGCAGTTATTGGCATCGGTAACGGTAACGGTGTAGTTGCCGCTTTGCAAACCGGTTTGGTTGTTGCCGGCGGCGGTAAACCCATTGGGTCCGCTAACGGCAAAGGTATAGGCAGAGCTGTTGCCGCCGGTAGCGTCCACCAAAAATGAGCCGTTGTTGGCGGTAGAGCAGGTATTGGGGGTAACTTCTAACAACTGCAACTGCACCGGCGCGGGTCCGAAAATGGAAAAACTGACTACCGATGTGCAACCGGCAGCGCTTACCGTAACGGTGTAGTTGCCGGCTGCCAACCCTGCGGCAGAGGCGGTATTGCTTACATTGGGGCTCCACGCATAACTATACGGCGGGGCGCCGCCTACTACGCCTATGGTGGCTGTGCCATCGGCAGCGCCGCTGCAACCGGCGGTGGTATTGTTTTGCACAAATGCCGACAGACTGCCTGCGCCCGGGTTTACATTTACGCTTTGTGTTACTTGGCAACCGCTTACGTTATCGGTAACGGTAACGGTGTAGCTGCCTACGGCAAGGTTGCTCAGGTTGGGGGTAAAGGCATCGGGTATATTATCGTTGTTGGTATCCCATGCGTAACTGAAATTACCACTTCCGCCGCTTACGCTGCTGTTTACCGCTCCATTGGGCGTACATACGGCATTGGTAGCCGTGAGCGACACGGTAGGCGGAGGCAGTACGGTTACGGTTATGTTTTGGGTAACCACACAGTTGCCACTGGCGCTGAGGGCAGTAACTTGGTAAGTAGTGGTGGCGGTGGGATTTGCCGTTACGGTAGTACCGGTGGCGGGGGTAACACTGCTTGCAGGCGACCACTCAAAAGTTGCCGCCGTGCCTGTTACCGATAGTGTTACAGCGCCGCCCTGACAGGTATTTTGCGGGCTTGCCGTAACGGAAGTGATTACCGGCAAGGGGTCAACTATGAGTGTTATTTGTTTGGAGGGTGATGGACCGCAACAGTCGGTAACAATGTAGTGGGTAATGGTAAACGTGCCGGGTGTATTAAAGGTAAGCCCCGATACCGATTGGAAATTAGGACCGTCATAAGTATTGGGGGCTACGGCGCCGCCAAAATTCCAGTGGTAGGTTAAGCCGTAGGTAACGGTACTGGTAAATGAAGCGGCATCGCCTTGGCAAACAAAGTATTGGTCGGGTATGCCGGTGGGGTTGGCGGTGGTGAGTATGCCGGGCGGGGCAGAGCCATCTATGGCTATGTTGTGAAAGCCTACGTACTGATGCGGACCTAAAACGGGCGTTTTGCGTCCGGTGCCGGTATATTGGGTTACCGCGCCGGGAGGGTTGGTAGCGCCTGCGCCAAGGTTGGTAAACGGACCACCGGTGTAGGTTACATTGGTATAAGTACAGGAAACATTACTTACAGTAATAACCGGCTGTGCGGCAAGGTTAAACACTATGGGGCTGTTAAAGCCTGCTGCCATAGCTTGTGGCGCGCCGTTAACTTGCACTTGCGGCAGTGCGCCTTGCACGGCTATACGGGAGCTAACGCCCGGCGCGCCGGGCTGTCCGTTTCCGCCTGCGCCGCCTGCTCCACCGGCGCCGCCGTTTCCGCCGGTGCGGGTAGTACTACCTCCAATAATAGGCGTACAGGTACGTGAAGTTCCTGCCGAACCGGCGGTGCCAAGTGTACCCTGCTGCCCGTTGCCGGGTAGCCCACCGTTAGCCACAGGCGTTAGCGCTATGTTACAGTCAATAAAACTGCCACCACCATTATTAACCAAATATGCTCCAAAAGAGCCGCCACCGCCAAAACCGCCTGTGCCGCCTGCCCCGCCAAAACCGCCGCCGCCACCTGCACCCCCTGCGGCATTACCGGAAAAAGAGCCTGAGCAACAAGTACCCGTTGCAGCGCCGCCGCCGCCACCACCACCGCCGCCACCGGTTCCATTGCCCCCCGATGCGCTCTGCGTTGCCGGAACAAAGAAAGGGTAATTCATAGCGGGTGCCGGTGGCGCTGCCGCCGGCGCATTAGCGCCTGCCGGACCGGGCTGTCCGTTTGAGCCATTATTGCCGTTATTGCCAGATGAACCGCAACCCAAAGTGCAGCCTGTTCCATTCCCTCCTGCTCCTCCACTGCCGCCTGCACCGCCGCCACCGGCTACTGTTTGTCCGGTAGTGCCTGCTGCGCCCGCATTATTGCAGCCCGAACCTTGTGCGCCGCCGTTGCCGCCGTTGCCACCGGCAGAACCACCTCCCACCCCCGGCGGGCTTACCCCGTTGGTGCCGTTGCTGGCATTGCCGGGCAAGAGTTGGGTGCGCACAATCTGAAAATCGGAACAGCCATCGCAATGCAGCACGTAGGTAGAAGCGCCTGAGCCGGAGGTAGTGGGCGCATTGGCGGTGGTAATGGTAAGGTCTTGCAGCCTGAAATAGCTGATTTGTACGCCATACAGCGCTACTATGCGCCGCTCGTTTACCCCGCCCTCTGTATTGAGCGCGGTGCGGTGTATGGTAGTAGCGCCCGGCTGGCTGGTTTTTACCCAGTTATTGGCGGGGTCAAAACCACCCTCAATGGTCATGTTGCTGTATATGTTTATCGGGTTGTCAAAATTATACGTGCCAATTGCCATTTTAATGGTGGCATTGTTACAAGCGGCTTGGGTAATGGCATTTAGCAAATTGGTAGGGCTGCTTGGGCTCAGCCCTGTTCCGGAGCCGGTGGGCGTAACATATAAATTGGTACATACATCGGGTGGTGGAAGGCTAACGCCAATGTTTACCGATGCCTGTGCCGTACACCCAAAAGCATTGGTAACCGTTACGCTATAAGCGCCCGATGCGGTAGGGGTAATGGTAGGGTTGGCAACAGTGGCGCTGCTCAACCCCGCTGCCGGCGACCATTGGTAGCTGATTACATCGGGCGAGGTGAGGCTGTTTATGGTTATGCTTCCGCCGCCGCATACTACTATATTGCTGTTAGGATACAGGTTTACACTGGGCGAAGGATTAACGGTAACGGTAACTTGGTCGGTACTTTGGCAAAAATCGGAATACACCGCTGTAACCTGATAGGTGGTAGTGGCAGTAGGCGAGGCTATTACCGATGCCCCGTTGGTGGTATTGAGCCCTGTTGCGGGCGACCATGTGTAACTTACCACGCTTACGCCCGGAGGCAAAGGACCTATAATACTTGCATTAAGCGGCGCTGAACCACCGGCACAAATGCCCACATCGGCGCCGGCATTTACCGGCGGGTTAGGATTAGGCGTTACATTTATGGTGTAGGAGTAAATGCCCGTAGCCACTATGGGGCAGGCGTTGTCTTGCATGGTAACGGTAAAAAAGTGCGTGCCAATGTCGGCATCGGTGGGTGTCCAGCAAAAAGTAGATGTGGTAGGATTGCTCACCGGACCGGGGGTAAAAGTAGCTCCCGATATGCCGCCGTTCCAGGTAGTGGTAATTTGGTTGCTTGCGTTGCTATCGTTGCCAATTATATCAAAACAAAGGGGCTGATTGGCACAGATAGAGGTGGAGTAAACGCCGCCTGCCCCGTTCATGCCCGATGCAGTAGGGGCAGCATTGTTGCAATTGACCACCGTAACCTGCATATCGCGCACCACCTCACCTATTTTTACCCCGTTTCGGTACTCCTCTACCAGTACGCAAATAACGGCAACCTGCACTTGGTTGGGGGTAAAGTTAATGTCGCCGGTGGTGGGGTTAATGGTAATGCCCGATGCAGTACTGAGCGGATTGGGTCCGTTAAACCCGCCTGCATAAGTTACAGTGGTATTGGGCGCTTGCTCGCAGTTTACCAACGAAAACACCAATTGGTCGCCATCAGCGTCCACCACACCGTGGTTGTAAAATACGGGTTGGTTTACGCAGGTAAACGGCACCGGCGGGTTCAAAAACTGCGGCGAGGTATTACAAGTAGGCAAAGTATTATTGATATTGGCTTCTACATACAGGTTTTGGTTACCCGGTCCGTTGAGCGAGGTAATGGCGTTGTTTCGGCAGCACTCAGACCAACGCAAAATCCAATCGCTGCCGCAACCCGGAGGCAGGGTAAGTGTGCCTTGGTAAAACCACTGTTGCACCCCATACGGACCATTGCCGCCGCAAGCGCTCTGCTGCCCGGGGCAAAGCGGGGTAATATCTTGCGGATTGGCAGCCAAAGGCGGAATGGGCGGCACCAAAGTAAGGGTAATACTGCCCGATACGCCACACTGCGCCGAGCTGTACTGTATGGCATACGAACCGCCGGGGGTAATGCCCTTGCAATCTCTAAAAAATTTCAGTATTATAAGGTATTGGTTACTGCCAAGGCAGCCGTAGGTTAAATCGGCTCCCATGGCGTGGGTGGCATACAGGGCAGGCGTATGCAGCAAACCTGCTAAAAGGAGGAAACAACAAATAAAGGTTGCGCTACGGGTAAAGGTTGTGTGCATAGTTTAGTTTGTTAGTTTTAGGCGTATTTATTTCTTGTGCGTAAAAATAGAGAAAAACGGCTAAAAATAAGCAATGCACGCATTTTTTGTGGGGAGGGGGCAGGGAGTCGCGGTACTTGTACTGCTTTTTTCTACTTTTTACTACGTTACAAGTACCGTATCTCCCCATGTAAAAACTGGGAGCCGCGGTACTTGTACCGCCTTTTCTTCTACTTATTATTACGTTACAAGTGCCGTAGCTCCCCATATGAAAACAGGGTGCCGCGGAACATGTACCGCTTTTTTTTACTTATTACAACGTTACAAATACCGTATCTCCCCATGTGAAAACAGGGAGCCGCGGTACTTGTACCGCCGTTCTTTTGTTTAATACTACGATACAAGTACCGTATCTCCCCATATGAAAACAGGGAGCCGCGGTACTTGTACCGCCGTTCTTTTGTTTAATACTACGATACAAGTACCGTATCTCCCCATATGAAAACAGGGTGCCGCGGAACATGTACCGCTTTTTTTTACTTATTACAACGTTACAAATACCGTATCTCCCCATGTAAAAACTGGGAGCCGCGGTACTTGTACCGCCGTTCTTTTGTTTAATACTACGATACAAGTACCGTATCTCCCCATGTAAAAACTGGGAGCCGGGGCTGTCCAAAAAGCCCACATCTTGCACATATTTACACAGAACTACTATTTTTCTTGCTTTTAATCAGTCATAAACAAATCTGATTTTGTGCAATTTAACTGAGTTTCCGACTTTTTAGACAG
>DDVC01000113.1:12380-52415 GCA_002345145.1 Bacteroidetes bacterium UBA2322
GGGGCTGTCCAAAAAGCCCACATCTTGCACATATTTACACAGAACTACTATTTTTCTTGCTTTTAATCAGTCATAAACAAATCTGATTTTGTGCAATTTAACTGAGTTTCCGACTTTTTAGACAGCCCCCTTTTCTTCTACTTATTATTACGTTACAAATACCGTATCTCCCCATATGAAAACTGGGAGCCGCGGTACTTGTACCGCCTTTTCTTCTACTTATTAGTACGTTATAAGTACTGTATCTCCCCATGTGAAAATAGGGAGCCGCGGTACTTGTACCGCCTTTTCTTCTACTTATTAGTACGTTATAAGTACTGTATCTCCCCATGTGAAAATAGGGAGCCGCGATACTTGTACCGCTTTTTTCTACTTTTTACTACGATACAAGTACCGTATCTCCCCATATGAAAACTGGGAGCCGCGGTACTTGTACCGCCGTTCTTTTGTTTAATACTACGTTACAAGTGCCGTATCTCCCCATGTGAAAACAGGGAGCCGCGGTACTTGTACCGCCTTTCTTTTACTTTTTATTACGGTACAAGTACCGTAGCTCCCGGGGGTGTACCGCCCTGTCTTCTATTTTCTTAGGATGGTTTCAGGTAAGTGCCACTCCAGTCAGTCCATTGTTGTGCTAATTTAGCTTTAACCGGATTATCAAGAATATAATTGAGGGTATAACGTAAGTGACGATCATTTCGGATATAGCGGTCGAAACTTTCCTTAAACCAGATTTCGCCCGATGTATTGCGTTCTCTGTTGAGTAATAAGCCTGATTTTCCTTTTATGCGGCGCATAATGTCTTTTATGTATTGGTATTCTTCTAAATTGAAATCTTGTTCTCCGGGTGGCAGTTGGGCAGAAGTATCTATGAGTAAATGTACGTGGTTGGGCATAATGCAAAAGGCTAACAAATTGTAGTACTTACCATCGTACTCGTGCATTACGTCTTTTAAAATTTGCGTACATGCCGGTTCGTTTAAAAACCTGTCGCCAAATGTAGCATGTTCTAACAAGTGTTCTATTTTTTGGAAGTAACGATTTTGTATTTGATATTTCTGTTGCTTTTGTAAATCGGGTGTAGCTGCTTCTTCGGCTTCTCTTAGTCCCTTGTCTCGCTCTTGCTTAAGCCGTAAAGCAACTGCCACGGGTAGGGAATTGCGTAAGCAAAAGGTAACGAAAAAGGTGGCTCCAATATGGTCAAAATGGGGAAGATTGCGCCGGTACTCCATGATTGGTTTTTACTTTATTGGGGTGGTTATGATGCTGTTTTCTATTTTTTACTACGGTACAAGTACCGTAGCTCCCTGTTGCTTGTGCTGCTGTTCTTTTGTTTAATACTATGGTACAAGTACCGTAGCTCCCTGTGTTTGTGCTGCTGTTCTTTTGTTTGTTACTATACGGTACAAGTACCATAGCTACCGGGGGTTTGATGGCATATAATCAAGTTTTTACGTGCCAAAGGTAATAAAATTGTTCATCAATATACAGGGCTAAACAATATACATAGGGGGTATTGCTCATTTAAAATGCAAATGGCTGTGCGGCGGGTGAGTTTGATATAGGTGTATTTCAAAAACATTACCTATCTTACCGCTTCAAAATAAAACCCCATGCTCCTCCCCAACGACCTCCGCGAGCGCGCCGACCGCTTTGCCCACCGCTTTCATGGCGAAACCAACGAAGCCGCCGAAGCAAAAACCTTTATGGACGAACTGTTTAAGGTGTTTGGCTTAGACCGATACGCCCTTGCACGGTTTGAATACCCTACCCGCCGCCATACATCGGGCAGAAAGGGAAGGGCTGATTTGTTTTGGCGGGGCAAATTGCTCATCGAGGCTAAATCGGGGCATTTAGATAAAGATGCCGATTGGGATAATACCCTCCAACAGGCGTTGGATTATGTGCGCGGGCTGCATAAACCCATGAGCCGACCGGAGTACCTGCTGTTGGTTAATTTTAAACGCCTTAAACTTTACCAACTACACAATACCCCCACCGATATACGCCTGAAACCCGTGCCCGTGTGCGATATTCCGCTGCTGGCTTTTGCCGATAACCTCGCCCATTTTTCGTTTTTCCTTACCGCACAAAAAGACCTCGAAGACCAAGAGATACGAGTAAACCAACAAGCTGCACAGCTCATAGCTACTGTGTATGATAGCCTAAACCTGCATCAATACGGCGCCCAAAATGCCGCCGTGCTTCTTTCGCAAGTGTTGTTTTGCCTCTTTGCCGAAGATACCGATATTTTTAAACCCCTACAGTTTACCCAATTTATACAGCCCTACCAACAGGAGCCCCAACTGCTGGGGCAAGCGCTTACCCAACTCTTTACCCACCTAAACACCCCGCCAAACCAACCCAATTATACCCCGCCGCCACAGGTGCAACCCTTTCCGTACATAAACGGAAGCCTGTTTAGCGCCGCCCTGCCGCAAGCCCCGCCCACCGGCGCAGGCGTTTACGATGCCCTGTATAATGCCTGTTTGTATGACTGGTCTGCCATTTCGCCCGAAATTTTTGGCTCCCTGTTTCAAGCCGTAATGAACCCACAAGAGCGCCGAACACTGGGCGCACACTACACCTCCGAAACCAATATACTCCGCCTGCTAAAACCCCTATGCTTAGATGCCCTCAAAAATGAGTTTACCGCCGCCCAATACGATAAGCGAAAATTAGAACGCTTCAGGCAAAAATTAAACAAACTCCGCTTTTTAGACCCCGCCTGCGGCTGCGGCAATTTTTTGGTGGTTACCTACCGCGAACTCCGCCTTTTAGATATGCAGGTAATAGCCGCCCTGCAAGGAAACCAACTTGTTACCGATACCGCCCTGCTCAGCAATGTGCCACTTACCAATTTTTACGGCTACGAAATAGACCCCACCTCTGCACAAATTGCCACCATTGCCATGTGGCTTACCGAACACCAACTCAATACCCTTTTCCTCAATACCTTTGGCGTGGCTAAACCCTCTATTCCGCTGCACGATGCCGCACAAATCATCAATGCCAATGCCCTGCATATACCCTGGCAGCCCGATGTGGATTTTATCATAGGTAACCCGCCGTTTGTGGGGTCAAAAATGATGACCGAAGGGCAGCGCAACGAGGTGAAACAGTTGTTTAGCAATAAACCGGGCAGTGGCATTTTAGATTATGTAACCGCATGGTATAAAAAAGCTGCCGATTATATTCAGCACAATAATCCCAACCTAAAATGTGCATTTGTTTCTACCAGCAGCATAACACAAGGCGAACAAGTAGGCGTTTTGTGGAGTACATTATTTAATGAATATGGCATAACCATACATTTTGCCCACCAAACTTTTAAATGGACTAACGAAGCCAAAGGTTTAGCCGCCGTACACTGTGTAATAATAGGTTTTGGCAAAACCGAACCAACCCAAAAACTCCTGTTTGAATATCCCGATATTAAGGGCGAACCAACGGTAACGGTGGTTAAAAATATCAACCCGTATTTGGTTGAGGGAAGAAACATTTTTATTGTAACCCGACAAAAACCAATAGGTGATGTGCCTGCAATGTCTTTTGGCAATATGCCGCTTGATGGCGGACACTTGTTAATAGCCGATGAAGAAATTGAAGCTATCTTAGCAAGCGAACCCCCAATAATTCGTTTTATCAAACCATTGATAAGTGCTCACGAATTTTTAAACGGCAAAAAGCGATGGTGTTTTTGGTTGGTAGATGCCGAACCAAACGAGCTAAAACAATCGCCCGAAATAATGCGCCGCATCAAAGCGGTTAAAGCATTTAGAGAATCAAGCATTGCCCCCTCTACCCAAAAATTTGGCACCACTCCGCATACTTTTCGGGATAAAAACAATCCCGATACATTTATTCTGATACCTCGTGTATCATCGGAAAATAGAGAATATATTCCCATCGGTTTTTTTGATAAAAATAGTATTCCCAGCGATACCTGTATGACTGTTCCAAATGGTACGCTCTACCTTTTCGGTCAGCTTACTTCCAAAATGCACATGGCTTGGGTAAAATACGTTTGCGGAAGGTTAAAATCCGATTATCGATACAGTAAAGATATTGTTTACAACAACTACCCGTTTCCGCAGGGCGTACCCGATGCAAAAAAACAAGCGGTAGTGGCAGCGGCAGAAGCCGTACTGCACATACGGGCAGCAGAGCAAGCCAAAGGCAACACCCTTGCCCACCTATACGACCCCCTTACCATGCCCCTTGCCCTACAAAAAGCCCACCAAACCTTAGACAAAGCCGTTGACAAATGCTACCGCGATGCCCCCTTTACCACCGATGCCCGCCGCATAGAGTTTCTGTTCGACCTGTATGAGCAATACACCGCCGGTTTGTTTGCCACCCCAAAAAAGAAAAAACAGAAATAGTAATGGTAAAATTACGCAAGGTTGAAATTAAAATGAACGCCCAATAGGGGTAAAATCTGCGTAAAGGTTAGATGCACTCGTTAAACCGGGTAACAGATTACGGTGCGCTGCACCTGATAAAAAACAAGGTTTGGGGTTGTTCTACCAAGATTTACAGGGCGCTGCCCCTTGTATGTTACGTACCAACCCCCTAAAATTGGCTTTTGGGGTTATGCAAAGGTGCAGCGCACCGTAATATAGGTAGCAGGCATGTAAAAGCCGGATTAACAAGGTGCGGCGCACCGTAATATAACACCCTACCTGTTTGAAAGCCTTTTGCTATAAGATTTTGAGCGTACTGATAATTTCAACTTCACGTTAAAATGCAAAAAGACCGGCATTAGGTTGCAACCCTGCTGTCATTTGTCGTGCCGCCGGATTTTTACCGGCATCATTGGGCAGTTTCGTTTTCAACCCTGTCAGCGTTCCAAACGCTTACAGGGTTTTAGACGCGTCAACCATGACGGAAGCCGCGTAACCGGCACAAACAAATCCAATTTATAGCAATGACAACCACAGGCAAGAGAAAATTATTTTGGCGAGGGTTTCCAATACCTTATCAACAATACCCTTTCGCCCTACAAAGATATGATTTACTTGCCGGCAGGCTCTACCCCTCAAACATGGGTTTATCGCGCCATCTACCGCCTTGGCGATACCCAAGTAGGTCAGTTTTCGTTGCCTTTACCTATTTTGGTTAGCTCTTTGCCCTAATTCTTTAAAACTAACCGCATTTTAAAATTGCTATCGGCATAACAATGCGTAAGACCTACAAAAGTCTTACCCCTTGTTTTTGCTTGACCATAATGGTAACAGGTAGGCTGTAGCCCTATTTTTTTGTATTGTGTGTTTTGGTTAAACCTAACAGCATAAAGCTACAGGCTGAAATTTTACTGCTTATTGTGGAAGGTAAAACCAATAAAGACATTGCAAAATAATTATACCTTGCAGAAACCACCATAGAAACACACCGAAAAAACATAAAAGCAAAACTGCAAGCCCAAACAACGGCAGATTTGGTAAGATTGGTGTTTGAGGTATAGGTGGGGGTAAAGTAAACAGAGCAACAAAGTACAAAAAAAAGTAGCAGTTTTTAACTTAAAGGCAAAAACCAACACTGAGAAAAAAAAGAGAAAATTTTCAGAAAAAAAGTGCTGATTTATTTCTATTTTTTTTCTGGATTAAACTTGTAAAGACTAAATTATTGTTTGGATATTTGCGCTGTAAGTAGGCAAGATATTTTGCCGTTAGTATTAACCAAAACTATTTGTTAAATGGGACTTTTAAACTGGCTTTTCGGACCTGTAAAACATGAGGTTAGCACGGTGAATCATAATGTGAACTTTAATGCTACTCAGTCATTAAACCACTTAGACTTAATAGCTGCTAACCAACAAGCTTTATTGAGTAGAACATTAACAGAACAACAAAAACTTTTTATTCAGGGTTTCAGAACAGTTATTTCTGATGCATCTGAATCGGCAGAGAACATCATTAATAACATAGACAAATTAGTTTCTAAACAACGCACAGAGTTTTTTGCAGACATAGACAAGATAATAGATAAGTCTTTTGACAATACAAAAGAAACGTTGGATCACACCACCTCAAGATTTGGATTGATGGCAGGCAGGTTACCGGGTACAGAAAAAGACCCCTTTGCACTAAAATTCATTTCAGAATTGGTTGATGCACATGGATATTTTTCTATTAAATACAAAGGATACTTCCCAACAGACAAAATTTACACATACTATCTTACTGTAAATGACGATAAGGTAAAGGAAACCCGCATAGTCCTGAATCCCATTACACAAACTATAGATGAAATAGAATTTGTATTGCCATTAGAAATGGACTTTGACACGATAGAATACCTTACTTCTAATCAAATGATACGTCTTCCCATTAAATTTTCCTTTGAAAAGGAGAACTGGTTCAATTTTGTTGAGGGGCTACTGAGCAAGCATTATCTGAATTTGGTAAACACCAACAAATAAATAGGAGCTATCAACTCCGATGGTTGAGTTTATACTAAGTATTTTTGGTGTATATACCGAAGCAAATTCTACTATATGTTAAATTATTAACACATTTAATTATACTGAATGTTAAAGCACTCTTCTCAACCAAAACGCTACTAACCGCCCACCCATGATATACCCCGCCCTTAATTTACTGATTTCGCAGTTAAACACCTACCTTGCCCAAGAGGTAGAGGAGCCCAATGCCGCAGTATTGGGTAATGTTGCCATGCAAGATGCCGGCGTAACCGGAAAATTAGTGCTTACCTTAGTTAATATAGAAGAAGAAAAAGCCCTCAAAAACAGCGGACCATACCATACCTACAGCAAAAGCAACCCGCAAGAGGTGATGTACCACAATCCCCCCGTTCACCTAAACCTGTTTGTGCTCATCACCGCCACCCATACCGATTATGGTACGGCTTTGCAGTGGATTTCGCATACCGCCACTTTTTTTCAGGGTAAAAACGTGTTTACCCCACAAAATGCTACCGAATACCGAAGCCTCAACGGCAGCACGCAAACCTTAGACGATAATTTTAAACTGATTTTAGACATCTACTCGCCCTCTTTACAAGAAATTATGAATATATGGACCAGCCTCGGCGGTAAACACCTGCCCTCTATTATGTATAAGGTACGCCTTATTACCGTATTCCGCGAAAACGTATTCCAAAGAACGCCGCCTATTCTTAGCACTCGAAACGACGACAAAGTAGCTTTTGTGCCCCCCGATAAAAACAAAAAATAACATGAACAGCAGCTCCACCGAAAAAGTGCATAAAGTTTTGTTTGAACTGCAATTTTTAAACGATTACTATAAAACAGGTATTTGCCCCAACAAAGACCTGCAAGTAGTGCCTATGCCATCTACACAAAAACTCTTTGATGCACTTAAATTATCCCTAAAATGCTACAACAACTATCAATGGCAGGTAACAACAGGGGCTAATGTAGCGGGAATAGATGAATGTTTCAGCAAACTGAAGAACCATTCGCTTCAATTTATCCTCATAGCAACCTATAACAAAGGACTACTTAACGAAACAACAGGTCTGGAAGCCTGCCAACTGATATTGTCCGATGTCAATGCAATTTACCCATACACCATAGTAAGCAAACATAATATTCAAGATGATAGGAGCTGTGCCATTGGCAGCCCCGAAGACCAATATATGATGCAGGAAAACCGGTTTGCCTTACAGGTAGCGCCTATGGTAACCCTAAACGAAAACCTGCTGCAAAAAGCTAAAGCCGGTATCCCGGTGAGTTTCAGACTGTATTTTCCTCGCCTCATGGCACGGCGGGTATATGTATGGAAAAACAAAGAATACGCCACCGTAAAAAAATACCTTTTTCAGGAACACGAAACGCAACCCATTGAAGAAGAAGCGCACATACTTAGTAAACTGTACAGCGACAATTGGACTCATGCCTCTGTTAAATTGCCCAATACCTATACTCCAACACCTATACTACCCACTCCTAAACCCGAAAACCTCCGAAAAGACCCCATTTTTCCATCAGAATTTTGTTTCAAAATTAACTTAACATAAAAAATCTTCATTATGGCTACAGCTTACAAAACCCCCGGCGTTTACATTGAAGAAATTGCAAAACTGCCGCCCTCTGTGGCACAGGTAGAAACCGCTATTCCTGTGTTTATCGGAAAAACCGAAAAAGGCGACCAAAATAAGTTGGTTCGTATTCAGTCTATGGCTGAGTTTATTGAAAAATTTGGCAGCGCACCAGAGGAAACTATCAACGTTACTTTAGATGAATACGGCAAAGTAACTAAAGTGGAGCTTGCCTCCGGAAGCAACCCCAGTATCAAACTTTATTACACGGTATTTATGTTCTATTCCAATGGCGGCGGCGTTTGTTACATATTTAATGGCAACTGGGAAGATGCAGAAAAAGAATTGCTAAAAAATGCCGAGCCTACCCTAATAGTAATGCCCTGTGGTGAATACAATAACTACAAAAGCGCATTGCAACATTGCGAAAGTATGCAAAACCGCTTTGTAATTATGGATACAATGGTTGAATCAAACGCTGATGAATCGGCTAAAAAACTGCGCGATGGTATATCCGGAAATATAGACCAACTTAAATACGGAGCGGCTTATTTCCCCTATTTAAATACTACCATTGTGCCGCCTAATTATAAGGTAGTAGTAGTTTCTCCTGACTTTGCAAAATTAGCTGACGAAGCAAAAACAAAAGCCGATGATGCACAGAAAGCCGCCGATGATGCACACGCCGATGCCGAAACCGACGCTACAAAAAAAGCTAATTTACAAACGATAGCAGAAGAAGCCAAGACAAAAGCAGAAGAAGCCAAGAAAAAAGCAGAAGAATTGAAAATAAACCTTACTGTTGAAGACGGAAGACCTAAAACTGGCTCTTCCACCAACACTTTAACCCAGCAAGTGTTAACCGCCATCAACAAAGAATTTGGTTTGGTGTTGCCGCCCAGCGGTGCTATTGCCGGTTTATATGCAAGGGTTGACCGCACCCGCGGCGTGTGGAAAGCCCCGGCTAATGAAACCCTCTTTAACGTAAAAGACGTAACTTACCACGTAACCAATGCCGATAACGCCGGGTTAAATGTTGACTCGGTTGCAGGCAAGTCTATTAATGTTATTCGTACTTTTCCGGGTCGGGGGTTGTTGGTTTGGGGGGCGCGCACCCTTGCCGGAAACGACAATGAGTGGCGCTATGTATCGGTTAGGCGTTTTTATATTATGGCAGAGCAAAGCATTAAAAACGCTACCGAGCGCTTTGTGTTTGAACCCAATGATGCCAATACATGGGTGAAAGTAAAAGCCATGATAGAAAACTACCTCACCATTCTGTGGCGACAAGGCGCGCTTGCCGGCGCTAAACCCGAAGACGCTTTTTACGTAAAAGTGGGCTTGCACCAAACCATGACCGCCATAGATATTTTAGAAGGCAGAATGATAGTAGAGGTAGGCATGGCTGTAGTAAGACCTGCTGAATTTATTATACTGCAATTCTCGCACAAAATGCAGGAGTCGTAACCTCACCGTTTACCCTCTATCTAAAACCGTTTTACTCAATCTTTTCAATTTCATCTTAAACCAATTTAAAAACGCAATATCATGGCAGAATATCCATTACCTAAGTTTCACTTCATGGTTGAATGGGGTGGCACCAGCATCGGCTTTGCAGAAGTAACAGGGTTGAACCTCGAAAACGATGTAATAGAGTACCGCGATGGCAGTAACCCCGAATATACAAAGGTGAAAATGCCCGGTCTTAAAAAATTTGGCAATGTTACCCTTAAACGCGGTACTTTTAAAGGCGATAATGACTATTACAACTGGTTTAACACCGTTACCCTCAGCAAAATAGAACGCCGCGATGTAACCATTAAACTCCTCAACGAAGAGCATCAGCCCGTTGTGGTTTGGAAAATTAAAAACGCATGGCCCAACAAAATCCAAGCGCCCGACCTCAAATCTGACGCAAGTGAAGTAGCTATAGAAACGCTCGAATTAGTGCACGAAGGTTTAACCATAGAACACGTTTAAACCCCATACATAGGCAATGAACTACTATCCGCCCGCCGGATTTCATTTTTTGGTAGAGTTTAACATTAGCGGTCAGTCCGAAGATGTCCGGTTTCAGGAGGTTTCCGGGCTGACCGTCCAAATGCAAACCGAAGAGCTGGTTGAAGGAGGACAACTGCGTTTTGCCCACAAACTGCCCCTGCGCACACAGTACGACAACTTGGTACTGAAACGGGGTTTAGTGTTAAATTCAAACCTCATTAAGTGGTGCCAAAACGCTATTGAAAACTTTACTTTTCAGCCAACTAACCTCATGGTGAAACTCCTCAACGAAGCACACCAGCCCATCGGGGTGTGGAACGTAGTTCATGCCTATCCGGTTAAATGGTCTATATCTGCCTTCAACGCCGAAAAAAGCGAACTGGCTATTGAAACCTTAGAACTTTGTTACCACTACTTCAATTACCGACCCGTTTAAATAGTACCAAGTATTGACTATCGGGTATTACCTACCATTTACCACCTCCCAGCTACCAAAACATGCCCATCGAAATCAGAGAATTGGTCATCAAAGCTACTATTGCCGATAAAAACGACCGTCCGCCGGCTACTACCGATAGCAGTCAGGCAGCAGACGAGCAGAAAATTATTCAAGCCTGTGTAGAGCAGGTGTTAGAAATTTTAAACCGACAAAAACAAAGGTAACCCATGTTTGGAAACATACTATCTGCCATAGGCGAAAGACTGACGCCGCCCGGTAATACCGGCAAACTGACCATACACGCTTTTGCCGATGTTACGTTTTTGGGTAGTGGCGTGGGTTTGTTTACCACACCTATTAATCCGGTTTCATTTTCCGAAACACTAAAAATAAACTACAACAAGGAGCAAGCTGCCGGAAGCCAATGGACAAACTTGCGCTATACCGCTACTCCGCCTGAAAGTTTAGAGTTAGAGTTTACGCTCGACGGAACCGGAGCCGTTCCTAACAGTGGAACCGTGGCAGAACAGATATTGCGTCTTAAAAATACGGTGTATTTTATGGTGGGCAATATACACCGCCCCAATTATTTAGTGGTAACATGGGGTACTTATGTTTTTAGAGGGGTAATGGAAGAAATGAAAATTACCTATACCCTGTTTAAACCCGATGGCACGCCACTGCGAGCCAAAATTAATACCAAATTTTTGAACGCAATTTCCCACGCCGAACGAATTAACTTAGAAGGTAAAAACTCCTCCGACTTAACCCATGAGCGCATGGTAATGGAGGGTGACTCCCTGCCCCTGATGACGCACAAAATTTACAACGATGCCGCACTATATACCAAAGTTGCCCGATTTAACAACTTGGTCAATTTCCGCAACCTTAAGCCCGGTACTCGATTAAAATTTCCGCCCAAAGCTGTATTGGATACATTATAAAACTACCCTCTTAATCTCCCATGAACCAACAACGAGTAGCAGAATATAGACTGTTTTCAGATGGTATGCCCGTGCCGGGCAATATAGAGGTGCTGGCAGTAAGCGTTTTTAAAAACGCCAATAAGGTAACGCTTGCCAAAATTACCATAGCCGAAGGTGATGCAGACCGGGCAAACTTTGAAAACAGCGGCAGCAACTTGTTTAGGGTGGGCAATACTATAGAAATTCAATTGGGTTTTGACAACGACCTAAATACCGTATTTGAAGGAATAGTGGTAAACCACGCCATTAGTGTGCGCCCCAACCTTAGCCGAATGGAAATTACCTGTATGGACGAAAGCGTAAAAATGACCATTTCCCGAAAAAGCCGATACTTTGAACCACAAACTTCCGATACCGATGCCATCAATCTTATTTTGGCAGACAATGGCTTAACATCGGGTAAAGTGGAAAATACCCCGCATAAGCATCCGCAGTTGGTGCAATACAATGCTACTGATTGGGACTTCATCTGCACCCGCGCCGACAGCAACGGACTATTGGTAAGTACCGATTTTAACCAACTCAGCCTGCTTAAACCAAAGTTGAGCGCCCCCAAAGCCAAACTTGTTTTTGGCACCAATATCTACGAATTAGATTTGCAAACAGACGGGCGGTTTCATTACCAAACCATTAACGCCAAAGCATGGCAACCCGCCGAGCAAAAAATGAAAGACCTGCAAGCACAAACCGATTTCTCTAACGATCAGGGCGACTTTTCTACCCAAGAACTTGCCGATGCCCTCCATGCCAAAGAAATAGACTTGCAGTTTCCTGCTGCCCTCCTGGAAACCGAACTGACCGCCTGGGCTAATGCCCTGCAAACCAAAAGCGAACTGGCTAAAATAAGAGGTCGCATCAGCATAGAAGGTACGCATAAAATACAGGTGGGCGATACCATAGAAATAGCCGGCGCAGGAGAGCAGTTTAACGGCACTGCTTATGTTACCGGCATTGCCCATACCCTTGCGTCTGGCAACTGGAAATGCGACGTGCAAGTGGGGCTGCCACCCGAATGGTTTACCCAACAACACCCCGACCTGCTTGCCATGCCCGCCGAAGGACTGCTGCCCGCAGCAAGCGGCTTGCACATAGGTATTGTAACAAAATTGGAAGGAGACCCCGATAACGAGTTTCGCATAAAAGTGCGTATGCCTACCATTTCCGAAAATGAAGAAGGCGTGTGGGTGCGCATTGCCACCCTTGATGCGGGTAAGGAGCGCGGCACCGTATTTCGTCCCGAAATTAACGACGAAGTAGTCATCGGGTTTTTAAATGGCGACCCCCGCTTTCCTGTTTTATTGGGTATGTTGCACAGCAGTAAACACCCGGCACCCATTGAGCCCAAAGACCTTAACCACGAAAAAGGTTATACCTCGCGCTCAAAAATGCAACTACACTTTAACGACGAAAAAAATATTATAACCATCAAAACCCCAAAAGGCAATACCATTATCCTAAACGACGAAAAAGACAGCCTTACCATTACCGACAGCAACAAAAATGAAATCTTGATGCACAAAGAGGGTATAAACATTACCTGCATCAAAGACATCAATATAAAAGCCGAAGGAAACATTACCGTAAATGGTAATGATATTACCTTAGATGCCAAAGCTAAATTTACCGCCAAAGCACAAAGCGGCGCTGAACTCAGCACCAGCGCTATTGCCGTTATTAAAGGTTCAACCGTTCAAATAAACTAATCTGCCATGAATGAACTAATCCATAAACCCGCCAATACCGCTGCCTCTGCACAAACAACAGGCAAGCCGTTTATACCTCCTAAAAGAAACGCCGCAGGTAATGCGGATACTTTTGTGGCAGAAAAAAAGGAAAATACTCATAGTCAATCGGTAAAAATGGGAAACCTAATTTTAACCGAACAGAATATAGCCCCTATTTTAGCTAAGATTTCAACCCTTGAACCAGACCAAAAAGAACTAACTGCCTTACAGGAAGAAAGTCGGGAAATTATAACTGCTGTTTTACAATATACCAAAGGAACCATTGCACTGCATATCGGGTCATATAATTTATATGACAATGTTGTGCTTAGCTATGGAAACATCAGAACAAGGATATGGGAAATTAAACTGCTTGACAAAAATTTAAGTGACTTTGAGATATTTAAGAAGTGGGTTAATCAAAAGGGTATGGGAGAAGGCAAGCGCAAAGGTGTTTCTAAAAATTATATGGCGCCCGATTACCATAATCCTCTGGGTACTCAAACTCATGATCCACTTCACTGGAACCAAAACAATATAGATAAATTTCCCCGGCACTTGGGTAGATTTGAAAATCATAGTAGCATAATAAAGAAACTCGATAGACTAATGGCAAAAACACTTCAAATTGCAAAAAAACTTACAACTAAGTTGCTTGTCATAAACATTACAGTAAGCATAATAGAGCTTGTTAAGAGTGAAGATAAATGGCAAACCCTTAAAAAGTTGTTAGTAGAATGGGTTACAGGAATAGTTGTTACCACGTTTTCGGTTGCATTTATTTCTCAAATGTTGGCTTTATTAGGGTTGAGTGGAATGGCTATTGCGTTTTTTGTCTATTTGGGCGCTTTCATTTTAGGTTTAATAGCTGCTTACCATATTGTAAATAACGTTTTTGGCAATCCAGATGAAGAAAACAAAGAGTTAATAAAAATGGAAAATCAAAACCCAAAATAAATAAACAATTTTTGGCATTTCAGATGAAGAAAACAAAATTTACATAACCCATAATTCTTTAACCCACTAAACCACACCTTCCTATGCCCGCAGCAGCCAGAGCAGGAGACACCAGTACACACGGAGGCACTATTACCGGACCCGGCATTGCCACCGTACTCATAGGTGGTATGCCCGCCGCCGTAGTAGGCGATATGCACGTATGTTCGCTGCCGCCCACCGTACACCAACCCACCGTGAGCAGTTTTCCTGCCGGCAGTGGCACTGTTTTTATAGGCGGTAAACCGGCGCTTAGAGTAGGCGATATGTGTATTTGCGGGGCAGGCGCTGCCGTAGGCTGCCCAACCGTTATCATTGGATAAACTGTTTTTTAACCCCCTTTAATTGTTGTAAAAATGAATGACTGTAATAAACCAACTCGCACATTCCTAAAAGACCAACCCAATGCTTTTCTTGGGCGGGGTTGGGCTTTTCCGCCGGTGTTTAAAAAGGTGGATAAAAATGGTAAAAACACAGGCGAAACCCAAATGGTGGACGCAGAAACAGATATACGCCAGTCGCTGCATATTTTATTCCATACCTCCTTGGGTGAGCGCGTTATGCAGCCCGGTTATGGTTGCAATTTGCACGATTTGGTTTTCAGCTCCATGGATACCACTACCGCTACCTTGTTTAAATCGGCGCTCGAAACCGCCATACGGTTGCACGAACCGCGCATCATCATTGACAACCTGCAAGTACACTATTATCCCGAAAACCCCGATACCCTCCTGATTGAGTTAGATTACACCGTAAGAGCTACCAATGCACGCTCCAATATGGTGTTTCCTTTTTACCTCAATGGCGAACTTACCGCCCCCGTTCTTTAATAAGCGCCGGAAGTTTCTAAAACACCCAATTCACCCAATTAAAAAAAGCAAATGATGAGTAACCCCGGCAATAACCCTATAGACCCCCAAAATCTGGCTGTCCAACTGGCATACCTGTTTATCTGTTTACCGGATAATACAGACCTAAGTAAACTTGCCGACTTGCTTAAACCAATAGTAGCGCAAGAGGTAAAACGCCATTCTTTTGAGGAGTTCTCTACTACGGTAATAGCATTCTGCTTAAAACCCGACGATTTCACCGCTGTCGGAAAGGAGGAACGTAACCGCATTATTGCCGGTTTATTTGGCAAATCGATAGTAACCAATAATAATGCCGATGATAGTATTTGGGAAACAATTTTGAATAACCCTACTGTTAAAACTGGCAGCCTCCCAACTCATCGTATCGCTGCTTTGGCTGCTAAGACGCTTCGGGAAATAGTGCAAAAAATAGAAAAAGATGAAACTACTGCCAAAACCGAATCTGTGCCACAAACACCGCCCCCTCCCGAAAAGCCCAATAGCAGGTTTCCTTCTTTGAGCAGCATCTTAATGCGGTTGGGCGTTTTTACCCTATTTGTTTGTTGGGCGCTGAGTATGGCTGTGGCTACCCACTACACCATTGAAGGTTTTGATGTCATTTTTCCAAAGCTAAATTCTGCAAATGCCCCGTTTTCACAATTAAGCGTTGGATTTTTATCCTTTGTGCTGGTTGTCATCAGTATTTTACCCAATCTTGTATCGTATGCCAAAACAAGTAATTACCAAAAAGAACTCAATAAACCGGTTCTCTCTTCCCAAAACATTACCAAAGCGCTGGTAATTACCCCCCAAACCAATATGCAACCCCTCGCCTTATCGCCTCACATTCAACAAGAGTCGGCACAAATGCAGCGGTTTAACCAACAAGTTTTTAACCTCATTGCCCCACAGCAGCAAACCGGCGCTTTTGTAACTCGGCTTACCTCTGTCATTACCATACTCTTGCTTTGTGGTATGACCTACCTTGGGTTTGCAGGGCAAGTATTTGAAAAGGGAAGTACAACTACCGAAAGTGTTCATTTATCCCCTTTTGGCAATTTAGCTGTTTACCAACCATGGCTGCTGGTACTGCCTGCCGTAATGGTGGTATTATTGCCCTTTTTTCTGAGCTACCTGCTGCTGCGCTTGCAACTGTACTTTGCCCACCTGAAAGTAAAACCAAATAATAACCAACCTTCTGCCGCCGATTGCTAATAACCCAACTCCCCAACCGCCTCTTATTCACCTATACTGTAAACTTTTATGAATACATACGGTACTACCCAAATACAGCGATACCTGCCTGCACTTATGCCACAGTATGTGCTGCCCGATGAGCGCAGTACCCGCGATATAATACGGTTTGTACAGCATTTAGCCCATTTTATGCCTTATTACAATGAGCAAAATGAACCCGATGGAAATTGGGGCGAGTTTTTCCAAGCATTGTTCCCGGCAGACAACTACGGACATACATGGGAACAACTCTTTGCACCCGATAACAACCCTTATACCCTTACCGCCAACCACCCCCCACATCAGGCTTTGTTTATTGCCTTTCTGAAACTGTTTGACCACGCCCGACTACAACTCAACCAACTGCCCCGCAGAAACTTAGATTTTTACTACCAACAAATACTGGGCTTTAAACCTCGCCCGCCTAAGCCCGATACCGCTATTGTTTGCTGCTCCTTAGCCCCTAATACGCCCAATTTTGTCATATCGCCCCAAACCTTGTTTGCCGCCCCCCAACCCGGCGCACCCGAATTGTTATACCAACCCCTTGATAAAACGATACTCAACCATGCCCACATACAAGCCCTGAAAACCCTGTTTCTTGATAAAAGTACTTCCCCACATGCCAATACCCTTGCCCAAACCGCCGATGACCTTGTCAAACGCCAAGACCTGCAAAAAGGCACCGCATGGGATTTGTTTGGCAACAACCAACACCCAAAAGCCAATTTGGGCTTTGCCTTGGCTTCTCCTGTATTGCAACTAAGCGGCGGTACTCGCACCATTACCCTAACCCTCCAATTGGCTAATAAAGTAGATTACTTTAATCCATTTCTGCAATTAGTATTTGATGAGGTTTCTGATAAATTGAAAACCCTTGAGAATGTAGTTAAGAACGATAAGACCGAAAATGAATACAAGGAGGAAGTGGCAAAAGCATTCGCCACTTTTAAAACTACACTACAAAATCTGATAGAAATTCTCAAAAAATCAACTGAAAAATTATCAGCGTTGCAAACTATTTTAAAAGAAAAATACAATACAGTTATAAATGAGGCGGCAGAAAAACTAAACAATTTGAATGATGAATTGAAAAACGCCGATAATACTATTCAATACGATGCAAATAATAACAATGCCGATGAACAATACAACGGTTTAAAATCCAATATCAACGAATTGAAAGATAAATTAATAAATTTCACAAAAAACAAAGTGGTTCTTCCGGTTCCTGTACTGAAAAACCCTCTTGCCATATCTCTCACCACCGAAAAGGAGTGGGTAAATATAGCAGATAAAAACATTGAAGCAACGTTGCTGGCAATACCGGTTATTGATGGGGCGGAGAAAGAAATGGGCATTAATACAAAGGTGATTATTCAATTCACCCTACCCCAAGATTTTCCGCCTTTTGCAAACTATACCGAAGATGCCCACCAATGCCAATACAGCACAGCGTACCCCGTACTGCAATGCCTTGTAAACCAAGAAGGGAGTAAACACTACCCTGTTTTGCGCCACATGCAAATACTGGGCATACAACTACATGCCGAGGTAAAAGAATTTGACGACCTTATACTCCAAAACGATTTAGGTGTTTTAGACGCCACCAAACCCATAGCCATTTTTGGCGCAGAGCCGGTGCTGGGCGCTAATTTCTACATTGGCAGCCACGAGGTATTCAGCAAAAAATTAGAAAGCCTGAAAGTAAATATAGAATGGCGCGGTCTGCCCGATAGTTTTAAAAATCACTACAAGGGCTACAAAGATTTGAACAACAAGGTTTGGGAAAAGCAGATAGCTGAATTTAAGGTAAAAACTACCCTGCTTAATAAAGCAGAATGGGATGGGGGTGCAGAGTCTAATTTGTTTGGCGAACTGAAAGACGAAGAACAACCGAAAAACGAAGAACAACCGAAAAACGAAAAGCGGTCAACCAAGTCCTCTATTGATATACGAACAACAATTAGCTTGGCTAATGCCTATCCTCACCTACCGCAGTTTGACCGCTACACCCAACAACTCAACCGGGGGTTTCTTCGCCTCACCCTTTCCAATCCGCCCTATGCTTTTGGGCATAGTTTATATACCCATGTTTATACGGCTACGGTAATTGAGTTAGGAAAATTAGCTAATGTAAAAATTGAGGGCAGTGCGGTAGATCAGAAAGCAATTATTGATGACTTATTTGGGAAAATAAAAGATGAAATTAAAAAAGATATTGAATCTGCTTTAACACCAACCAATACAAACATCGTTGTAGAATATTTGAATGAGATTTACAATTGGTTCTCTCAAAAAGACACTGTGTTAATACTTACTAAAGATAACAAAGAAAGTCTTGATAAATTAAAAGAAATTTGCGATTTACTTAACCAGATAAACCCAAATACTGAAAATTTTGATTGGAACGACTTTGCGAAAAAAATTAATGATTTAAATGACCAAGAAGTCAAAAACCTTATGCCTAAAGGCGAAAAAGCAACTGATGCGGCTTGGTTAGAGGCTATTAAAGAGATGAAACTCTATTTATGTAATAAAATGTGTGGAATTCTCAAAAATTTAAAAACACAGGAAAAAAAAGAAATTAATAAAAATAATCTAATTAATGAGATAAAAAGTATGATAGACAATATAAAAATTGATGGTATAAATGTTGAAAAAACTGCCTCCATCCCCCAAAAACCTTACACCCCCACAGCCGATAAAATCAGCATTGATTACACGGCGGTAGATACCGTATTTTTTACCCCCAGCAAGGTGCAACCCCCTAAAACCGCTTCATACACCACCTGCCTGCACCTGCACCCCTTTGGATTTGAAACATACAGCGCCGGCAATGATGAAGAGGAAATAAAAAACAACATAACCAAACTCTCCAATAACTGTAAAGAGGAGCAATCTGAAAAAAAGGAGCAGCCCTTACTCATGCCCTGTTACAAAGAGGAAGAGGGTAGTATGTATATAGCCATTACCAAGGCGCAAACACAACAAAACATAACCCTGTACTTCCATTTTGAGCCTTACACGGCTAAAAATTTAGATACAGAGTTACCCAAACCCGAATGGCGCTATCTTTCCAACAACCAATGGAAACCCCTTGGGCTGCACCTTTTGGCAGATGGCACAAAAGGCTTCTCCCAATCGGGCATTGTTACCCTGCAATTGCCCCAAGATGCCACCGCCAATAATACCATCTTGTTGCCATCGGGCAATTTTTGGCTATCGGTAAGTGTAAAAAAGGATGCCGCCACATTCAACCTACTACGGTATATTCAAACCAATGCCGTAACAGTGCAGTTGCAAATGCCTGTCCATACCGCTACGCCGCCGCCGCACCTGGCAGACGGATTACCCCCCCAAAGCATTAAGTTTTTAGCCGTTAGGCAGGCAGGCATAACAGAAGTGCTACAACCCTTTTCCTCCGTTAACGGCGCTGCACCCGAAACCGATGACCATTTTTATGTTCGGGTGAGCGAGCGCCTGCGCCATAAAAACCGTTGTATGCAGGTATGGGATGCAGAGCATTGGATTTTGGAAAACTTTGCCCAAATATGGGCGGTTAAATGTACAGACAACGGCTATCAGCGCCAAATTGTATGCGTGCCCTACCCGCATACCAACCAGCCTTACCGGCCCCTGTGCCCCTATGCCCTGCGCCGGCAAATTGAAAGCGCTGTAGAAGCCGTATCCTCCCCACTAATGGAAATAAAGGTGGTTAATCCGGTGTATGCCTTTGTTGGCGTAACCTGTAAGGTAGCTTTTACCCCCGGTGCCGACCGCAACTACTCTGAGCGCCAACTTAAACAGTTTATTGCCGGCTACCTGTCGCCTTTTAATGAAAAAAGAGAGCCGAGGGTAAATGCCTTCCGAACAGTAAAAGACCTGCAAACCACCGAGCGCGAACTCCTTTTAAACGAACTGGTGCAGTTAGATTACGTGCAAGAGGTAAAAGACTTGGTAATAGCTGTATATAAAGACACAGACTTGAAACAGGAACTTACCGATAACGACCTATCTGCATCGCCCCAAATCCTCGTTATCTCCCGTTTCCACCAAAACAACGACAATATCATACTAAAATCCCACCAAACAAAAAAAATAGTGCAAGACGGTATAGAATACCTTGCCACTATAGAACGCAACCTGTTGGTGCAGTAAACGCATACATTCATTAACAAAAAAAACAAATTTATTATTTAAAACAATCTTAATCATGGCTAAGCAAAAACTCTCCCATTTAAAAAATGCTTTTAGCGCAGGTAAGCGCCCCACGCAGCAAGATTTTGAAGACCTCCTTGATAGCGCCTATAACGGGCATGAAACCATTTGGGTATCGGGGTATGGTTTTTTTGAAGAGAAAACGACATATAAAAAGGTAGAAAAAAATGAAGTAGAAGAAACTTTTAACACAACCTTTATTCGAAAAGGTGGCGCTATGCATATTGCTGCACCTGAAAATATTGAAACATTGCGAAAAGAATCTATTGAGAGTATAAGTCAAAAAGACTTATTCGGCAATCCCGGGCAGCCAAAAGATTTTATTTATGGCTATCGGCTTCACGTAGCTATACCCACACCCTACAATGAATACAGCAACTACTTGAAAAAAATTTATTTAAGCGTTGATTTATTCAATGATGATAAGGATATTTCTGCATTTTTAGCTCAAAAATCTGAAGACATCATTGCTAATATAAACATTGTTGTACATTACCCTACTTCCAAGAACGTATCTGCGCCTTTAAGTCATCAAATTTCTACTGTGGAAGTAATTGAAAAGAAATTTACGCTTGATATACAAACTAAGAAAAATTTTGTGGTAACTTGTATTGAGCCGGAGCAAAATTTGGACAATATTTTGGACGAGTTAAAAACCGAATTTGAAAAGCTACAATACGCAAAAATTGAGATTAAAGATGGTGGCAGATTAGTTACCAGCATTTTAGAACATGGCGGAATTAGATTGATACCATTGATTATAAATCTGCCGCTTGATGCAACTCGTGGTGGAGGGGGGATATCAGTAACCATTGATGTTTTGTATGAGATAGATACTCATAATAAGTCTAATCCCGATCGCACGATAGAAGGCATAAAAGCAAAAATGGTTGACAAATTCTATGGAATAGGCGCTGTATTCACTTCCGAGCCGCCCACACCACCGGCGCTTTAAACTTAAACCACTGTTGTTCTTATAAACTTGTCGATTTACCAAATCCATAAGTTTTGAGGTAACCCCCTAAGAGATACCCACAACTCTCAGTACGTTAAAAAAAACGCCACCATGCCCCCTATTACCAATTTTGAAACCCTACGGCAAGAAGGATTAGAACTTATCCGGCAGTTATCCGGCAATCAGTGGACCGACCACAACCTCCACGACCCGGGTATTACCATATTGGAAGCACTTTGTTATGCCCTTACCGATTTAGAGTACAGGGCAGCCCTGCCTATTCCAAATTTGTTTGGAGGTGAAACCTACCACAAGCGTTTTAAAACTGCCACCAAAATTCTGCCCCTTCAGAAACCCGTAACGCTAAACGACTACCGCCGCTGCCTCATCGGGATAAAAGGGGTGCAAAACGCCTGGGCATTGGCAAACAAAGATACAAAATCCATCAGCCTGCATCTTGCCTTAGAGCCCGATGTAAAACTGCACGAAGATATGAATACCTTAGATGTGCAAGTGGAGCTTCCTGCCCCGCCCGGCGATACAGATACCTGCACTTTTCGCACCCGCTTTACCATAACCAACCTTACCGATTGGGAAACGCTGGCAAACTTAGCTGCTAACAACTTAGACTTAGCCACGTACAATTTGCGCATATACGACGAAACCCACCTGTACCATTCAGAAACCCAACTGCCCCAGCCCAAGGCAGGCATAACACACCACCGCTACCGCATACAGTTTGAAAAAAATGAAATTCCCACACCCCACAACCGCATAGAAATGGTGGCAGACTGCATGGAGGAGCAGCAACCCTATGCAAATGACCCATACGATATTAACCAAGCCGGCGGCATAAAGGATTCTTTTATGATTTACGATTACGCTGCCGGTCATACCCGCCTGTACAGTAATTACCCCGGTAACCTTGGCTTTTGGTTTACCATTGCCAATGAAAACCACCAAATTCCTTATCAGGAAAACAGCCGTTTTTATTGCGCCCTGTACCATTTTCTTAATAACCCCGATGAGCTTACCGAACTATGCGAAAAAATAAGCAACAAAAAAAAGGCGCAAACAGAAATTATTGATGAAGCCGTAAAGATGTCTGAAAACTGGGAACAGGTAAATAATAATCAGCCCCCTTTTTCCGCACTCTTTACCTGGCTAATGCAAACCCAAGAAATAGCCCTGCACGCCAACATTACCCTTAAACCCGGCAGCAACTCTGAGGAGGTGCGCCTGCAAATTATGTACCACCTCAATCAATATATGTGTCCTGTACCCACCATGCAGGCGTACCAATATATGTTAGACGGAGGCAGTACACCCGATGCGCTGTTAGAGTCGAACTACGATGCCGAAAAAGGCTACCTGCCCGATGACCAACTCCACAATGCCGAAACCTACCTGCCCCACCTGTACCCCACCCGGGTGCAAGACCTGCTGCTATCCAAAATACCGGCAATTGCTGCCATAGAAAACCTGCGCTTAGTGCAGTACATCAACGGTTTGTTCGAAGCACAAACCGCCCTCCTTACCGGCGAAACAGCCGATAAAGCAAACAAACACCGTCTGCCGTACCTTACCCTGCTGCGCCATGCCCATTATAAACTGCGCTTGCCCCGAGCCTCAGCCCTGCTATCGGCGCTGCACTTTCAGGAAACCGACAAACGAGCATGTAACCCGCCTTTCCGACTTTGGAACATAGATATTTTGCAATATGCACAAGCACTACGCGAAAAAGCTAAGGTAAACCCCTGCGATAATCAATTCCCCATACCCCGATTTGATTACCCCAATAACGACCAACTTACCGAGTACTACTCCATCCAAAATCACTTTCCGCTGGTATATGGTGTGGGTACGGTGGGTTTACTGCCCACAGAACCCCCTGCCCGACACGCACAGGTTAAACAACTGAAAGCATACTTAGTGTTTTTTGAGCAGTTGATGCTCAACTACCTCAACCGGCTTGGACTGGTACAAGAATACCTGAAACAAGAACCGCAAAACAATATGCCTTTGATAGAAGAGCATTTTAACGTAATTGAAGACTCTATACCACATGGCAAAACACTGATGGAAGACCCCGAAACGGAGAAGTACGAAAGCCATTTACTTTTTCAAACCAACTCGTACCACTATTTAACCGAAGCGCTATCGGTAAGTGAAAACGAAATTTTTGGCAGTATCAACAGTACAAACAGACAATTCTACGAAGACTTGTTAGACGGCATAAAAGACCAACTCACCAGCTACCTGTTTGCGGCAGATGAAGCCGGTAAAAATTATTTGGACAAGTTTATAAGAACCACTAAAGACAGGCATCTTAAATGTGTACACCAGCCCCAAGATGCTCAAAAAGTGGTAACTAACTGCATCAAACAACTGCAAGATATTTTACCTCAGCTCATTTTTAGCCATCCCGATAAAGTGAAAACCCAAAAAGACCGTTTCCAAGAGCATATTAAAGCCATAACCGGCGAAGCCATTAACGAACCCGCCTAATCTGATTGCTATGAGCCATGAAATCAAAAACCCATTGCTGAAAAAATTCTTGTCTGTTTTTGAGGAAGCACGTAGTAAAGAAAATAAAACAACACTACCCTTACCTGAAAATGCCGAAACAGCATCTGAACTCAACGATACTACTCCTATAAGCGGAGAACAATTAAACGGGCAAACCATAGAGGCAATAGACCAACAAATAGAAACGGTAGATAACAAAGAGCAAATATCACCTGAAACCGTAACGTACAAACCGGAACCCGAAACTGCCGAAATACCCCTCGAAAGCGAAATAGGTGAAACATCCTCACCCGAACAAACAACAGAAACATCTGCCGATATAGAGCAAGGCAGTATTGCCCAAGAAGAAACGGAAATGACAACACCCGAACCGGGAAACACCGAACCGACAACCGAAACTATCCCCGAAAATGTAACCCAACAAACCACCCCACCCGAACAAACAACAGAAACATCTGCCGAAACCGAGCAAGGCAGTATTGCCCAAGAAGAAACGGAAATGACAACACCCGAACCAAAAAACGCCGAGCCAACAACCGAAACTATCCCCGAAAATGTAACCCAACAAACCACCCCACCCGAACAAACAACAGAAACATCTGCCGAAACCGAGCAAGGCAGTATTGCCCAAGAAGAAATGGAAATGACCATGCCCGAACCGGAAAACACCGAACCAACAACCGAAACTATCCCCGAAAATGTAACCCAACAAACCACCCCACCCGAACAAACAACAGAAGCACCTGCCAAAACCGAGCAGGGCAGTATTGCCCAAGAAGAAACGGAAATGACCATGCCCGAACCGGAAAACACCGAACCAACAACCGAAACTATCCCCGAAAATGTAACCCAACAAACCTCCCAACCCGAACAAACAACAGAAACATCTGCCGATACCGAACAAGGCAGTATTGCCCAAGAAGAAACGGAAACAACAAAACAAGACGAAGACAATGACAATAACGATGAATCGGATAAAACTACCGGCTAATGTCTGACACTTGCACGCTAAACCTTATAGGTTTGGTAAACCTATAAGGTTTATTATGTATTCTACCACCAAACCAAACATCATACCAACAACAACCAAAACACCCATTAAAAAATGATACCCCAAAGGCATCACATAACCAAGCAAGTATTTGACCTGCAAATGCCCGATGAAAAAAACGCTTTCCTACTCCAAAACAGGTGGGTGAGTGTTTTTAAAGACCGCATTGTGCCGCAGATGCAGGACATATTTGACCGTTATGTGCCGCAGGATACAGTTATCAGCATAGATGCCTTAACCTTAGACATCGGGATTTTAGAAACCGAAAACTGGGAACAACTTTTTCTATCTCGCTTTACCGCGCAATTGGAAAAATACCTGCAAGAAAACCTACAGGCACTTGCTGCCCAGCCCCAACTTGTAGCTGACTCCGGCAATCTGCAAACCCTCAAACCTCACGAGGTGGTACTGCGGCAGTTAGCTTACTACCTGCAATATGGCGTTTTTAACCTCCACCAAACCACCCTGCCATTTACCCAACTCTTTGACGAAACCGAATTACTCCTGAATCAACAACCGGAAGAAGTAGTAAAACTGCTGCAAACCCTGCGCAATAACGATACAGCCATGCTGAGGTTGGTTAAGCAGTTTCCGGTGCAGGTTATCCACAAAATTGTAAGCCATTCTTTGTCGCCGGGGGTTTTCAGCCAATTGGAACAAATGCGCCACCCTGTGCGGGAAATTCTTAATAACCCGCTCATTAACCGCTTGTTGCAATTGCCCCCCGGCATTTTACCCGCTGCCAATTTTGCTCAAATTTGGCTACTTTCAACACTGCAACTTGCGCTGTTACCACAGGCATCGGGCATTTCTTTTTCCGCAATGGCATTACAAGAGGTTATACTATCCGTAATTAATCACCTTTTACCAAATCTGCCAACAGCGGCGCTTGAAATGCACAAAGCAATAGCGCGTTTTATAGCCATGCAGCCCCTTCCGCTAAACACTTCCAAAATTGCCGATGCAATCATTGAACAAGTCCTGCCTCAGTTTCAAAATAACGCTATTTCTCCTAAAGCAGATTTAACAAATAATCTAAATCCTACTGCCAATGATACGCCGGTAATCAAGTTGCCCGATGCAGATAACGAACAGGTTACCCAAAATATAAATCCTCAGCTAAAAGAAAAATCCCAACAGCCCCACACAAAACCCCCGGTTGCCAAAGTAACAACCCTAAAACCTGCCCCATCAGCTATACCTAACTACCTTTACATACAAAATGCGGGATTAGTTTTGGTTTGGGTTTATTTGTCCAGGCTGTTTAAAAGTTTGGAACTCACTCTCGACAATCGGTTTAAAAACCCGTCATGTAGCGAGCAAGCCGTTTACCTGCTTCAATACATAGCCAGCGGACAAACAACAGCCGTTGAGCCCGATTTGGCATTAAACAAAATACTCTGCGGTGTAATACCGCAAATGCCCATAGAACCCGAAATTATACTGCCCGATACGCACCTCCAAGCCGCCAGCGAAATGCTGGAAGCAGCCATTAAAAACTGGTCAAAATTGGGTAAAACCGGTATCGGCACTTTTCAAACTACTTTTTTACAGCGCGAAGGAAAACTCCATCGGGCAACCAACGGCTGGGAACTCACCGTAGAACAACGCGGTGTGGACATACTCCTCGATTTTCTCCCTTACAGCATCAATATTGTTAAACTCCCCTGGATGCCCGACATGGTTTGGGTAAACTGGCGTTAAAAATACTTTGCTCATGAAAAAGATTTTTTTACTGCTGCTTGTTTCTATTGGTTTGTTTTCGTTGCTAACATTATCCTGTGATTTATTTGCACAAACGGATACCATAAATAACAGTACTACAACTCAATCACCACCTGCCGGGAGTGAAAATTCTGTTGACACCTCTCAAAACCCAGATGGAGATAACAACCAAAATGCCTCCGGCTTAAAACTATGGGAAATAATACTGATTGCAATTTCAGCGCTAATAGTACTGTTTATTGCTCTCATTAGTTTTACACCCAATAGAGATAAAAACACAGTGGATTTAGATGTCAATCCGAATGAAATGACAAGTAGTGATTTTCCATTTTTCAATCTTGTTGGTTTAAATAATGAGCAATACAAAACTTATGAATGGCTGTACAAAACTGTTTTTATACAGCGGATTACCGATGCTAATGTGATTCAGTTTTACAATGTTTTACATTTTGTTATCAACTCATTGCAACAATTGGATAATGAAGAGTTGGTGGGCAATTTGCGTGAAAAGGCAGAGGTATTAAAAAATTATCCTGATAATCCCCTTTTAGCTGAATATATGCGTTGCAAATGCAAGGAACATACCCCACAAACTTTAAAAGAGTACTTCTCTCAAAAACGCGACCCACTCAGCGATTTTTATATTTGCCTTGCTAAAAAAGCCACCCCGCAAAACGAATTGTGGTATTTATACGAGCTCATTGAAGATTCCCTGAAAAGAATAGGATTGGATACCTACTTTAACCAAATTGAAACCAACCGTTTGCCGCCTCCCCCACAAGTTTAACGCAGGTTTTTATAACTAAAACAACTGCCATGCGAATTACAGATAAAAAGGTAACCAACAACGTTTTACCACCCGCTACTGCCGCGTTTGTGCGTCCGAAAGCGGGCGGAAAAACTGCGCCCTTTTTTATGCCCATACCGCAAATTGATGCCAAGCTACCAAGTATCACCCCTCCAAAAAACAAGGCTGAAAACAAAATTGCCCCAATAGTAAAACCATCGGAGCAAAACCAAGCAGCGCCCCTTGCTCAAAACAAAACTGATCAATTTGATAATAAACTAACCCTTCAAACTAAAAAATCGGCAACTTATACAGGGCTACAAAAAACCTTGCAGCAAAATGTGCAAAAGGTAAAACGACACCGTTCGGCAAACAACAAATCTGAGGAGGCGCAACATGCCGCCGAAGCGCCCCGAAACGAACGGTTAAGCCGCGCCCAAAACATACAATTAGCATCGGTAAGCCAAACCCCGGTTCCCGATTTTGATACAACTGCCTTTAAAACCCTCCTACAACAAAAAATTAATGCCATAACACCTCAAACAGAGGCAGAAGCCCAACAATACAATGCACAGGTACAAGGGCAGGAGTTGCAACAAAGTACCCAGCAAATTTTTGAATCAGAAACGGCACAAACCACCACTCCGCTGGCTACTGCCACTACCCAAACACCACCTACCCAAAGCATAACCGAAGAAACCACAGCACCCATTACCACCGAAGAAACGCCTGTTTTATCGCCTGTATCGGGCGCTGATGCTGTGCCGCCTCGCAGAGAAGATAATCGGGTCAATTTTAAGGATACCGTTGAGCAAGCTGAACTGCAAATGCAGGAAGCCAACCTTACTAATGAGCAGCTAACGCTCGACCCTGCTTTTACCCCTGCCCTTACCGCCCGCCAAAACCTGCAACAACACAGCCTCACCGCCCCCGGGTTATACCGGCAAAATGAGCAGCAAATTCATGAGCAGGCAGCAGCCGATAACCAAAATCTGTTAGACGGACATGCAGACCAAATGCTGCAACACAGAAGCGCCGGCTTACAACAGGTAACCAACCGGCAGCATACCGCCCGAACCCGCCACACCAACCAACGCGCCGAAATAGCCGCCCATATCAACCAAATTTACACCCGCACTCAAACGCAGGTAACCGCCAAAATACAGGCTACCGAAACGCAGGCAAAAACCACTTTTGAGCAGGGCACAGCACAAGCCTTGCAAGATTTTACCGCCGAAGTGCAGCAAATAAACGGGAACTGGGTAACCCAACTCCTCTCGTGGATAGGATTCATGACAGATTTTAAAAAGGCTGCCCAAAAATTCCACACCTCTATACATGCCCTTATCAACCGTGTGGCAAACATGGTTACCACCGGATTAAACGAAGCGAAACAAATGGTGGCAACCGGCAAAGAAGCCGTAGTAACCTACATTAACCAACTCCCCCGCCATTTGCAAAAAATAGGCAGAGAGGAAGCACAAGCTATGCAAGAGCGCTTTAACCAAATGGAGCAGCAAATTCAACAAAAATACATAGAACTTGCCGATAGCCTTGCCCAAAGTTACCACCAAACCCGACAGCAGTTTAACCAAGCCCTCCACGCAGCAAAAGCCGAAAACCGCTCGCTGTGGCAAAGAACCAAAGATGCCGTATCGGGTGTAATTCAAACTATTGCCGACTTAAAAAATCTGCTGACCAATACCCTGCAAGCCGGAAAAGAGGCTATAAGCGCTATTATCCGAAATCCGGTAACTTTCTTCAAAAACCTATGGGCAGGCATCAAAATAGGCTTCCAAAACTTTATCGCCAATATAAGTACACACCTACAACGCGGCATGTTGGTTTGGTTATTTGCAGAAGCAGCCAAAGCAGGCATACAGCTACCTCAGGAGTTTTCGGCAAAATCAATCATTGTATTCATTACAGAATTGCTTGGGCTTACTTATGCCAATATACGCCGCATCTTAGTGAAACTAATGGGCGAGCGGGTTATAAGCGCAGTTGAATCAACTGCCCAAATTTTTATCCTATTTATTCGGGAAGGTGTAAGCGGCGTTTGGCAGTACATCAAAACGCAACTTACTAACCTTAAAGAAACGATCATGGAAAAAATACAATCCATGATAAAAGAAACCATAGTTGAGGCAGCCTATAAATGGCTGTTGAGTTTGTTTACTCCTGCCGGTGCATTTATAAAAGCATGTATGACTATTTACGATTTATTTACATTTTTTGTCAGCAAAATACAGTACGTTGCACAACTCATACGTACCATTGCCGGTTTAATCATTCCCATATCGCAAAACAATGTAACAGCAGTAGCGGCAGGTATAGAAAATGCACTTTCACAAACTTTGCCCCTTACGCTTGGTTTCATGGCAAATTTACTGGGTATTGGCAAAATTACCGGTAAGGTTAAAAATGCTGTTTATTCTGTTCAGGCAAGCATTGAAAGGGTAATTATACGTTTGCTGAAAAAAGCTGCTCAAATGTTCAGAGGCGCTGCCCAAACCATATCCAAAACCGTTGTCCAATGGTGGAAACATAGAAAACGGGTAATGTTAGAAAACGGCGAAATACATACGCTTTTCTTTGAGAACGATTCCGAAAACGGACAACTAATGATAGCCAGCAAAACTAAACCTCTGCGCAGGTATTTGAATAATAACATGAAAGAAGCCCATAAAGGCAAACCCAATGTTTTAAATAAGATACAAGATGCCATTGATTCTGCAATAATTATAGACAAAATAAGAAAAACAAGAGACCCCGAAAAGCACGAATTGATCAGAACGGAGATGAACCGTTTGGCAAAAATTTTGAAAGAAATTCCCGCACCTCCTCCTTCCGAACTACCCCCGTCTGTTGTAGAGTACGGTCAGGTAAGAGGAGCAGACGGCGATGCTACCAGCATGACCGCCTGGATTTTATCTAAAAAAAATATCGTTGGCAGCCCACCACGCGCAAGTACGAAGTTGTGGAAAAAAGTGAAGAAAAAAAAATTTAAGAAAAGCGGAGCAACTCGTTTTGTAAGGGGACACCTGCTAAACGAGTGGTTTGGCGGACCGGGCGATCCGTATAACCTTACGCCCATAACCCGCACAGCAAATAAAAAACATGTGAGTGACGTAGAGAACCCCATTTGGGATGGGCTAAATGAGGGCAAAGTTTATTACTATAAAGTGAAAGTTGTGTACAAAGAGGGCAGCAATGAAGAAGTGGCGGAAAAATTGATTTGCGTTTGGCAGGAACTTGAATACAAGTCTAAAAAGTGGGAAAGGAAAAAAGGTACGCGAAAAAAAGTAGTTATTGATAATGCTTAAGCAGGACTAGTATGGAAATGCTCACCCAACATATCAGGCGTAGTCTTGAAGCCCATATACAGGGTTACCTGCACCACGGGGCAGATACGGCTGCTTTATGCCTGCCACAACCCTTTATTCAATGGTTGGAGGAAAACCGGTTACATACCGAAGAGCAAATACTTTTACTACTTGCGTTGATACCCCATATATACCCCGATTTTTTTACCCCTATCATACAAGAACTGCTGCCCGAAGGTGGCGAACTGCCATTTTTGGGCGGCGTGCGCGGCAAAAACCACCGCGGCATACTCCCCACCGGCGAAACCGCCCTTTTGGTGCTTGCCGGTACCGATACTGCAAAACGCCTGCAAATACAACAAACACTGTTTTGCCCTACTCATTTTTTTGCCCGGCACCGCATTTTATATTTAGAAGAAGTGCCCGATGGAGAACCGGTAATGAGTGGCAGGCTTATACTAAACCCCAATTATGTAACGCTGTTCCTAACCGGTCAGGAGCCTAAACCGCAACTTAGCCCGCATTTTCCGGCGCAGCTGCTCACTACCCGCCAAACATGGCAAGACTTGGTGTTGCCGGAGGAAACCTTACAGCAATTAGAAGAAATCAAAATGTGGTTAGAACACAGCCCCATTTTGCTGCAAGAGTGGGGCTTTGAAGGTAAGGTTAAACCTGGCTACCGCGCCTTGTTTCACGGACCATCGGGCACCGGAAAAACGCTTACCGCCACCCTGCTGGGCGATGCGGTAAAACGCGATGTGTATAGGATTGATTTGTCTTTGGTTATTTCAAAGTATATAGGGGAAACCGAAAAAAACTTAGCCAACCTGTTTCAATTAGCCGAAAACAAAAACTGGATACTCTTTTTTGACGAAGCAGATGCCCTCTTCAGCAAACGCACCGAAATACGCGATGCGCATGATAAATACGCCAACCAAGATGCGGCATATTTATTGCAAAGAATGGAAACCTTTGATGGCATTATTATTTTAGCCACTAATTTTCAAAACAACTTAGATGCGGCTTTCATACGCCGCTTTAATACCATTGTACATTTTCCGCTGCCGCGTCCGGCAGAGCGGCTACTGCTGTGGCAGAAATGGATACACCGCCTGCCTGCACATATATCCTTAGAAAAAAACATAGACCTACAGCATATAGCCAACCACTACGAGCTTACCGGCGCTAACATTGCCAATATCTTTCAGTTTGTTTGCTTAAAAACCATTCAGGCAAAACTACCCACTATCTCCCAGCGCCACTTACAAACCGCCATTAAATCTGAATTTAAAAAAGAAAAAAAACTTGTATAATATGAAGCCGCAAAACTACAACAACAACTATCCGCAACGAAGATTAAATGCCGTTGAGCTGTTCTTCCTTTATTGTTCCGGCGCTGATTTGCGCGTACTTCTCAAACCAAACGACAATATTTGGGCAGAACATCCTAAGTATGTAAGTATAGGGGCAATAATCCTCTTTACGGCTGTTTTCGCCTTCATCTCCATGAGTTATGCCATTTACAGCGTTTTTAACAATACCTTTGTTGCCATACTTATGGGTGTATTATGGGGAAGTTTTATTTTTGCATTAGACCGCTTGCTTGTTTCCTCTATCAGAAAAACCAAGTACAATAAAAAAGGCAACGAGTTTTTGAATGAAATCATCAGGAGCGGCATAGATCTGCTAAAATCTACACCTCGTTTGGTTTTAGCTGTTTTTATAGGTGTAGTGATTGCTATTCCGCTTGAATTGAAATTGTTTGAAAAGGAGATATGGTCTCAGATGCAGAAAGAGCATAAGGAAAACGCTCTGAAAGAGATGGACGCTTATCAAAATCTTCAAGTTTCATTTGCAACCCTTAAAGATAGTATTAGAATGAATATTTTAAAAGAACAAGATAAGATAATTAAACAGATAGATGGCTTACAAAAGGCAAACGAAGATTTCAATGGAAGATTTGTCAAAATTACAAATGCCGAATCCGAAGAATCAAAACAAATTAAATTAACAAAAAATAAAAACATACAATTAAGAATAGATGCAAATAATAAAATCATAGATATGCTCAACTCAGATCTTAAAAAATTGATTGCTGACTCCTCTGTACTGGTTAGAGGGAACAATACATTAACTTACTATGAAAACAATATCCTCAAAGCACCTAAAATTGAACTAAGGGATGGTTTGCTTGCCCGCCTGCAAGCACTGCAAAATCTCGTCAATGACCCACAAAAAAAAGCTGCCCGCAATATGTACTGGGGTGTAATTTTGTTGATAATAGCCATTGAAATTATGCCGGTATTAGTAAAAATTTTAGCCGGCAGAGGTATTTATGATGATAAGGTAGAGGTGTTTTACTCCCAACAAGCTTTAGAAAACAGACGCAATGAAGTTACAGAAGCCTTTATTCTCAAGGTTTATGATGAATTTGATAGGGGTATGAACCTCCTCATAAGCAACCTACAGCAAATAAGCAGAGCAAACCCAGCTCAGCGTACATTTATAGAAAATTTTATTGCTGCCATAAAAATCACTATTGACACCATAAAAAACAATATAGACAAACTGCTGAAGTAGCAGAATTCGTTTTGCGGTGGCAAGGCGCGCGAAACGAGTTTTTGTACCCTCACTACTAAAATAACGCACATTTTACCAAACTTTACCCCCACAGTAAGCCGTACAACTTCGCCTCACAAATATACTTCATGTCTCCCAAAGGAAGGATAATCCAATCCCCTCCGGCTTCAAAAAGTATGTTTGGAGTAACAGCCACAATTTGTTCCATAACCCACCAAATCTCATTTTACCTCATTTTCTCGCCCCCCTACAAAAAACCCCCGATAGCCCATAAAGCCATTGGGGGTTTTGGTGTTTTTATGCAGCGGTGTTACTGAGCCGGATTAGGCACATAGCGCAAATACGGCTTTTTGATGGTAGGTTGTGCGCCGTATTTTTCCGGTATTTGTTCGGTAGGAACGTTTAGGGTAACAATTACGTCATCACCTTTTTGCCATTCGGCGGGGGTGGCTACGCTGTACTGAGCGGTAAGTTGCAGCGAATCTAAAACCCGCAGTATTTCGTTAAAGTTTCTGCCGGTAGAAGCGGGATAGGTAAGGGTGAGTTTAATTTTTTTATCGGGACCAATAATAAAAACCGACCTTACGGTGGCTTTTTCGCTGGCGTTTGGGTGAATCATGTCGTAGAGTTGTGCTACGGTGTGGTTTTCATCGGCAATGATAGGGAAGTTCATTTGCACGTTGTTCACCTCTTCAATATCGGGAATCCAGCGGTTGTGCGAGTTAAGGTCATCAACCGAAATGGCAATAACCTTAGTGTTGCGTTTTTCAAACTCGCCTTTTAGGAGGGCGGTTCTGCCTAACTCGGTAGTGCAAACAGGGGTAAAATCGGCGGGGTGCGAAAAAAATACGCACCACGAGTTGCCAATCCACTCATGAAAATTGATTTCACCTTGGGTGGTTTGGGCGGTAAAATTGGGGGCAATGTCGCCTAATCGTAATGACATAATGCAGTATTTAAGGTTTTGAAAATGGCAAAATGGGCAGGGCTGCTGTACTGTGCTGAAGCCATAGAACAGCATGTAAAACACCTATCAGGATAGTTAGGTTCGCAGGCGCAAAGGGGCAAAAAGTGAAGAGTGAAAAAGGTAGAGACGCACGGCCGTGCGTCTGTACTGTTATGAATTACAAATTACCCACTACTGAATACCCATTAGCACACCGATAACACGGATTTGGCTGATTTGCACGGAATTTTGGAATTAAGGGCGCAATTGGGTAAAAGTGGGGTTTAAAAATGTGGTGCAGTATATTTCGGTGCGCCGCACCTTGTTAATTGGGCATTAACATGGTGGCTACCTATATTTTGGTGCGCTGCACCTTTGCATAATAAGTAAAATATATGCGTGCCTTGTTATGAATAGGGGCAGCGCCCTGTAATCTTGGTAGAACAGCGGCAAACCGTGTTGTTATCAGGTGCAGCGCACCGCAATCTGCCGCCCATTTTAACCGAGTGCATCTAACCTTTACGCAGATTTTACCCCTATCAAGCGTTCATTTTAATTTCAACCTTACGTTGGTTTACTATATGCCATCTAATCACTAACCATTAAACACTAATCACTAACCACTAATCTTTGCTTTCCACGTATTCAGGTTAATGCAGGGGGCGGGGTAGTTTCTGCCAATTCTGATGCCCACGTATTTTTGTTCAGCCTCATTGAGCAGGTAAGGCTCATGAATGCGGGGCGAAGGCAGTTTTGCCAATTCGGGGCACCAGCGTTTTACATATTTACCTTGTGGGTCGTAGCGCAGGGCTTGGCTAAGCACGTTAAAGTATCGGTTTTCGCGGGGGTCGTTGCCTATGCCTGCCATGTAGTTCCAGTTGCCGTAATTGCTGCAAACATCGTAATCTATGAGCAATGATTCAAAGTAAGCCGCGCCCAGTTGCCAGTTTATGCCCATATCTTTAACCAAAAACGAAGCCACATTTTGCCTGCCTCTGTTGCTCATAAAGCCGGTGGCGTTTAGCTCGCGCATGTTGGCATCTATAAAAGGAATACCGGTTTGTCCGGCTGCCCATTTGTTAAACAGTTCCAGGTTGTTAGCGCCGGTAGCTTTATCTTGTTTTATGCCGGCAGGTTTAAAGAGGTGGCTGCCGTATTTCATGGCTACAAACCTAAAATAATCGCGCCACAGCAGTTCAAAAATAAGCCAGTAGGTGGACTTGTTTTTTACCCGCTCTGCCTCATAGCGTTGTACCTCTTCATAAATGGTTCGGGGCGAAATGCAGCCATGCGCCAACCATGCCGATAGTTTGGACGAATAATCACCGCCTATTAGTCCGTTTCGGGTTTCTTCGTAGGTTTTGAGCAGGTCGGTTTCCCAAAGGTAGTATTTTAGTCGTTGAAGGGCATAGGTTTCACCGCCTTTAAAGGGCAGAACCCCGCGGGCATCGGGTTTTGGCAGTATGAGGTTAAAATCGGATAATGCGGGAATAGAGCCCGGCACTATATTGGGTGGTAGGATAATTTGGTTTGGCTGTGGCAGGGCTTCCCTAACGGCAAGGTGTTTTTCGGCATAGGTACGAAACTGCGTAAAAACATCGGGCAGTTGTTTAATGCTTTGCGTGGTAGTTATATCGTCGTAATGGTAAAGCGTAGCGCCCCAAAAAAACTCAATCGGCACATCAATGGCAGCCAAATGTTGGTCTAAGGCATCTTCTATGCGGCTTTCCTCGTAGGTAGCTTCTTGTTGGCAGTAAACGGCATCGGCTTGGTAAAACTTGGCAAGGGCAAACACAATTTCTTCGGGCTTACCCATGCGCACCAGCAGGTTTCCGCCAAGGTCTTGCAGGGCAAAGCGCAAATCGGCAACTGCCTGTATCAGAAACTGTGCCCTAAAAGCGCCGGTTTTAGGAAAACCCCATGGGGTGGGTGCAAAATGGCGCGGGTCAAAGCAGTAAACCGGTATTACCTGTTCGGCATCTTGCACGGCGCGGTATAAGGCTTCGTTATCTCTTATGCGAAGGTCGTTTCTGAACCAAACCAAAATTGTTTTCATGCCTCTAAGAACGAACTGTGCCGCCAAAGGTTTGCAACGGGGTAAGATTCTGGTAACTGCGGAGAAGTTTAGTTAAGGCAAAAAGTAACTACTTAGGTACTGCCCATCATGCAGGTTCATGGTGTATTTGCCGGTTAATTGGTAAGATTTTCGGTAGCAATTAGCGCACGGATAACACGGATGGGGCTGATTTGCACAGATTTTTGAAAAATACAGGATTAAGTAACGTAAAGTTGGAGTTAAAATGAACGCCCGATAGTGGGGTAAAATCTGCATAAGGTTTAGGTGTGTTTTGTTAAAATGGGCAACAGATTGCGGTGCGCTGCACCTGATAAAAACAAGGTACGCATCTGTTCTACCAAGATTACAGGGCGCTGCCCCTTGTGTGTTACTCACCAACAGCTATAAAATGGCGCGTTTGGTTTTTGAAAAGTGCAACGCCCCAAAATATATCGCCCCACCTGTTTGAAATCCTTTTGAGGTAAGCCTTTGCGCAAGCTCACAACTCCAACCTCACGCTGATTAGTGATTAGTTGCTACTAAACACTCATAATTCATAATTATTCACTATTCACTTTTTTACTGCTTGGCTCCCGATAACAAACGCATGATGCTGCTTACGTGGTCACCTATTTTTTCGGCGCTGCGGAGTATATCCAGGTAAATGATGCCTTCCTCCAATTCATATCGGTTGCTTTTAATGCGCTGATAGTGTAAAGCTATTTGCTCATTGTAGCTATTATTTATTTCGGTTTCTATTGTTTCAATTTCCTGAATATCGGGAACTCTGTTTTCAAATGACATTTGCTTATTCATAGCCACAATTATTTTGTGGGTAAGGGTCATCATTTTTTGCAGTTCGTGCATCACCTCGCGTGGCGGCGATTTGGTAAGTTTTGAAAATTTACCCGTTCTTAGAGCTATTTTGTGTAAATGGTCGGCTGTACTTTCCAGGTCGTTCACCACACTGAGCATGGTACGCACTTGTTTAGAGGAATTTTCGGTAATTTGGGCGGTAATGATGCGCGATAAAAAACTGCTTACTTCTTTTTCCAGCACATCGGTTAGTTCTTCCCGACGCTCAATTTTTGCAATCAGATTTTCCCGATTTTTAACATCGCCAAACATCAGTAATGCCACATTGCCGCTCATTTTTTCTACCAACTGCCCTAATTTTTGTACCTCCGTTTGTGCTTCGGTAATAGAAAGCTCTGAAAATTCTACTAAACCGGAACTGATATGCCTTAAACTAAAAGATTCGTCTTGTTTATCTTGTGCCGGAAACAGTTTCTCCATCAGTTGGCCGGAGTAGGGAATTAGCCAAATATGTAAAAAGGCATTAACCACATTAAACATGGTATGAAACATGGCTATACCGTTACTTTCTATGCTGTGGCGCTGTTGCAGCATCAGTTCGTTTGCACCGGCAATACTATATGGCGTAAGTATGGAAGTGTGGTTTTGAAAAATAAGAGATTGCAGCCAATCAATAAACTGTAAAAAGAAAGGAAAAATCAGCAATGCCCAGATTACGCCGGTTACATTAAAAAAAGTATGGTATCGGGCAGCTCGTTTAGCATGTATATTGCCCAACAAAGCGGCAATATTGGCAGTAGTAGTGGTTCCTATATTGATGCCCAAAACAGTTGCGGCTGCCTGAGGAAATTCTATCCACCCGTTTGACATGATGACCATTATGGCAGCCGTTGATGCGCTTGATGACTGAATAACCGCACACGTAATAATGCCCAACAACACAAAAAACAGGTACGACAAAAGATTATCTCCCGAAAAATACTGAATAATGGCTAAAGTAGCGCCGCTTTGAGTTAAATCGGGCACTGCTTGGCGCAAAAAATTAAGCCCAATAAACAGCAGTCCAAACCCTATTACAAACTCGGCTGTATTTCGGGCATTACCTTTTATAAATAGTAGCGGTAAAGCCAACCCAATGGCTATGAGAGCAAACGAGTGTATAGCCACCTCAAAACCAAATAACCAAACAATCCAGGCGGTTATGGTAGTGCCTATATTTGCCCCAATAGTAACTGCCATAGATTGGGTAAAACTTACCAAGCCTGCGTTTACAAAACTAACCAGCATAACCGTAGTAGCCGATGAAGATTGTATAAGCGAGGTTACCAATAAGCCGGTAAATAAACCGGCGCTTCGGTTAGCTGTCATTACGCCCAATACTTGCCGCAGTTTGCTGCCGGTTGCCTTTTGTAAGGACTCGCTTAGTATTTTCATGCCATAAATGAATATACCAAGCGACCCAAATATCTGTAGTATGGCAATAATGGTGTTCATAAAGTGTGGCAAGGGGGAGTAGAATAAGTGGTTATGGGCTGTATCTAATAAAAAGATGCCAAAGGTATAAAAGTAAACCGGTTTTTACAAAGTGATAGGCGCTATATTAAAGTAAACTTAACCTAAAAACAACAAATCCGAAAAACGGTTGCCCGCTCTTCGGATGTTGATATAGAGTAGTTGGAGTTTTGTTATATTTATCTGCCTAAATAAGCGCTGATGCCTATTTGCAAACCTGTTTGGTTAAACTCGCCCAAATCGCCAAAATGACGCTTGTAATAAACCAATGGCTCAAGGCTGATGCTGTTGTTTAAAAATAAAGCATAGCCTACTCCTAATCCTGCTGACGAGCCATTGATACGCTCATCAAGGAATGTGGGTTGCGACCGAAATTCGTATTGCAACTGTCCAAAAAGACCATTGTTGAGGTAGTATCGGGCAAACGGACCAAAACCGAATACCGGATCAACATCTTTTACTTTGGTAAATGAAATGGCAGCGCCCAAGGCTAAATTGTCTATTAAAAAATAGCCAAACTGTGGCGACAAGTAAAGGATGGAGGAGTTGTTTCCGTCTTCAAATTGCATGTCAAAACCGGCGCTGCCGCCTATAATCATTGAGCCCTTTGGTATAAGGGCATTGGTAGTGGTTTTGGTTGCCGCCTTTTGTGTGGGGCGGTTTACGGCATCTACTTTTTGGCGTTGTTGTGCATAACTGTTGTTGCTTACTGCTATGCAAGCCAGCGTAACCAATAAAAACAAAAACTTTTTCATGATGCTTGGTTTTTTAATTTCAGGTAATTGGGTTGATAACTTTGGTGTTTGGCTTTTTTGACTGTTACACCGGAGTTGGTCACTCTTAAAACCTATTTTTTTGTGCAAAACTGATTTATTACCGCCGGTGGTAAGTATTGGTAATTCATAATTCATGGGCAATGAGGAAGGGTGTGGCTGCTTACGCTGTTATGGCTTTAGCTACACTGTTTTTTTATACAGATAGGTCTGAAATCCGATAAATGTGTTTCGGATTGTTTGAATATCGCCAAGTTCTTTTTTGGCATCTCCAATGGCGTGATATTTCAGCACAAGCAAGTCGCTGATTTTTGTGTCGTCTAACTCGTCAACGCCTTGTTTTACATACTGGTTCAAAACAAAGTTTAAAAACTCTTGCTGTTTTGGGGTGTAGTTGCTCAAGTGAATTTTTGCTCGGTCTGTAGCCCTATCGGGCGGCAAAGCCACGAGATACGAATCCCCGAAGGGGGTAAAACATCCTAAGATTGCGAGGGGCGATA